>NZ_CP099918.1:0-306304 GCF_030994125.1 Pseudoalteromonas xiamenensis | reverse complement strand
GCCGAGGGCGTTGAAACGAATGAACAATTGCAGATGTTACGGGAGTTTGGTTGCCATTATGTTCAAGGGTACTTATTTAGTTCTGCAAAGCCACTAAAAGAATGTTTAATGATGCTTAATGCCCCGGAATTTGAATTTAGCTAATTCCCAATAAATTGATTTACAGAGAAAAAATCGCGCGATAACCCTCGCGCGATTTTGTTATGGTTTAAGTTAAAGAAGCGGCTTTAGCAAACTGAACATCGCATCAATGTGATCGTCTCTGGTATTCAAAGCGGGAATGTATCGATAGTGTTCACCACCAGACTCTAAGAAATAATGACGGTTTTCTTCTTCCAGTTCTTCAAGTGTTTCTAAACAGTCCGCGCTAAAAGCAGGGCTTAAGATTGCAACGTCTTTAATACCATTACTCGGAAACGAACGCAGTGTCGCATCGGTGTATGGCTTTAACCACTCCGCTTTACCGAATCGACTTTGGAACGTGGTTTCGACTAGTTCATCGCTTAAACCTAACTTTTCCTTCACCAAACGGGTGGTTTTCATACAAAAACAGTAATAAGGATCGCCACGTTCTAAAAACAGTTTAGGCGTACCGTGGTAAGAAAACACGAGCTTTTGCGGTGTACCATGTTTTTCTAGGTCTTCTTTTACGGATGCCGCGAGTGACTCAATGTATTCAGGTGAATCATGATAGCCGTTTAAAAAGTGCAGTTCAGGCACCCATCGCCATTTGGATAGAACTTTGGCGATTGCATCAAAGGTTGAGCCTGTTGTCGCACTTGAATATTGTGGATAGAGAGGCAGTACGATTATCCGCGTGATCCCTTCGGCACGAAGCGTTTCTAAACCTTGTTCAATTGAAGGATTACCGTAGCGCATCGCCATGACGACTTTTGCATGAGCTAGGCCTTCTAGTTGTAGTTTTTCATTGAGTTTGGCTGTTTGCTCTTTTGTAATTTGAATGAGAGGTGATCCTTGCTCAGTCCAAATACTCGCATAAGTTTTTGCCGATTTGGCAGGACGAACGCGCAGAATGATACCGTGTAAGATGATCATCCATAGAATACGGGGAATTTCAACAATTCGAGGGTCGGACAAAAACTCGCGAAGATATCGACGAAGCGCGCTTGGCGTAGGCGCATCAGGACTCCCTAAATTAGTCAGTAAGATCCCCGTTTTCTGATTAAAACGGTTGTCATGTGGGTTGTCGGTTATGGCTGAAAAACGGGACACCTCTGCTCCTTTATGACGAATGAAATCAGTCTGTTATTTTACAAGATTAGCTAAACGTATACCAAGCAGATAGCGATCATTTAACCGAATATAATTTTAACGTTGTCGTCGGTTTCGGGTTTGCCTCTCTTCTAATGGCAGCCAAACGCGATGCCGAATCAATGCGACCACATTATCACTTAACCATGATTCTAAACGGATTAGGTCGTTGAGATTCTAACTGTTGGAGCTTAGCGATAGATTTGTCGGAGAACACATGCCCTTTTGGCAGTAACATAATGCCCTTGTTGCTGTGGATAGCAAGACCCAATACCATGCCTGCTTTCAGCTCTTGCGATGAAATAATGTCCATTGATCCTACGTGTTGTGCTTGTGAGGTCTTAGCATCCGCGAGCACGGCAATCAGTGCTTTCACCATTTTTGGATGATAAAAATTACCGCTATACATTTTAAGCATTTCTAAAGAGGTTTCCTTACGCTCATTCATCGGCTTATTGCTATCTTTAATGTATTGCCAGTAGTCGCGCGCCACCGCCAGTATGTGAGCACATACTGGGATCTCATGTTCTTTTAAACCTTTGGGTATGCCATTACCATTGTACTTTTCAAATTGATGATAAATTGCTTCAGAGACTTCATGTAAATGCGTTGCAGGCATAAGCATGAGCTGCGCCGTAGCGGGGTGTGTAAAGTAAATTTTTCTTTTATTTTCATCGAGTTGAGCTACTGGGTGACGGTAAATGGCCGGATCCATCGCAAGTAAACCTACTTGTGCAAGGTAACCCGCCATTCTTGCCGTTTCGACTAAATGTTCGCTAAGTTTCAGTTTTTTCGCGATTTGTGCGCAGGTTGTAGCAACACTTTGTGCAAAATCAGCATCTAAATATGGGTTAGCATTTATGAAGTTGTATAACACTTCAACAGTAGATTTGTGCTCTTTCTTCTCATGTTCATGCGCCACTTCCAGTTGTTTAAGTACTTGTTTTATCTGTGAAGTTCGTTTTTCAACTAACTGTTCCAATGATTGATTGAGTTCTTTGAGTTCGGCGTTTTGTTTTTTGACCTTTTCTTGTAGTTCGGCGTTTTGTTTCTTCAATCGATATTTTTCCACGGCTTCTTTTACCGTGGAAAGTAAATGCTCGTTTTGCCAAGGCTTTTGAAGATAAAAATGAATACCTCCTTCGTTAACCGCATTAACCGTTGACGAAAAGTCGGAATAGCCGGTCAGGAGGATGCGTTGAGAATCAGGCGAGAGTGCTTTGGTTTTGGCAAGAAAAACATCACCGGTCATTTGTGGCATTCGCATATCGCTAATAATGACTTCGAAGTCGTCCTTTTCCAAAGCCGCGAGCGCTTCGAAACCGCTGGTAAATGTTTCTATCTCCATGCCATGGTGTCTAAGTAAGCGGGCGAGAGACCGTAAAACACTTTCTTCGTCATCTAAACAAAGAATCTTAGGCGGGTGTTTTTGTAGGTCTAACTCAATCGCAGTCATAGGCCGTGGCATTTTTGTAATTTACTATCGCTATTCATAATTTAGTCTAAGCTAGAAAGAGAAACAAATAGAAATATGGCTTAGTTTGGTTTTGGGGTAACGCCAAGTTGAAAGTGATATTAATCGATGATGATGCGCTTTTACTAAAAGCATTAAGCCGCGCCATTTTGCACATCGATTTCGAGTGCGAAGTGAAAACGGTCAACAACCCACTTGAATTTGCTGCTTGTGTAGAAGAATTAGGTGAGCCTGATATTATTTTCAGTGACTTAGTCATGCCCGAATGTTCCGGCCTCGAAGTGCTGGAACAAGCCCGAATTATTTGTCCAACAGCGCTGCGCTGTTTACTTTCTGGCGAAGTTGCTACCGATTTTTCTATGCAAGTTGATAATCTTGCCCATTTCTATTTAGCGAAACCATTTACCAAAGCACAACTTGTTGATGTGATAAACGCATCTAAATTGCTTCCCTTGCTAGGCTTGACGCTTGAAGAACGCGCAGAGCTTGGCCAACTGACTAAATTACCTGTCTTACCAGAAACGCTGATTGATACCTTGCGTTTGTTAAGGTTGTCCCCTCCATTATTAGAACAAGCCGCGGACTTAATTTCGTTAAATCCCCCGCTTGCAGCGAAATTGATTCAAATCTCAAATTCAGCCATGTTAGGGTTTGCATCACCTGTCCATTCTGTGCAGCAAGCCGTATTCCGGCTTGGTTCTGAGTTTACGGAAGCTATTTTGACGTGTTTTGAAATAGAGAAAATAGGTAACCAGCGCATTTCTTCGAAACAACTTTTTGAAATAAACAATAAAGCGATGAAAAAGGCACAATTAGCGAAGTCACTTGGGCCTGTTCTCGATTTGGAAAAACAAGATATTGAAGATCTACAAGTCGTTTGTTTACTTGGTGCTATAGGCGAAATCTGTGTATTGCAATTATCCGAACACTCGTTTAATTGGCAAATGAAAGAAGCGACAACACTGAGTGCTTACCTACTGACCCTATGGGGGTTTCCGGGTGACATCGTGCTTGGTGAGCTTATCTGTCAGCCTGCAACGTTAAGTGCGAAGAAATTGACACTTGCCCATGCCGTTTTAGAGGATGCCATTGCTTCACAAGATCCAAAATGGAAAGCAACGGTACAGAAAATATTGTTTGAAAAAGAATTGTATGACAAAGCACTCGATTGGCGTAAGGGGGTATCAAAATGAAAGGTATCGTGTTTAGAGCGTTGGAAGATTTGGTCATTGAAAAGCATGGTATACAAACATGGGACAGTATTCTGGACCAAGTAAATTTGTCGGACCGATATTATCTTGGGCCTCAAAGTTATCCGGATGAAGAGCTTTTTTCAATTGTTCAAGAAATCGGTCGTATCTTAAACGTTCCACTGCCAGATTTGATCCGTGGCTTTGGGCAATATCTGTTCGGTTACTTAGCCAACAGCCATAAAGATATCGTGTCGCAATTTGATAGTTTCGAAGGCTTAATAAAAGGCATTGATAGCGTTATCCATAAGGAAGTTAAAAAACTCTATTCTGAACCTAATCTACCGTCCATTACAGTTGATTTTAATAACTCGGATTCGCTGATCGTTGTTTACGATTCCCCTCGAAAGCTGTGCTTTTGTTCTGAAGGGCTTATTTATGGTGCTGCAGCACATTTTGGTGTAACAGTAAAAATTGAACATCAACAATGTGCTCATCATGGCGCGGATAAATGCATTTTGTTGGTAAGGAAAGTTTAAATGAGCGAACAAAATATTGATTACAAGCGTGCATACGAGAGAGAGCGCAAAGCCAGAGATGAATTAGAAGGCCTTTTGGAAGCGCAGACTCGTCGTTTGTATGAAGCCAATATTGAGCTTGAAGACAAAGTTGCCATGTTAGAAAAACAAAAAAACGTCATTTTAAAGACGGAAAAAATGGCGACGCTTGGTACATTGGCTGCGGGGGTCGCGCATGAAATCAATAATCCACTTGCGTACGTATCGAGCAATATTGAAAGCTTATTTGATTTTAATGACACCTTAGTCGGATTACTTCATTTGGCTCGAGAGCTCAGTCAAAGTGAAGAAATAGACCCTGACTTGAAAGCAAAGTTTGTTGAATTACAAAAAGGCATGTCGTTTGAACTCATGGCGGAGGATATTGTCGACATTGGGGTTGATGTTCAAGAAGGGGTCCGACGGATCGCTGGTATTGTGAGTAACTTACTTAGTTTTTCACGGCCAAAAGAAAATAAATCAAGTAACGTTAATCTTGCTGAAGTGTCTCGATCTATTTTAAAACTCGCGGCATCCCAGCTAAGAAACGTGGTTGTGAAAACGGAGATAGAGGAAGTACCAGAAACATGTTGCAATGCAGACGCAATTGGTCAAGTGATATTAAACTTGTTGCTTAATGCAAAAGATGCCTGTGAATCTGAACTTACTCGGCAAAGTTGTGTCGGGCTCTCTATAAATGCAATCCAAGAACATATTCTGATTAGTGTTTCCGACAACGGAGTAGGAATGGACGAAACGACACTGACGAAAATATTTGAGCCATTTTACACCACGAAAGACGTAGGAAAAGGCACAGGAATGGGGATGGCCATCGTTTATGGTTTTATTGAAGAACACAATGGCACTATCCATGTTGAATCAAAACTCGGACAAGGTACAAGCATTACCGTCTCATTACCGATAATAAATTGAGACTAGATGCAACTATTGTAACCTTTAAATTACATATGGTTCTAAATTAGAACCTAACGTTATATTTATTTTTTACCCTTTTTTTCCTCTCATCATCCCGATTAATTTAATTCTTACTATTTTTAGATAGATAGATGTCTAATCTATTAAATTTTAATTACTTTTTTGTTTTTCGAATGAGTAAATTTCAGGTTGTTTATTTTCTAAACAACATGAGGTTTACTCATTTTTTATTCAATAAAAGCCATTCTATTGTATTAATCTGGAAATTAATCTCATCATTTTGTGCTTGAGAATTAAGTTGACGGCCGTAAAACTTGTGTTACTTTTGTTTAAAGTGTGAAGTTTAAGTTACTAAAAACAGGTTGGAGAATCTATGCAATCACAAAAATCTCTCAAGTCCATACTTGGACTGAGTGCAATAACAATGGGGCTGTATGCCGCTAATGCAGCGGCATTCGACTGCTCAGGATTAGAAAATTGGCAAGAAGGCAAAGCGTACGTTGCGGGTAATAAAGCACAAAAAAGCAATATCGCCTATGAAGCTAACTGGTGGACACAGGCTGATCCAGCGACGCACTCTGGTCCATGGCAAGAATGGAAAAATTTGGGTAATTGTGACAGCGTTGTCAATAATGAGTTGCCAGTTGTCGCTGAGTTTAAACCAGCGAACAATAGTTCTTTTCAGGAAAATGACAGCGTTATCATTAGTGTGAATGCAACAGATTCTGACGGTTCTATCGACAAAGTGGATTTCTTTGTTGATGGAAGCTTATTTAAAACGGTCACAGTAGGCGCCGAGAGTGTCTATTCGGTTGCATGGAACGCAGTAGTGGGATCGCATGCTCTGACTGCGGTAGCCACCGATAATCAAGGCGGTGCAACTTCAACTGCAGCTCATACAGTCTCAGTTGCAAAAATTGTAGATCCTGTAAACCAAGCGCCTAGCGCGAAAATTGCGATTGCAACCCTACCAGAAAAATTAATTATTGGTAGCAAGCTGCAGTTTACGTTAACTGCATCAGATGCGGATGGGCAGGTGACAAGCCTCGAGTTTAAAGTGAATAACTCTGCGGTAGCCAGTTCTACAGGAGCGGACCTTTCTTATACTTGGGAAGCGGTAGCGCTCGGTGCAGTTACTTTTACGTTAGTGGCGACAGATGACAAAGGCGCAGTAACGACTGAAACTCGAACGTTCACTGTGGTAGATAATTCGGAGCCTCCAGCGGACGTAAACTGTCGTCCTGCCGGGCTTTATCAAACGCCAGGTGTGACGGTGCCTTACTGCAGCGTTTACGATGAACAAGGTCGTGAAAAAATGGGCCTAGACCACCCACGTCGCGTCATTGGTTACTTCACTAGCTGGCGTAATGGTGCGAATGGTCAGCCGAGCTATCTAGTTAACGATATTCCGTGGGATAAAATTACACACATCAACTATGCCTTCGCACATGTTGATGCAAATAACCACGTTTCAATCGGTGATCCAAATGCGGTAGGTAATCCTGCGACAAACATGGAATGGCCTGGTGTAGCGGGTGCTGAACTTGACCCTACATTACCATACAAAGGCCACTTCAACTTATTGAATAAATACAAAAAACAATACCCAGATGTAAAAACATTGGTCTCCGTAGGCGGTTGGGCTGAAACAGGCGGTTACTTTGGTTCTGACGGTTCGCGTGTGAACAGCGGTGGTTTTTACACGATGACAACTAACGCCGATGGTTCGGTGAATCAGGCCGGTATTAATGCGTTTGCCATGAGCGCAGTCGCGTTTATCCGCAAATATGGATTTGACGGTGTTGATATCGACTATGAATATCCATCATCGATGGCGGATTCTGGTCATCCCGATGATTTCCCCATTTCTAATGCACGTCGTGCGGGACTCAATGCGTCATACCAAGTGATGATGAAGCGTTTACGTGAAGAGCTCGACAAAGCCAGTGCGGCAGACGGTAAGCATTACATGCTCACTATCGCATCACCTTCATCAGGTTATTTGCTTCGCGGTATGGAAACGTTCCAAGTGACTAAATACTTGGATTATATCAACATCATGTCTTATGACCTTCACGGTGCTTGGAATTCTCATGTCGGCCACAATGCGGCGCTTTTTGACACCGGCCAAGATTCTGAATTAAAGCAATGGAATGTTTATGGCACGGCTGAATTTGAAGGTATAGGGTACTTAAATACTGACTGGGCAGTGCGATATTTCCGAGGCGCGGTTGCAGCAGGCAGAATTAACATTGGTATCCCTTACTACACTCGAGGCTTCCAAGGTGTTCAAGGTGGTACGAATGGTCTTTGGGGTCAAGCTGCTTACCCTGATCAAGCAAATTGTCCTCCAGGTACAGGCAAAGGCGAGAAAAACAAGTGTGGTTTCGGCGCGGTGGGCATCGACAATCTTTGGCATGATAAGAACGATGTAGGTCTAGAAGTACCTGCAGGTTCAAACCCGCTGTGGCATGCGAAGAACTTGGAAAAAGGCGTAACGCCCAGTTACCTGTCTGATTACGGTCTGACACCTGACACGGATCCGACAGACAAGTTGACGGGGACGTATGTGCGTAACTATGACAGCGTTGCCGTTGCACCTTGGCTTTGGAACGATGAGAAGAAAGTCTTCATTTCAACCGAAGACGAGCAGTCGATGGCAAGTAAAGTTGATTACGTTATCAACAATGGTCTGGGCGGCATCATGTTCTGGGAACTTGCCGGTGACTTTGATTACGATGCGGCGAAAGGTGAGTACTTTATGGGCTCGACTTTAACGTCACTCGCACACAGCAAGTTCAATCAAAGTGGTAAAGCGTATGACGTCAATGTTGGCAACGTGAGTTTCCAAGTGCCAGCGGAAGCAGTGAATGTCACCTTTGAAGCAAAAGATTTCCCTGTTGGTGATAAAAACTACCCAATTTCTCCAACATTCGCTTTCACCAATAACTCTGACGTTGATTTATCTGGCGCAAAAATCTCATTTGATGTGCCTGTGTCGACATCTGCAATTTTCAAATCGAATTGGAACGCGCAAGAAAAATTGGGCATGAAAGTCGAAGTAAACGGGTCGAACGCTGCGGGTAACAACATTGGAGGATTCGAAAATGAGTTCCACCGTTTCTCAATTGAACTGAAGAACGAGTGGGGTGGTTCGCCTAAATCGTTTGCTCCGGGTGAAACCGTAAATGCGCAAGTGATGTACTACATGCCAATTACAGGCCCAAGTAACTTTGTCGCGGAGAAAGACGGTAAACGTTACGCATTTAAGTTTGAGTACCCTCAACTACCTGATGCTACTCCAGGCAACGGTGGGCCAGGTGGCGACCCAGTAACGACGTGTGAAGGTAAGCCTATCAGCGACATCGTTGTATATCCAACACTACCACAAGGTACGCATGCAGCGGCTGGGGATCTAATCATTCAAGGTAACGCAGTCTATAAGGCCAAATGGTGGACGAGTGCAGCACCAGAAGGCAACGACGCATATACCAAAGTTTGTAGTATTTAATCAAAAACACACCCAATAGGGAGGGCAACCTCCCTTTTAGGAGATTGCTATGAAACAACATGTAAAGGTTTCTTTCTCGATGTTAGGTTTGTGTGCGACGGTTGCAAGTATGAATGTTGCGTCACATGGCTATCTCGATTTTCCAAAAGCCAGACAATCAATTTGCGAAGCTCAAGGGGGTTATTGGTGGCCAGAAGATGGTTCCAATATCCCGAATTTAGCGTGTCGCGCGGCATTTCTGGAGTCGGGTTACGTTCAATTTACTCAAGAACACGAGTTTTCAGTTAATACTTCGGACTATCGCAATCAAGCGTCGGTAGAAGCGAACATACCAGATGGTCAGTTGTGTAGTGCGGGAGACAAACAAAAAAGAGGGATCAACTTACCTTCTACAGAGTGGCAAAAAACGGTTGTTACACCTAATGAAAAAGGGCAAGTGACGATTAAATGGAATGCAACAACACCTCACAACCCAAGTTTTTGGAAGATTTACCTCACTAAGCCCACATTCAGTCCAGCGACAGATGAACTCCGTTGGCAAGATCTAGAGCTCATTTCTGAATTTGGCAATCTTGAGTTCGTTAAAGATCCAAATGGAAAACGTTACTACAACATGACAATAGACATTCCGAAAGACCGTCAAGGGGATGCGATTTTGTATACGCGTTGGCAGCGGATTGATGTTGTTGGTGAAGGATTCTACAACTGTAGTGACATTCATATAGTACAAGATGCTACTGCTCCGACGTGGCATAAAGCGGGTTATTTTGTGACCGCTTCTCAACAGCCAAAAATAGACGACAAAGTATGGGCTCGTGTATTTGATGGTTCAGGACAAGAAATTGTGAGTCAATCCTTGAACATCAATAACGATAACGTGCAACGTTGGGCGACAACGCTTGCCGAAATGCTAAATCTTAATTTTAGCCAATGGGTCAAGGTGGGAATTAAAAACGCAAATGGAGACATTGAGTTTGACCCAGCCCAATTACTGAGTAATGAAGTTTACGTCACGGATGCAGAGCATACTTATAACCTTACAATTCAGATCCCTACGCCAAATACGCCGCCAGTCGTACATCAGCCAGACCCCGTTTCGGTAAATGAAAATGGCTCCATGTCTTTGCATGTTCATGCCTTTGATGATGAGCAATCGGAATTAACCTATCGCTATGAAACCTCACCACCGTTATCCGTATCGGGCGTCGGTGCAACGGTCACTGTATCTGCTGCCAGCGTGGATAAAGACACACAAAGTACGATTCGAGTGACGGTATCGGATGGTGAATTGGAAACCTCAAAAGACATTGCGGTGACCATTACCAACACAGACCAATCTTTACCTAACTGGTCTGCAACCAACGTGTATTGGGGCGGCGACCAAGTTATGTACAACGGTAAGCGATATGAAGCCAAGTGGTGGACACAGGGTGAACAACCTGACAAAGCCCAAGTTTGGAAAGCAATATAAATATTATTAAAAACAACCGCCCATAGGGTTTGGTTACAACATGTAGAAGGTCTAAACCATGAAATTAAAAATGTTAAGCTGTGCAGTCGGTCTCGCACTGATGAGCACAACCGCTTCCGCAGCACCAGCTGCGCCAAGTATCGATTGGCAACCTCAATTGTATTCGTTTGTTGAGGTCAATTTGGATGGACAAGGTTCATACAAACAGTTGGTGAAAGCAAAAGATACCGTTGATATTTCAATTAAGTGGAATGCTTGGAGTGGTACGGGCGGTAACGCTTATAAAGTCTATTTTGATGACACATTAGTTAATGAAGGTAGCTTAGCGGCTGGCACAAAAAGTGGAACGATTACCTTTCCATATAAAAAGTCAGGCCGTCATCAACTGTTTTTGGAGCTCTGCGATGACACAGGATGTGCGCGCAGTGCTGCCAAAGATATCGTGATCGCGGACACGGATGGTGGACACCTTGCGCCACTTCCAATGAACGTCGATCCGAACAATGGCAATTATGGTACATCTGCCGATACGGTTGTTGGCGCCTATTTTGTTGAGTGGGGCATCTATGGTCGCAATTTTGATGTGACTAAAGTGCCAGCGCAGAATCTCACACACATTTTGTATGGATTTATTCCTATTTGTGGTCCAAATGAATCATTGAAAGAAATTGAAAACGGCAATAGCTGGCGCGCCTTGCAAAAGGCCTGTGCGGACTCTGCAGATTATGAAGTTGCGATTCATGACCCGTGGGCAGCAATTCAAAAATCAATGCCAGGCGTCGATGCGAACGATCCAATCCGTGGTACATACTCACAATTGATGGCACTTAAACAACGTTATCCAGATCTTAAGATTCTGCCATCGGTAGGTGGTTGGACATTGTCTGATCCATTCCACGGTTTTACCGAAAAGAAAAACCGTGATGTCTTTGTAGCGTCTGTAAAACAGTTCCTAAAAACGTGGAAGTTTTATGATGGTGTAGACATTGACTGGGAATTCCCAGGCGGTGGCGGTCCTAACGGGAATCTCGGTGATCCGGTTAACGATGGCCCAGCTTATGTAGCCTTAATGCAAGAACTGCGTGCAATGTTAAATGAACTGGAAGGCGAAGTAGGCAAAAAATACCAGCTTACCTCTGCAATTGGTGTGGGTTACGACAAGATTGAAGACGTCGACTACTTACAAGCGTCTCAGCATATGGACCACATTTTTGCGATGACCTATGACTTTTATGGTGGCTGGAACAATGTGACGGGTCATCAAACAGCAATTTATTGCGGTTCGCATATGTCAGTTGGTGAGTGTAATGGTACAGGCCTTGATGACAAAGGTGAACCGCGTAAGGGGCCGGCTTACACTGCTGATAATGCAATGCAATTGATGCTGAAACAGGGTGTCGATCCGAAGAAGATAGTTCTTGGTACTGCTATGTACGGCCGTGGTTGGGAAGGTGTTTATCCTGCTAATGCGACGGATCCGGACAACCCGATGACCGCACCAGGTAATGGCAAACTCACCGGTACGACTGCGCAAGGTGTTTGGGAAGCAGGTGTTATTGACTATAAAGGTATCAAGTCACACATGATTGGGGCATCAGGCACTGGCATTAACGGTTTTGAAGTTGGCTATGATGAAATGGCAGAAGGTGCGTATGTCTGGAACCGTTCAACAGGCAAACTTATTTCCTACGATAGTCCTCGTTCAGCAAAGGCGAAAGGTCAATATGCCCGTACTTTGGGTTTAGGTGGCTTATTTGCGTGGGAAATCGATGCGGATAACGGCGATATCTTAAACGCAATGCATGAAGGTTTAGGTGGTCCAGTAAATCCAAACAACAAACCAGTTGTGACCGTTCCTGCAAGTGTATCTGTTGATTCTGCTGGCAGTGTGAGTGTTCAGGCTAGCGCAACGGATAAAGACAATGACCCGCTTACTTATTCGTGGTCTGCGGATAGCGCACTCGTGCTTTCTGGTAGCAATGCTGCAACGGTCAACGTTACTGCGCCTTCTGTCTCTGTGGACTCTAACTACACGCTTACGGTAACTGTGTCAGATGGAAAAGCATCTGTATCTAAGCAAGTTACCGTTATGGTAAAAGGCGATGGAACACAGCAAAACAACGCGCCTGTCGTTGATGCAATTGCTAATGTTTCTGTTGACGAAGGTAAGTCCGTTGCTGTGAACGCAGTGGCGTCGGATGCGGACAATGATGCACTAACGTACACATGGAATGTTCCATCAGGCCTTACAGTTACCGGCGCTGGTGCATCTGTATCTCTTGCCGCGGCGGACGTTTCTGCTGACACCACATACACCGTGTCGGTGGCGGTATCTGATGGTAAGGCAACAACCACGCGTAGCTTTGACGTAACGGTGAAAAACGTAGTATCAGGTGGTGATACAACGTGGAGCGCAACAGCGGTATACAACACAGGTGATGTCGTTAAATACAATGGCGTTGAATATAAAGCAAAATGGTGGACTCAAGGCGACCGTCCAGACCAAGGTGGTCCATGGGAAGAAGTGATCCCATCAGATGGTCAAGTGCGCGATTGGCGAGCTGACCTTGTCTATGTTGCTGGTGATAAAGTCACACATAATGGCGAAGTGTATACTGCACAATGGTGGACAAAAGGTGAAGAACCTGGCGTTGCATCTGTTTGGGTAAAATAATTAATTTCCCTTCATAATCAAAAGCACCACGTCCTACTACGTGGTGCTTTTTTGCATTCAAATAAGCAAAGTGGATTCGTTAGAAAACAAAAATTTCACAATTTGCTTTCTAATTATTGACGAAAAGCCAAGATTGCTATATTGCTAAAGGCGTTGCTTTAAATTTTGGTTTTCTCAACCATACTTTAGCGTGAAGTTACTGACAATTTAGGATCAGCGTGCGGTATCTAATTTATTTTATTTTGTTTTTTGTCAGTATGATTGCTCAAGCTGATTGCGGTCGTATCTATAAAGTGGGTATCGGCACTAATTGGCCTCCTTATGTTATGTACCTTAATGACATACCGTATGGTTTAGATATTGAAGTGACAGAAGCGATTCTGAGAAGTGCTGGACTTTGCTACGAATTTATAAAACTTCCTTCGTCGGCGCGTGGTTTAAATGAATTGGAAAAAGGACTGGTCGATATACTTCCGTCTGCTAGTTTTAATACCGAACGGGCTGAAATTGCCTATTTTTCAATGCCATACCGAAGAGAGCGGATGAGGTTGTTTTCAGTCAATCCAGACGAGTCAGCGAAGAACTTAAGTGAGTTATTCGCAGGGGACAATATTTTTACCGCTAATCCTGGTGCCTATTACGGTGAAGAACTGGCTGAAATATTAAGAATTGATTGGTATCGGAAACGCCTGTTCGAAGTAGCGAGTTTGGATAGAAGAATGCAAATGGTCGTTCTTGGGCGAGTAAATTACCTGATAGAAGATGAAATATCAGGTCTGTATTTTGCGAAGCAAAAGGGCTACAACCAAATAAAGCTTCACAGTTACATCGTTAATGATAACGCGATTCATTTTATGCTTGGGCGGCGTTCATTCTCCAAAGAGCAAGTCGATGCCATCAATGAAGCAATTGAGAGACAATTGCCTCACCTTAAAACTTTGGAAGCGAAATACATTTCGACAGTGGCTGAGAGCCCAACCCATTAAAGGAATTGTGATTGATAACCCGCAAATTTTCTTGGTTAATTAGTGTGTTATGTATTCTTTTTATAGTGCCTACTTATGCGTTAGAACCGTGCGTTAGAACGGTCAAACTCGGTTTAGCTTCTGACTGGCCACCGCTTGTCATTTTCAAAGGGCCACATACCACAGGACTTGAAATTGAAATTGCGAAACAGGTTTTTTCGGAAATAGGCATTTGTATCAACTTTGTCCGCTTACCATCCTCATCACGCAGTTTCACGGAGTTGCAAAAAGGGAACATAGATTTCGTGTTAATGGCTAGTTTCACCAAAGAAAGAGCAAAATTTGGTCATTTTTCAGCGCCATATCGACAAGAGCGGATGAGGCTATTCGGAAAAATTAAGGGCAATTTACTGACAACGCTCGCACAAGTTTTTGACAGAGGTGAAAGTATTGCTGTGAGTACCGGGTCGTACTATGGCGAAGAATTTGAACATCTAAGAGCCACCGCTGAAAACCAAAAGCAAATTGTTGAAGTCGCGAATGCCACAAGACGAGCACGATTGCTGGCAATGGGAAGAGTGGATTACGTTATCGAAGATGAAATTTCGGGGGGAGCGCTGCTCAAGAAATACCAAATCGAGGATGGCGTAATGTTACCTTATCCTGTGCATGACAATAATGTTCACTACCTCTTACGCAAAGAAGTCTTTACGGCTCAAGATATTTCGAATTTAAACGCTGCGATTGTCCGTAATAAAGCGTTTATCAATGAGTTAATTCAAGCCTACAGCCAGCCATCGCAAAGCCATTAGCGTTACACATAAGAGCGATTCATGTCGCCACTTGTGTTGAATTAGACACCATAACAATCTGTTATTTTTCTTTAATGAGGTTCAAACAATTCGCTATTTCAGCAAACGCTTTGCACTCGAGCTGAAATCAGGTAAGGTTTAACATTATAAAATTAAACACGTTTTTTAGATTCAATAGGTTATAAATCCAGTTGTATCTTAAACGCGAATCTGACTTGTTACCTTGTCCAAGGAATGTGGCCTACATGGAATTAATGGAATATCTCTCTACACATTTTTTAAATAAAACTCAGTTACTCAGCGCAGCCCAAGTTTCTGATGAAGAACTCAGAAACTATCAGGAATCGGGACTCGTCCCAACGTGTTCTTATAAGCTGAATCTCAATCTAGATTGCCATTCTTTTTTTGGTGAGCATCTAGCACACGGCACAATTGAATATTTTGCAAAAGGTTATGTTGAGTGGCTTCAGCACGTACATGCAGCGAGCGATAAAAATGCGGTTTATCGAGATTTTGCCATCCGATACCGACACACATTAGAGAATTTGAAAAAATTGGGATTTGAATGTGCGCATCCGAATGTAAACGAGTTGCTTGATTCACATATTGATAAGGAATGGCAGCACTTTCTAAACGGCACCTATGGACTTTGCACCCAGTCGGGATTACCTGAAGACATTGCCGCGAAAGAATTAGCGATTTTAATCATCAATGCGTTAACACTCGAACCAATGGCAAGCGATTTAGATAAGGAAAAACTCATGCAAGCCGTTGACCTTTTAGACTCGGTGAGTGCGCAATTTGCGCCACATGAGCGAGAAAGAAGTTCACGCCATAGACTCATAGATGAGGTGAGACGGAAATATTTGGTTTAAAGAACGCTTATTAATGAACCCAAGTAAAGTGATAAGAGAGAACGTAGTCAAGTTAACGGATCTCCCCAACATTGGAAAAGCAAGTGCTGAGGATTTGTTACTTCTTGGCATTGATAATCCGAGCCAACTCATTGGTCAATGCCCGTTTGAAATGTATGAACGACTTTGTGAACTGACCAATGCGCGTCATGATCCCTGCGTAATCGATGTATTTATGTCTGTAACGAGTTTTATGTCTGGTGAGGAGGCAAAACCGTGGTGGGCGTTTACAGACATTCGTAAACAACGTTTGACTGAAAAATAACGTGTGAATAGGTTTGTGAGTGGATTTCATGAGATATGAACTCAAACATGAACTGCTAAAAAGATGCACATTGAGTTTTGTGCATCTTTAAAGACGAGTTTAGACACTAACGTTTAATGTCGTTTAGGTGAGGCGCGAAAGCTTAGATTTGAGCAAGTCCACCATCTACATGAATGTCCGCGCCAGTGATAAACGCGGCATCATCTGAATTGATGAACGCGACTGTTTTTGCGATTTCTTCAGGGGTTCCAATACGCTCGAGCGGCGTAGCTGCTTTAACCTGACCCAAAATGTCCGTTAACGTTGAATCATCAAAACCGAATTTGTTCAAAATAGGGGTTTCCGTTACGCCTGGCGATACGCAGTTCACCCGAATACTTTGTTTACCTAAATCCGCAGCAAATGAACGAGTGAGTGATCGCACCGCGGCTTTTGTCGCACCATACGCAGCCCACACCCCAGCACCTCGAATAGCTTGAATCGAAGAAATCAGGACTACGGAAGCATTTTGGTTTAAGTGAGGGAGGGCTTTTTGGACAGTGAAAAACACACCTTTGACATTAATATCAAAGGTCGCTTGAAAGCTTTCTTCCGTTACGTCTAATATGGCTTCCGGTACTGCGATACCTGCATTGGCAACGACAAAATCGAGTTTTCCTTGTTTTGATGCGCAGTGACTATAGAAACGCTCAATGTCAGCCACCTTCGACACATCTCCTTCAACGCAAACATATTGGTCAGGATAGTCATTTTGTAACGTATTTGGTTCATCAAAACGACGGCTAAGTACTGATACACGGTGTCCTTGTTGAAGATACAACTTAGCGATGGCGTACCCAATACCCGAATTTCCGCCAGTAATTGCTATATGCTTAGACAATGTATTCATATCATTGATTCCTTTTTCATGATTTTTGGTTGTAACACTGAGGGCATGTTTACCAAGATTGGGCCACAGCATGAGGCACGTAGTTTGGTAAACAACTGGCAAACAGATGAGAAAATGTCAGTCCAATTGCCCTAGTCCATGAAATAAAGAGTCGCATTCAATGTTGAAACTGTCTACAATATCTGGGAAATAATCCATTATAACGGATGAATAGAATAAACAATCAGGAACTAGTTAATAATGAGTAATAACGACTTGAACTTCGAATATTTAGGGAGCTTTATTCGCAGCTTTCGTAGTGCAAAAGGAGAGAGTTTACAATCACTTGCAGAGCGTTCTGGTGTCAGTAAGTCAATGATTGCACAAATCGAGTCGAGTAAAACCAGCCCTACATTAGCCGTTCTTGCTAAACTGGCTCATGCGATGGATATTGCGCTAGGCGACCTTGTTCAGCCGCCTGAGCAAGCGTTCAATGTACGCATACATTCAGCGAACGAAAGTAATATTGTGAGCAAAAAAGACAGTGTGTTTGTGTGTCATTTATTGGCGAATGAGCAACGCCATTTTGCGACCGAAGTGTACCGTTTCTATTTCAAAGAACCTGGAAAAACGATGTTTTCGGCGAACTATGTTGGTTCAGTTAAACACGTGTGGTTGGAAGAAGGGTCATTAACGGTTCACATCGCAGATAAAAGTATTCTAATTGCACCGCAAACGCTGACTACGTTTAACGCTTCAGTGCCTCATCGATTTGAAAGCCCCACTCATAAATTGGCTAAGGGGTTGTTCTTTATTGCCTACTAGCTGGCTGAGCATTAAAAAGCCACAATGAATAGACCATCTACTTTGTGGCTTTCCTGTTGAGACTGGGGGAACCGCAGAGCTAACCCAGTCGTGTCACGTTGACTCGAATTTTACCCGCATTTGCGCCATAGTAACGTTGGATATCGTTGGCAAATGGCGTAAATTCTCCGCTTTCCAAAATTTTCACATCTGCGCCTTCGTTAATCGCAAAAGCATGGGCGTCGTTTTTGTTGATTGACCCGATGAGTGAAAACCAATTTGCATTTGGCAATCGTCGGAACGGTTCCATCATGCTAATCGGCATTGATTTTTGTGCAATCGTAATATGCTCTCGTTGCCAGCCACAGGCATTGACACGCGTACCGTTATCAAACCAATAGCTGTCTTGCACGGGCGAAAAGCGATACGTTGCCCCTTTTTGCAGCAAAATACCCGTTGAGTTAAAAAGCTCGCAAGCATAAACAGCACACACTGCGGTTTGTCCGGGTTGAAGCACGGTTAAATTCTGTTGGGTAAGTTCAATGTGAGCGGACAACCCCCTAAAGGTTAGCGTTTCGCCATTAGGGTACTCTAATCGATAGTTTAACCCCTTAAGTGACTCAGGGCGATACGAAGCAAGGTTAAAGATCCTACTTGCAACGGAGTGGTGGATGAGCGGTAAATGATCACTCACGGTATCGTTTTCCATCACAACACATTGACGGTCAATGGGTCGAAGATTGGTCGCAAACCAGAGGTAGTCTTGCTGGTGGCTAATTGCCAGTGGATTAGGGTGAATGGCTAAGTCGTCTTCATCGATGAGTAATCCACCATCAAGTGGCAGCAACGCGGAATAGTCTATCTGTTTCGACGTTAGCAGCCGAATGCCAATTGGTAGATCAATTAACCATTCGATAGCGTAGCGCAAACAGACATCGGAAAGACCATCGCGGTAAAATCCACCACCGACGTCAGAATGAGCGCCTGCAAACCATATTTCTTTTACATTGTCTGCGGCATTGAAAAGCGTTGGTTCAAATGCCCGACGCTTATCGTCAAGCGAAACACAGTGCAAAGCTTGTTCAACGTTATGTGCAACATCGCAACTACTAAAAATGACATGTTCAGCACCACAGGTCGCTTTGGCGATTTTTGATAAGCCTAACGAAGCAACAGTATCAAATACGCACAGGTAAACGTGGTCTTCTATAAATTGTTCCAAACATGTCGCAAAACGCCGAGCTAAAGCCGCTCCACGGCTAAAACCAGTCAATAAAACAACATCACCTGATTGGTGATGTTGTTTAAAGTCTCTAAGTGCCTCATTTAATATCGCAGCAACTTCAATATTGCGAGGGGCAAGGATCTGATTTAGTACGCGTTTTACGGCACTGCCTTGAGAGCCTATGCCGGCATAATAGAAACTGAGTTGGTCGGTAAAATAACTGGGGGCTTGAGGGTGGAGTTTTCCACCAAAAAGAAGGTGAAGTTTGAGGATGTTGGAAATAGCGGAGTCTTCTTTAAAATGTTCCGAAGCAAATTGCTCGGTGTCTCGTGGCTCATTCCCTGTCCCATCGAAGTTGAAAATCAGTAACCTTGGCGCCATGGTATTTCGATCCTACTCTGGTTTTTCTCACTCTAGCGAGAAATTGTGATACTTTTGCGTCAGTGAATAGAATTTAGTGAGACAAATCGATGGAAGGTTTTGATGAACACATCGATGCCCGACTGGATACAAGCTTAAGCCAACATTTTGGATTTTCCAGTTTTAGAAGTGGGCAAAGAGAAACCATAACGCATTTGTTAAAAGGACAAAGCGCCATTGCCATTTTTCCTACAGGTTCAGGCAAATCGTTGTGTTATCAATTGCCCGCGTTGTTGTTGCCCAACTTAACACTCGTTGTCTCTCCATTACTCGCGTTAATGCAAGATCAAGTCGCGTTTTTGCGTTCTAAAGGGATAGCAGCAGCCAGCATCGAAAGTTCACAAAGCAAAGCTGAGCAGCAACACATCATGGCGCAAATCCAATCTGGTGAACTTAAAATCTTGATGGTGTCGGTTGAGCGATTGAAAAACGAGCGATTTAGACAGTGGATAGCCAATATTCCCATTTCAATGTTAGTAGTTGACGAAGCGCATTGTATTTCTGAATGGGGTCACAATTTCAGACCAGACTACATCAAATTGCCGTTTTACCAACAGCAGTTGCAAATCCCTCAAGTGTTGCTCCTAACCGCGACGGCGACCAAAAAGGTGCAAATGGATATGGCGCAGCGTTTTGCTATTGCCCCAAACAACATCATTCAAACTGGGTTTTATCGACCCAACCTACATTTGAGTGTTGTGCCAAAATCACCTGAAGAGAAAATGCCCTATTTGGTCAAAGCGTTAAGCAAAAAACCAGGCGCGTCGATTGTCTATGTCAGCTTACAACAGCAAGCAGAAGACGTTGCAAAGCAACTGCAAGCGGCGGGACTAAAAGCCAAAGCCTATCATGCAGGCATGGATGACACGACTCGACAAGCGGTACAAGCTGCATTTATGGCTGACGAACTCGACGTCGTGGTTGCCACCATTGCCTTTGGTATGGGGGTAGATAAATCCAACATTCGTTTTGTTATTCATTATGAATTGCCAAAATCGCTTGAAAACTATGCGCAAGAAATTGGTCGCGCTGGACGAGATGGAAAACAGTCGTACTGTGTGGTGCTTGGGTCACTTGATGGCTTAAATACGCTCGAAAACTTTATTTATGGCGATACGCCTGAAGCGCAATCTATAGAAAATTTACTTTCACTTATTGCCAAAGAGGTGGATAACGACAACCAATGGCACGTGGTGGATTCCAGAGTTTCAACTGAAACTGACATCAAGCAATTGGTATTAAAAACCTTGCTAGTACAACTTGAATTGCGTGGTGTGTTGGCCGCTCAGTACGCGTTTTATGCACAAATGCGTTTTAAACTTTTGGTCACGGAAAAACAGCTTTTCTCGCACTTTGATGAAAGCCGTCAAACGACGCTAAAAACTATTTTGCGATTTTCGGAAATGAAGCGGAACTGGGCAACCATTGATGTTGATGGACTCTTTAATCAAGGCCAAATTGATAATGGCAAGCTTTTGACAATTATGGAGTATTTGCAACAAAAGGGGCTTGTTGAGTTTGAAAGCAAAGTACTCACGCAGGTCTATCGGGTTGATAAGCGCGCGCTGGCAGAACACGCGTTGCTCGGCGAACTTACAAACTATTTTCAAGAAAAAGAAAAGGCAGAAATTAAGCGTATTCAAACGATGCTGCGCTTTTTCCAATCGTCTCGCTGTTTGTCACAAAATTTATGTGATTATTTTTCTGATGCGCGAGGCCCTAACCACTGCGGCCATTGCAGTGTGTGCCATAGGAAAGTGGCGACATTTGAGCAGTACGAACAGGCTCCGTGGCCGAGTGATGAAGTGCTCAGAGAAGCGATTTTTAGAATGAATAAACATCTCGCACAAGCCGGGGAAAAGGCATCGCCAAGACTTCGAACCCGTTTTTTAAGTGGTTTACTTACACCGAAAATGTCCCGTTTCAAATTGCGGCAAATGCCTGGCTTTGGCAGCTGTGAAAAACAGCGTTTCGCAGACATTGAGGCGACGTTAAAGCGCTTGGGTATTTTTGGGATTATTGAAGAAAGTTAAAATATTTTTTTTAATCTTTAAACCATTTTTTGAATACCTTCGTCATAACAATAACAACGGCTTGTAACAGCCAAATAATAATTAAAATTAAAAAAGGAATTCGGATGCGCGCTTATCTTCAAAACCTCAAAGTAGGGCTAGTGATTGGCTTCTCATTACTTTCTTTCGCTTCATTCGCAAACGAGACCTCTGCGGTCGGGGCGCTAGAGAAAATCCTCACCGTTGAGCAAATGCAGCAAGACATCAACGCTTGGCAAACATTTATGGATAACACGCATCCTGACTTAGGTATCCGTGTTACGGATCCCACTCAACTCAAAGTGTCAATTGAGTCGCTCAGAGATAGTTTAACAGCGCCACTTACGACTAAAGCGTTCATCAATAAACTTGCGGTCTATAACGGACAGTTTCACGATGGTCACATGAGTATTATGGTCCGCAGTCAAAAGAAACTAGCAAAGAGTATTATTGAGGAACACCAAGCCCTGTTGCCATTTGAAGTAACGGTTAAAGACAGTAAAGTCTACGTTCGCTCAAAGCTTGGCGGTGAAGTCAGTGAGTACCAAAATGCGGAGTTGAAAACCATCAATGGCTTGCCAGTTTCAAGCGTTTATAAAACGTTGATTGAACGCACTTACGGCGATACCGTAAGACACAAAGAAGCATTATTGAGTAATAAATTTGCGCTGTTTTACTGGTTGTTTGTTAATCCAACCTCGCAATTTAATGTTGAGCTGGAACAGAATAATAAACAAGTGAAATTGGCTTTAGAGGGCTCAGTTGAACTACCGAGCGCGATGCGTACAAAAAGTTTTGATGATACGTTTCAATTTACGGTGCTCGATAAGAAACAGGCGCTTCTGACGATTAACGAGTTCTGGTGGGAAGACAAAAATGCGTTTTATGACTTTACCAAAAATGCATTCCAAACGTTGAAAGAGAAACAGATTGAGCATTTGATTATCGATGTGCGTCAAAACCCAGGAGGCGATGACGATACATGGAAAACAGGGTTACTACGTTACCTTGCTGATAAACCATATCGCCACACGCGTCGTTATACCAAAAAGATTTTAGCTAAGTATCAAGACGAAGGAGAGGTCGTTGGTGATGTCGTGAGTAAAGATTACGATAAATACGAACCCGTCGTCGCTGATGAGCCGCTTAAGTTTAAAGGTAAAGTGTCCGTTGTTGTTGGGGCGCTCACATACTCTTCAGCTATATTGTTTACCAACACCATGCAGGACTTTGGCTTCGCACAAATTGTGGGCGAACCTTCTGGTGGATATGCTTGGCAAACCGGTGGTATTCAGTTTTTTACTTTGCCTAATTCAGGATTACTTGCAGTAAGCCCCCGTTTCTATCTTGAAAGACCCGTCGGTGGTAGCGCTCACGAACAAATCAAACCTGATGTCGTACTTAACGATAATCCTCTGGCGACTTCGCAAGTCATTGCAGACCTTGCAAATAAGTCAGCGACGCATCTTTAGCAATATCCCACAATGAACTAGGCGGACTCTCGATGTGTCTGCCTAGTTTCAAATTTAACCTAGCCCCAAAGTAAATATAGGTTCTTCGCCTTATTAGCAGCAAATGATGACAAAGGATGTCCAGTGAAAATCCGGATAACGCCCCGTTTATAGCCCCCGAGTTGGATTTCTCGTGCGCAGGTTAACATCATGAAGCAACGTATGACGAGGGTGATTTGTCTGACAAAGCGCTTGACGCCCAGAACGCCAACGACATTACGCGATGGACAAATGAATGAAGATTACTATGCGCTTGGTTGGCGAGTAGGGGGGCTAAACTTGATGATCACGCGGAAAAGCGGAGCGTACTTCATCTCTGCGGTGTTATGGATAAAGCGGCAACCGCGCACATTTTAGTTATTCCTGAATTCAGAGCCTCGAATGCATTTACAACAAATTTCATACCAGCGCAGTTTCGGAGGATTAGAGGGATAATGGCCGAAATGCTAAAAAGCGTCGTCAAAGAAAAGCGCTGCTCTAAGGTAAAGTAAAGGATTGATAATTACTTTTCACGAAGTTGAATTAAGTACTTTGGTATTGCCTCGCGAGAGGGAGGCCTCCAACACAAGTCGCCATCGGCATAGTGACAACAGTCTATTTTATGGAATGGCAAGGGGACAAAAAGTTAGAACGAAACGCTTATATTGCTTTAAAAAGAATGGATTAAGAAGGCACTCGTATTTTTCTAAGAAGATGCTGGGGAAAGCGCCTCGGTGTACCTACCATAATAAATAATGGTCTAGAGGTTTTGTTATGAACTTTATTTAGGATGGCGCTAAATGACGTGTTGTAACGAAGATAGCGTCAGTTTTTAATCAGAATCCCTGAGTTTCGCTTTTTTAATCTTTCTACATTGGATGGGCTGTCCAGTTGTTGGCAGCAGCTACTTAACCAATGGAGATTTTTAATGGATACTGACTTTCATTTCTACGGTACAGCAAGTGCAGCTAAGAGCGCGGGGTTTAGTGCTGAGCAAGCTCAGTTGATAGGTAATGCAGCAGAGTACGTTGATTTTTACAACTCAGATTTCTGGTCCTACTGGTCGATAGTCGATCAATCCGGCAATAATTTGCTCTCAATCGATGTCCCACAGCTCTCTTGTCAGACGATAGGCGCTAAAATGGCAATCGATTATCAAGATGACTTGTGGAATGCCTTCCACTTTCCACCCGGAAACTTACAATACAGCGCAAAAGGTCGTGATGTATACGCGTGGCAAGCAGATTTTCGTCAGCGTTTTAAAGCGCGCGAAACTCGCTCTGGCATTAAAGGCACGTTGCTATGCCGTCCTTATAGTAAATTCGCGCACGACATGATTTTAGATACGATTGAGCGATTTAAATCACTGATGGCATTGTCGAAAATCACCAATGGACAGGAAGCTCAGCAAGGTTTGCAAAAAGCGTTGAATGCCGAATTTGGTGTAGATAAAAACGGCAATCCTCGTCGTTTAACCACTGCGAACATTGAGCGGTTGGCCCACATATTTTTGGGGATCCGCATGCATGTGCTTGCCGATACGTGGGCACACCAAGATTTTAGCGGAATCGCGAGCAAAGATTTGAATGGTGCCGGCACGTTGAACAATGTTTACTATCCGAAAAACTCGGCACCGGATATTTGGCAGCAAAGCACATGGACGGGATCGTTATGGGTGTTTGCAAGTGACACGGATTGCGCAGCAGCACCTAATGCGCCAGGGAGCCAAGCATGCAGAGGCCATGGACAAGTGGGGCATTATCCTGATTATTCTTGGCTCAGCTTCTTTTACCCTGCAGCGTGGATGAGTTCAGGATCGTTCTTATTGCGTTCAAATCCAGAACAGTATAACGAAGCTTGGCTATGGCTACGTCGAGTGATGGCGGAGGCGCTTGGTAAGTCAACGACGGACATGAATATTCCAACCAATGTGCAAGCCGTGATTGCAAAACCGGTAGAACTTAATAGTAAAAAGTTAGAGGCCGTAGAGCTGAAAGAGAAACAATGGCAACAACTCGACTTATGTTCAGGGTTCAGCCTTGCGGATCGTTGGAACAACAAGCAAGGCGTTTTTGATAAAACGAAGCGCAATCAACTTGGTGTGGTGGGCGACTTGCCTTCAACTCGTTTAGGTACATTAAAGATCAAGCAAAACTCAGATTTACACCTTATGGAACTTGCTTCTGCATTCCATTATCTGTGGAGCAGCAATTGGGCAAAAAATAACAAAGAGTATGGTTGGTCTCCGGTTGGTTTAGCGACTGGATATTCGAGCACTGGTCGTTACTCTTACGATTAAAATTCCGATGGCGGGTAAGTGAGTTTAGTGTAACAAATTTCCTTGAATAAAGGTGATTACCATAGGGATGTGTCAGATTTGAAAGCTGGAGTTAAATCAAATCTGACCGTCTTCGGTGTGCCAATTGTGGATCTTCAGCCGTAACTCGCTTCTGCCACTTCGATTCTGCAGTGTGATGTGCAACCAACTTTTTTAGCTTCTGTTGACCCTATTATAGTAATGCTACTGGGTTTCGAAAGGGCGCTGACATTTTCCGTTCCCATTGTCTCAGGGTGGCGCTTGTGGTGAAAGTTAATGAATGCCTGAATCCAATATAGGTAGTTTTTTGTTCTAATGCTGTAACCACGCATACGTATTTCTTCCTGAAGACCTTTCAGAATTGGGCTTTTTGGACTCATGATAACTCCGCACCTTACAGGGCTGTGTATATAGTGCTATTTGAAATTCTCGGATATCAAGGGAAATAATGAAAAATTTTTGCGCGTTTTTACAGTTACTAATTAATTTACTTTAATCTTATCAAAAAGTTATTTATTTGCGATTTGAGATAATAGGTTTGGGAAACGCGCATGCGCATTTTTCCAGATGGTATATTTAGCAGAATGCTGATAAGTTCTTTGCATACAGATAGTTAACTGTGCGCGTTTTCACTGGTCCAACGAGGTAAACGCGCATGCGCACGAATAAAATGTTATGCACCCAAGGAGGTATTGTGCCATATCAAGTAATCAGGAGGGATCTAACGGAAACCACTAGAAAATGTGATTTCTGTCCTCAGTATTTAACCTCTCTTAAGGCATATGTTTTAAAGGATCTAGAGACTGGAGAGTTATTTTATGCAGGTCCTACTTGTGCAATAAATAATGCTGGGGAAGGCTCAACTTCAGGAATTCCTGATTTAACTAAATTTACTTTAGCTACTAATGTTCATATGGGTGGAGGCCCTGGCGGGCAAGGTGGGGCTACTACCGAAAATCCAGAAAAGAGTGCAATCGAGTACTTAATGCTACGAGAGAATAAACTTGTGGATGAACTTAAATGTTCATATTCGATGCTAAAAGAGTACTATGAAAAGCATAATTCTCAAGGGTTATCGGATTCCGACGTTAGACATATAAATAATATTGCATCTAAAGCGCCAGAAAATCTAAGTCCAGCGGTACTACAAAGAATCTACAACTATTTGTTCTGGATTGATGCAGGAATAGCAAAGCTGCCTAAAAATAAAACGGATTTTTTAGTTGGAGTAAGAAATACCATCGTTTCAAAAGGAAAAATATCCGAAAAACAAAAGGCTGCTATAAATAAGTGGCTGGAGAATATCGATGGCGTACCGCAGTTAAAGTGATGCATAACAAAGCAATCAAGCCGAGCGCCAACACTCCACGCCTTTTGTGTTTCTCTGTGCCCAACCTAACACAAAAGGCGTTCCGTATTACCGCCGGCTTATTGCGGCGTTATGTGTTTAGTCAGATGAAGGAGCATCATGAGCGATATTAAATCTAACTTGCACCCTTGCAAGCATTGTAATGAAACAGGGACATGTACATCAGGTGAAAAGGAGTCCAGCTGTATTGCTTGTGCAAAGTATCATGAGCTAAAACGGAGTCAAACATATATAGGACTAGCTTGTGGGACTTGTGGTGGTTTAGGTCAATCGGAGCCACTTACAGAAAGAATAAATAAGCGCACTAAGCCGCTTCTTGCAATGACTATAGTTTTTGTTTTATTAATCTGTGTAACCGTTCTAGCTTTTTCCAACAACCCTAATTTTTCAGCATTTTTAGCATTCGCTGGTACATTAATAGGGAGTATCACCACTTTTTACTTTAGTAAAGGTGATAAAAACACATAACAAGCAATTAAACAGGGATAAAAAACTTGCGGGCTATTCGCTTCGCTCAATTTTAGCCCACAATTTTTTACCCGTTAATCGGGCGTTAGGTGTTTTATCTAGTTTAGTGTTTTCTGATAGTTTGGAGGAATTATGTTGGTTTCAATTGTTCTCGTTTCAATCTGGGTTCTTCTAATGTTTCGTTCTGGGGTAGCTGAATATAAATATTATCAAGCGGTCAAAACACTTGAACCTAAAGTTTGGGAGCAGCTTGGGTCT
The DNA here is from genome assembly GCF_030994125.1 of Pseudoalteromonas xiamenensis. Lineage (NCBI taxonomy): Bacteria > Pseudomonadati > Pseudomonadota > Gammaproteobacteria > Alteromonadales > Pseudoalteromonadaceae > Pseudoalteromonas > Pseudoalteromonas xiamenensis. The sequence continues at coordinate 278,993 of NZ_CP099918.1, read as the reverse complement.
CCCAAGTATTTTAAAATTCCAATAGTATTTGTATCACCAAAAGGTTCAAAATTATTACGTGGTATTTCCAACGAAATAGTATGTGAGTTTGCAAATAAACATAGGCAAGCAGGTATTCTATTTTTGGCGTATGTTGCGTTTGTTTTAGTTGCAAGCATAGTGTATTTTAAAATCGCCTAACAAGCTGTTTAATTAGGACAAAATGCAGTTGGTTGTGTTTCGTTCATCAACATTTTAGCCAACAATATTTTGCCCATTAACGAGGGCGTTATGAGTGTAGGAAACACATGTGAATATTTCAGAAGAAGTGGATAAAATTGCAATGCGTAATCTAGAACACAGTAAGTCGAATCTTATTTATTTAAAGGTTAAGTTGGATAATTACTTAAACGATAAAAATGCAGACCAATACCTTTCTCATTTGTACAGTAGTGATATAAATGAAGACTGGTTTGAAGCGCAATGTAAGTCAGCTTGCAATCAAATTGAGAAAGTTACTAATGAAGAGTCTAAGTTCAACAAATATTATCAAAAAATTCTAACTGAAAACGATCTGTTGTTACTTACCCAAGAGTTAATTTGTGACGTTTCATTGCTTGATCAAATTTCAGGCGGCCGTTTGGCCTTAGATAATCAAGTTCGTCGTGATAACTATCTATCAAGTCATCAATTTTTTCTGCATGCGAAGTTTTCATACTTCACCAAAAAATACATAGCTGAAACAACTTGTAGGAATTTTAACTTCTCTACAATGCCAACTTTAATACGTCAATCTATCGAAATTAAGTTAAAAAACATGATTGGTTTGGAAAAAGTTGAGAAAGTTGGTGGTGGGTTTAAGTTTGTTCCAATAAATTCTCTACTAGACTTTTTTGCTAGCAATCCTAACTTTATAGAGTTCCCTGTATGTATAGATTTATTGAAAGCAATAAATACATGGACTAATACATTTGTTCACTCTGGTGTCGTTCCCTTTTGTTGGCAGAGTCTAGAAGCAGTTGATTTAATAGAAAGCTTATTCTCTATAAAGGATGATGTGTCAGGTTCATTGAGTTTGCATGGATTTACATACCTAAAAAGCAATGTAACTATTAGTGATATTCAAGTGGCTTTAAATGAACATTTTAATGCTGAATTTACCTTGAATGAAAGTAGTGTAGAGGGCTGTGTAGTACACTCATAACAAGGCCTTAAAGTCGGATTCGTAACAGTTGGCTCGGTTCCGCTTCGCTTCACATTATAGCCAACTATTACTCACCGCTTAAGGCGGCGTTAGCCATAAGGAAATCGATGCTAGAACCAAATTTTTCTGAATCACAGCTACAGCAAGCTGTTAACTCTGCATTTATCAGGTTGATTTATGAGGAGCGCGGAGAATGGGCTTTTGCGAATGTACCTTCTCTATTTGATGAGTTTGTGCTTGGCTGGGATTCGGCATTTTACTTTCCATGGTTGCCTCACCCGGCTTTAGAAGAACATGAAGGCTGCAATTTTTTCATTCAATATAAACTTTCGTGTGAGTTAACTACGAGAGGTGCTGGGCAATGGGAGGATTGGAAAGAGTCCTATCTTCGATTCAAAATCCCGCATAGCACTAAGGGTTCGGATGGCAGGCATCAAGATGACTATCATCAGTGGGAAAGACTTAAAGAACTTGCAGACAAAAATTACCCCACGTTTTATGCGACAAATTCAACTCTAAGCAAAGAATATCTCAAAGAAATATCAAATAATGGTAGTTTGCTATGCAAGACGCCTTTTCTAGATGTACGAGATATTGCCCAGCTACATAAATATGTGACGTTTACTCAGAGTAGCGATTTCTTTTTTCTTCATAGTGAAATAGAGAAATCCCCCAAAGCAGATATAAATGTCATTTTTGAGCGTCTCCGCGAAGCGAGAAAAACCTCAATGTCAGAATCAAATAGACTACTTTATGGATCACTAAAGGAACTAGCGGTTAGCGATGAGAGTTGGCAGGTAGATTTGCGTCAAATATCTGATTTACTTTCAAGTGAAAGTGACGCAGGAGAAGTATTGCTTGTGCGGAGCTTGCTGAGTAATTTTGTCAGGCGGCATATTGGTGCGCAACTGTATTGGTATCCAGGCCGTGGCTAACAATCGCAGGCACAGCGACGGCTTTTTCGTTGCGGCTGCGCCTTCACTACAAAGCCGCGCGTGCTGCGGGCGTTAGGCCTAGGAGGATATAATATGAAATCCGCACTTTTAGTCGTAGATGTACAAAATGGAGTTTTTGGGCCAACTAATCCACCATATTTATCTGAAAATGTAATAAGTAACATTGAGAAATTACTGAGTTACGCTAGCTCGTCTGGAATTGAGATTGTATTTATACAGCACGAAATACCAGGGGTTCTAGTACCAGGAAGTGATGCTTGGGAACTGTTTTCAGGCTTAACCATTAATGCTTCCAGCTACAAGGTTCGAAAAAATACTCCAGATTCGTTTCAGAATACCGATTTAAAAGAGTACCTAGATAAAAATGGGATTGAGCATGTGCTTATATGCGGTTATTCAACAGATTTTTGTATTGATAGAACGGCGTTTAGTGCTGCAAGCAAAGACTACAAAGTCACTTTGATAGAAGATGCTCACACAACACACAGTAAGACTCATTTGGATGCACCTTCGATTATCGCTCATCATAGCTTTACTTTGTCTAAGCATCCTAATATTGAACTTAATTCTACGGCAACGTTAACTTCGGGCTAACAAACGCCTTAAGAGGGATTGTCAATGCTTAGCGTTTCCAGTTCCAATGAGCTGCGGTGGTTGCAGTTGTTGAGATTGAGTTTAGTAAGGGGTTAGGCTTTGCTTTGTGCAGACTTTGCACGATTCAAGACCTGACCCTGGTATTTCGTACTCGCCAATTCGCTTGCGAAAACGAATCATCGAGCTGGAGTCGCAAGGCATCTGATGAGTAAAAAACTGCATCCCACAAAAATACTGCCTATAGGGATTTTTACACCACATGGCGACCGTATTTTCATTCGAAAGTTTATGAATTTGTTTAAGATATTCCAATCCAGCCAGTAACCGAATGGGTTTTCCCAATGCGCCAGTATCTGCACTATAAAGCTGACCAAATTCGGCTTCTAAACGCTGCCAATCAATGATATTTGCCAATTTAACCAGTTCATGGTTGGGCGCCACGGGGTCAATCAATTCGACCGCGAGCAGTTGCTTTTGTGATGTATGGTTGGTCGCTTTTGGCTTCATCTTTAATCTCCATTTTGCAAGGTTTTGAAGGGTGAAAATGCAAACCTTGCAAAATGAGGATAGTAAGGTCGTTTAGATCATCAAGAAGATAAATAAATTAAGTGATTTTCATTGTTGACTAATTAAATATTTTACTAAGATAACAAACGCCAAACTATAAATGAAAAACGACAATAATGGTGTGAAGAAAATAGGGCACAGTAGTAGAATACCACTTAAAAATTGCAAATAACACAATAAAGAGATAAAGGGATACAATTTTAAAATAATCAACAAGCCAACTTCCTAAACAGATAAATTTTCTGTACCATTAATAGGTGTATTCCTTAAAAAATGGATTTTATATGAAGTTTAAGATTTACCCTCTAGCTTTTGCACTTTCATTGACTGCTTGCAACAAAGACAACACTAAGGAAATTGTTAAAGAAGTTGAAGTCATTAAAGAAGTTGAAGTCATTAAAGAAGTTGAAGTCATTAAAGAAGTTGAAGTCATTAAAGAAGTTGAAGTCATTAAAGAAGTAGTAAAAAATGTAGAAGTTATTAAAGAGGTTGAAAAAAAAGCTGAAGGGGGCCTATTTTTGACCTTCGATGATGGTTATTGCTTAGATGGCTGGCTAAATTCAGAGCATATATTTTCAGAATATAATGCTAAAGCGACTTTTTTCATGAGCCGATATGAAAAAGAGCTCAGCAGCAAACTCATTTCTTTACAAAATGCAGGTCATGAAATCGGACATCACACACACTGGCACGCAAATGCAAATACTTGGATTGAGAAAGAAGGATTAGCACATTGGTACAAAAATGAAGTCTATGACACTCTTATTTCAATGCGTGAATCAGGTTTAGATGTGCAATCATTTGCTTTTCCATTCGGTGTTTATAGTCAGGAAATGCTGGAAATTCTCCGAATTGAATTTAAATCAGCGAGAGGATTCTCCACACCTAAGACAAAAGATTTAAGAAACGGATTTTTGAATGATGGTTTCTTTTATAATTCTGTCAGCATGGATACAGCGTATTTGGATGATCGTGTTTTTATAGCTATGGATAATGCAAAAAACAATGGCAAAAACTTAGTTCTTGTAGCTCATTGTATTGTTGAAGATTGGACTGATAGATGGCAAATAACGCAAGAATCACTGCGTAGCATTCTTGAATATGCTAATAAAATCGGCCTAAAAACAAAGACCATGAATAAAATAAATAAAGATCAAGAAAGTTAAATGATGCAGTTTAATTTAGCAGTAGCATTAATAACAAATGTTCTAATGAGATAAAACAACCTTATTCCCACAAAAAAATTACAACTTGTAATTTTTTTGTGGGAATAACTTGAGTTAAAAACAGGAAATACCATAGGCCAGTCGGAATTGTTATTCGAGGTAATTATTACGTGCCTAAAGTTGAGCAATGACTTCTTCTTGCTTCGCTAGCTGCTGACGTAATACATCAAGTGCATTTTGCATGCATGTTACTTTATAAGTAAAATAAATTCATTTAAATTAATAAGTTAAATTGTTTTGTGTTGTAAAAACCGCTGCCACTTTTCTTGTACGGTTTCTATTGCATTGGTCATGTAAATGGCTTTTCGAACATAACTCGGTAAGTTGGATTAACTCATCATTATTGTCAGGTGAGCTGAAAGCGTCACCCAACATGTTTTCAATTACAGCGTTGAAGATCCGCTTTTGGCACAAAGTAGACCTTCAACTCTGAATTGTCCAAAAATGAGCTAGAGTGATGGGTCGCTATTCGTACATAGCAGCCTGTCCTATGTGCGCTAACGTTAGTCGTTGAAACAGTTTGGTGAGATAGGTGTTACGCCCATTTAGTTTTTACTGTGTTTAACAGGGTGTAATGAGTCACCATTTTTTGTCTATACAATAGTGTTAAAATTGTCTTAATGGGGCCAATCAAGTCACGATACACTGAACTGGCAAGGACATTTTAAACTCACACCCTTTAGGATTTAGGTTGGCTACGGTTAGTTCACCATTGTGCGCTTGGGCGATTCGCTTACACAAAAATAGCGCCAAACCTACACCATCCGTTGAACGGTGGTTAATATTTTCTGCATGGAAAAAAGGTGTAAACATGTTTTCCAGCATGTGCTCAGGAATACCTAGACCGTGATCTATCACTGAGAAACTAACGGCGTTCTCTGAAATATTGACAGCGAGTTCGACGTTTTGTTGTGTCTTTCCATGTTCTATCGCATTTTGAAGTAAATTACGCAACACGAATTTGATGCGTCCAACATCGAGTTTTATCGCTTCTTCAGGAAGGGGAGCCATAATCGTCACCCTGTCTCGCAGCCCATTTTCATTCAAGACGTCTTCAATCAATGTGGGTAAATAGTACGTCGACGTTGATAAGACTCTGGGACCTTGTTGCAGCCGCTCGCCTTCTAGAAGTTGGCCGATAAGATTGTTCATGTAATGGATGTCGGAACTTAACTCTTTAGTTATTTCGTTTTGTTCAAGCATGGCGAGCGACACGTTCATTCTACCAAGCGGTGTTCTGAGTTCGTGGCTAATCGCCAATAACATTTCGTTTTTTGACTCAAATAACCGTTGTAGGTCGGCAGCCATTTTGTTCAGGCTTTGTGTGAGTCGAGACAATTCCGATTTGGGGTGTGAGGCAATACGGTAGTGAAAGTCACCTTGGCTAATTCGGTTAGCACTTTCAATGGCGGTGTTTATTGGGTCGAGAAGCCGTTTAAGGATGTAATAACTCGTCATGAGCACCAATAATGCGGCAATCCAAGGCCATAATATGAGCCACTGAGGATACACAATGAGATTCACAAGTCGCGATGTAACAACGACATTGGTGTCCGATGTATTGGCGTATAAGTAGTATTGTGAATTCAATTTACTGAAATACAAATGCCCAATCGGTTCGGCGTTTTTCGCCAATTCATCGATGGAAGGAAATTCCCCAGACGTGACAAAACGTTGCTCTCCACGCTCAACCAGAATACGAACGCGATTACTTTTTGCATCTGAATTAAGTTTTACTTCGTCAATCGGACGTTGTGCAATCTGTTGGATCATCTCAAACAGCTGAGGTTCTCGTTCGTTCACAAACTGTTTTGCTTCTTGTTCGGTCGTGGCGAAGCTGCCTAACAGGACGAACAATGAAAACAAAACCGTGGTTACGGCAAACAGAACTAAAAATCGTCCAAAAAGGCCTAAATGTGGAATTTTCATGATGGTTTCGCAATGAAGGTGTAACCCACATTTCTAAGTGTTTTTATGTACTTAACATGCTTAGGGTCATCTTGTAGTTTCTGCCGTAAACGGCTCATTAGAATATCAATCGAGCGACTGTATATGTCGGAATCAATGCCTTTTAGTTCATTTAAAAGCTGATCGCGATTAAAAACTTCCCCGGGATGAGTGGCGAGGAGATGCAGTAGCTTAAATTCCATGCCGGTGAGTTGGACGTCTTGGCCGTCTAGTTTTGCTTGGTGACTAGCAACAAGAATCTGCAACTCACCAAATGTGAGGTCTTGATGTGTGTCGATTGAAACACTATGGCGGCGCATTAATACCTGGATCCGTGCGACCAGTTCTCTGGGCTCGAATGGTTTGGCAAGATAGTCATCCGCACCTAACTCAAGCCCAAGTACTTTGTCTGAGAGCTCACCGCGCGCTGTCAGCATAATAATAGGCACATTACTCGTCATTCTGATTTGCTTGCACAGGGTAAAACCATCAGTGTCAGGCATCATAACGTCTAATAGCAAGACATCGGGTTTTTGAGTCTCCAACAGTGTTAAGCCAAATGCAGCACAATGAGCAGACCACAGCGTTAGGCTATACATTGAGAAGTATGCTTCGAGTCGAGCACATAAGGCCTCATCATCGTCGATGATTAGCACGTTTATTGTCATTGTTTTACCACTCTACTTGTTTGCTATTTGCGTCGATTTGATTAATGAGCGAAGGCGTAAACCTTCGCACAACATTAATCGTCTTTCTTACTCGCCTTGATAAGTTTTGCCATAAACGCTTGTTTTTGTTCAGGCGTTAATTCGGCATGAAGCTGACTCATTGATTCTAGAAGGTGTAACACGCGAATATCAACGTTTGTTTGCCATTGTTTGTACGATTCATACGCTACGTTTGCATCAAGTTGTTCGCTGTTCGCTGCGTCGATAAAAAACGCTTTGATTGAACCTTTGCTGGATTTGACCTCCTCCGTCACCGCTTTGAACGCGTTAAACACGTTAAGTGCGAGCGCTTCTTGTTGATCTGTAAATCCCTGACTTTGAATAAATAGCTTCGCGAAGGCATCGTTTGCCAAAGTGGGCTTTGAAGCAAACATAGCCAAGACGACAAAGAGAATAGAGACGAATTTCTTCATAATGGTGTTCCTTAGTTCACAATCCTGCGAATTGCAGTTGTGCCATTATGACAAGCTCAAAAAAGGTTTCTTTTCAGTTAAGCAACGGAATGTAACAGAGCGTAACATTCGATATTCTTTGGCCTCGACACTCATCTCATGCCTAGGGAACTGGTTACATAGGGAGTTTATTTACGGATGTTACACTCCGTTACATAGCGTTACGTCAATGCAACCAAGCCGCCGTCGCCTCTCTTTATTATGTAAAGCATCAACACGACCGTGATGAACATAAAAAGGTGTCGAGAATGAAAAAGGTAACATTAAGTACGATTTTAGGTGGGCTGCTATTAGTACAAATGGCAGGCGGGTTGTTTTTGAACTTCCGTTTTTTAGGTATTTTCAAATCGGATATTTTTACGGTAGATATGGCTAGTTTAACGACCGCGTTAGGATTTGCGACCTTCATGGCACTGCTGCTGAGTTTCATTAACGTGGTGGTGGGTATGATTGCGGTTAAGCGTTTTCAATCACAGCAACCAATGCTGAGTTTACTCGTGATCTTAATGGCGTCGTTGGGACTTGTCCTAACCGGAATAGAGTACGCGAATCTGGCAAATTACACCGCTTTTATCAGCGATGTTCAGGCAAAAGGTCTGAGTGAACTTAACGAGTCAATGGAATTTATCCGTAGGTTAATTGTGTCGGAGCGCAACGAATCGCACTACCTGTCACTCTTTCTCTCAAGCTTTAGCCTTTTACTGTTTTATACCTTGTTATATCGAGCTACGCGAATGCCAAAGCTATTACTGGCCTTTGCGATAACGTCTTGTGCACTCCAGTTAATTGCATTAAGTAGTACGTTCTTCCAAGGCCCAGTTATTGTTGCGATTCAATTACCTCTTTTTATCACGCAGTTGGTGATGCCAGTGTACTTTATTGTCTTTGGCTTTCGTGCAAGCACACAGCCCATTGAAGGCAGCATCAAAACCAATTCTTTGGTCGATAACCAAGAGGGCATTTAACGATGTTGATGTTTTTACTCATTTTTCACATAGCTATGGGCACAATGGGGATTGTTTCAGGGTTTAGTGTTATTGCCGTAAAAAAAGGTGGCGCTTTACACAAGCGGATTGGACGCGTGTTCTTTATCACGATGTTCTTTATGGGATTAAGTGGTTGCGTGATCGCGTGGTTTAAACATATTCCACTATCTATGCTTAACGGCGGGTTAGTTTGCTATTTTGTTTTAAGTGCATTATTGGTTATGAGGCCCAAAACGTCGTCAGCCTTAATAAGTAAGGGTTTGTTTGTGTTCGGCTTAATACTCGTTACGGGGTATTCATCCTACTTCTACTTTGCGCTTAGTGTTAGTCCTGCGTTAATCGGTGGTTTTGGACCGAGTGCATTTGCTATGTTTGGTCTAATTACTCTGTATGCCCTTTGTGAGGATTTACATTTTTTGTTTTCGAATCATGTTTCTAAACGATTCGTGCTAATTCGACATTTATGGCGAATGCTTTTCCCTCTTTTTATGGCAAGTGCTGCTGTGTTTTTAGGGCAAACTAAACACTTCCCTGCAATTATCGCAGCAAATGGGGTGCTCATTGTCCCGGTCCTGTTCGTTCTGTGTAGTTTATTCTTTTGGGTCGGTAAAACTTGGTTTCAACAACGTACTTCACCCGCGACGGATTAAATGTCTTGAAAGAGCCTACTGCAGTAGGCTTTCCGCGATGTTTTAGAATATCTCTGCACCCGCTTTGCCGTGAACTATGCTTTAGGTAACTTTCCATGATTCTTTTTGCTTCTTTGACGTTTTTTCCTGTATCCTGTCGCGCTGCAAAAGTTGAGTAACCATAAATGCATTTTTCTGACTTAGGCTTATCGCCACAAATAAACCAAGCACTCTCTGATAAAGGGTATGTGCAACCGACACCAATTCAGGCTCAGGCAATCCCTGCTATTTTAAACGGCCGTGACGTTATGGCTGCGGCGCAAACGGGCACAGGCAAAACAGCGGGCTTTACATTGCCGATGTTGCAATTATTAAGTCAGGGAAATAAAGCTCGTTCCAATCAGGTTCGAGCGTTAGTGCTTACACCAACACGTGAACTTGCTGACCAAGTTTGGCAAAGTGTTATGACGTATTCACAGCATTTGCCTCTATCGTGTCAGGTTGTATACGGTGGGGTGAAAATAAATCCTCAAATGATGAATCTTCGTCGTGGTGCCGACATTTTAGTCGCAACACCGGGCCGACTGCTCGATCTATATCAGCAAAATGCGGTTAAATTTGATCATTTAGAAATTTTGGTACTCGATGAGGCAGACCGCATGCTTGACATGGGGTTTATCCACGACATTAAGCGCATCATTAAGTTGCTACCGCATCGCCGACAAAATCTTTTGTTTTCTGCTACGTTCTCGAAGGAGATCCGTGAACTTGCCAAAGGGTTAATCCACGACCCAATTGAAGTGTCCGTTGCGCCAGCTAATACGACAGCGAAAAGTGTTGATCAGTTAGTGTATGAAGTGGATAAGAGTAAACGAGCGGCATTGTTAAAGCACTTGATCAAGACGTACGATTGGAAACAAGTCCTCGTATTTACCCGCACCAAACACGGTGCAAATAACTTAGTACGAGATTTAGAAAAAGCGAAAATTTCGGCTTTAGCCATACACGGTAATAAAAGCCAAAATGCACGAATGAAGGCGTTGTCAGGCTTCAAAAGTCAAGAAATTAGAGTGCTCGTCGCAACTGATATCGTAGCTCGAGGTCTTGATATTCAAGAGTTACCGCATGTTGTAAACTACGATTTACCGAACGTTTATGAAGACTATGTGCATCGCATTGGGCGCACTGGCCGAGCGGGAGCTTTTGGGCAAGCGGTCTCGTTTGTAACCAAAGACGATGCGGCCGATCTATTTGGAATTGAACGTTTAATTCAAGAAGTCATCGCTCGTAAAGTTGAAGTGGGTTTTGAGCCACAAGAAGCGATACCTGCGTCAAAACTAGATACTCGCCCAATCAAAGCAAAAAAAGCGAAGAAACCAAAGAAGCCAAACGTAGTCAATGGCGAGCAAAATCAACCCGCGCAGTCTGTGGCCCAACAAAAGCCCAAAGCGGACGGTCAAAAGCCGGCACCAAGACCTGCTAGACGTAAACCTCAGTCGAATAATCGTAAACCGCAAGGGCAGGGTGAAGGCAATCCGACGAAAAAACAGGAAAACTCAAACAGCCCTTGGGCTAAGAGTCCGCGTTCAAACACGCGTAAACCCGCGCGCGGTAACTATAGAAATGCAAAAGGCTAAACTTTGGTTATTGCCTAGTAGATTCGAATAGTTGAAAGACCCGATATAGTCTATCGGGTTTTCTATTTTCGGCTCACGTAATGTTCACCGCAACAAAGGCAATAAGTCATTCGTGTTAGGTTTATTCGAAGATTAGATTGCTAAAACTACAATAATTCATATTCCCACTCTTTTCCCCAATCATCACAAAATCAATATGGTGCTCAATTCGCTCGGAAAACCTTGTGCAAAGAAATTGTTGAGTTTTGGTCGGGATTTTAGTGGAAAAAGTGCTGTAAGGGACTAAGTTTAACAAGTGAGTTACGTATAAAACTTAGAATAAGGTGAAAAATTGCGATGAAAGCGAGTTTTTGAGATTCGCTTTTCTGTGTTTTACTATTTTAGGGACGTAATACGGCGATATTTAGGCAGTAACTGAATGTCGTTGGATCAGGGCTGATCACCTTAAACAGACTGCTCGCAATTGAACAACCAAGCACTAAGTTTCACTCGAACTCCGATAACTTTCAGTCGAGGAGTCCTTATGCAAAGTTCTATAAAAAATCGATTACTTTGCAGTATTGGCGCTATTGGTATGCTTTTAACAATATCGCCAGCAGTGTCTGCAGAAGTTGCTGTAATAGTCCATCCAAGTAATAACGTTGCACTTGATAAAGCGGAAATTGAACGAATTTTTTTAGGAAAATCAAAAGCGTTCAGCTCAGGTGAAACCGCCATACCAACCAATCTTGCTGCCGGTGCAGCAACGCGTTCAGAATTCGAAGACAAAGTATTAGGTCGAACAAGTGCTCAAGTTAATGCTTACTGGGCAAAACTGGTGTTTACGGGCAAAGGTACGAAACCGAAAGAGCTGGATTCGGATGGTCAGGTTGCTGAGTTTGTCGCGGGTAACGTAGGGGCGATTGCGTACGTTGCTGCATCGTCAGTTACGGGTAATGTTAAAGTGGTCGCCACTTTTTAAGGAAAGGGTATGTTAAAAGCTAAATATTTAGGTTGCGCGGTTTCAATGGCAGCGGCCCTATTTACTTCGGTCAGCTATGCAGACATTAAGTTTTCAGGGTATGGCAGTCTTGTGGCAGGTAAAACACTTGGGACAGTGGATGACCCTTTAAATCCAGGTCAAACACGGGATGAAACCTTTACGGCCGATTTTTATGATGTAGGGCAATATACGAATGACCTTACATTCAATGCTGAATCAATGATAGCGCTCCAAGCGACAACAAGTTTAGGAGAAAAGCTCGATTTTACAGCGCAACTCGTTGCGAAAGGAACGGATGATTTTAGTCCCGAGTTTGACTGGTATTACCTAACGTATAAACCTTCAGAACAGTGGACGATTTTGGCAGGACGTCGCAATATTCCAATGTATTACTTTTCAGAGTTTTCTGAAGTCGGGTTTGCGTATCCGTGGATGCGTCCGCCCTCAAACTTATATTGGTGGCAAGTCACCCAATTTAATGGGGTTTCAGCGATTTATGATTTCACTATGGGCGATTACGCCAGTAACGTGATGGTCTTTTACGGCAATGAGTATTCGTACGACAACAAAGAGATGAAATATTACGACCGCTTGTATGGTGGTAATGCCCGTTCCGTCGATGAATTTTGGAAAGACATTCTTGGCTTTAACTGGAATGTGTCGGGTGACAACTTTGACGTACGGCTTGTGTATTTCACGAATGATCGTGATAGAACGACGGTCAACGACGATGGCACTTCGACGGATTCGCCTCATTTTACCCAAGAGTTTCTCGGATTTGGTGGCTCTGTTAACTTTGATCCAATTACCGTTTTATTTGATTGGAACTTAGTGAAATATGATGACGTATATGGAACTGAATTCCCAACGTATTTAGTGTCTTTGGTCTACAACGTGGATAAATTCCAACCGTATATTTCGTATTCTAAAGCAGACCATAAACGTACCAAAGTACCGACAGAAGACTTGGAAGAGCATTACTTACTTAGCTATGGTGTTCGATATAATTTCTATCCAAGTGCTGCGTTGAAAGTCCAATATGACAACTTTGTTGATCAAGGTGATAAACCCACAGGTTGGGCATATCATGGTGATTCGCGCGCCATATCAATCGGTGTCGATTTTATTTTCTAATCCGCTACCAGAAGTGCACGGTTTGATAGCAAACGGTGCACTTCGTATCACGCATTTCGATGGGTATAAGTTCTGAGAGTTTGCCTAAATTTGCAAATCACGGTTAACAGTCATAGTTAATTCACTTGTGAAATAGCAACTTGTTCTGCCATCACTAAAATGATAACGTTTTGTAATTCAACACTTTATTCAATCCGGATTCGTCGGCTATAGCTCTTGAATTTGAATATAATCTCACAGTTTCAGTCGATATTATCCGAAGTTTATTCTGCATTTTAGGGAAAATAGGTGCATCTACTTAAGCAAATAGCTAATCAAATTAATGAGAAAGCCAAACACTATGAAGTTGGTAAACTACAAATTATTCGTAAAGAAATCTGTGGGTTAACTAAGTTGCCTTCGTCAAAACTGTTTGATCAACGAACGGTATTTGAACATTGGGGTTGGCATTATGGTGGTCGTAGGGAATTGCAGTTTAATATTGGGATAGAAGGGGATTACCTCCGATTTGGTGTCGCTTTCTCACTCGAATGCAGTCAATCACTTCCAAGTATTGATGTGCTCATTCCTCAGATAGCCCGATTTAATGAGTATATTAATGAGTTTAGTGAGAAATATGCTGACTTAAGGATGTGGCATTACCATCTTGAAAGAGGAAGTGATGGTATGCCTTCGGCTATCCCAAATGAACTTGTTCGAAAGGGAGTGTTTATTTTTCTCGGTGGAAAGCAAAAATTAGTTAGCATTGACTATTCTATTGTGCTCGAAACGTTGGATAGACTTTTACCGCTGTATCTTTTTACCCAAAATGTTAACGCTGCTAGATTAAACACCGTTAACTCAAAAGGTTTTCAATTTAAGGCTGGCTGTTCAGATAAAAGGTCGAATACGGTTGCATCGGTAGTTGAAAAGCAACTTGATATATCTCTTAGACATAACGACCTGCAACTGAAACTCTACAATGAATTACGGCAAATCTACGGTGATGATAATGTTGGCACCGAAATCAAAGTCAACAATGGCAGTATAGATCTGGTTGTGAAACAAGGTGAAGATTACTGGTTTTACGAAATTAAAACATGCTCTTCGGCAAAAGCCTGTATTAGGCAAGCATTAGGCCAAATATTAGAATATTCCTATTGGCCAAATCACGAACAAGCGAAGAAATTGGTAATTGTTGGCGAACCAGTCGCAACCATTGATGAAATGAACTATATCGAATTTTTGCGTATGGAGTTCAATATCCCTGTCGAGTACCTTTCTATCAAGGAATAAATAGAGACGTTACTTGATGCCAATTAATGGTTGGTTCGCTCAGATTTTTCTTTTTCTTACGCGTTCTGCGGCCATTTAATTGGGAAGGCTAACCGTTACCTTACACCCAGTTGGTTGCGTGTTTTCAAGGGTTAGTCGGCCTCCATGGGCCTGCACTATTTGCTTGCTAAGCACGAGACCTAATCCCGTTCCACCTTGTTTGGTTGTAAACAGTGGAACGAATAAATTCGCTTGATTTTGAATGCCAGGACCTTGGTCTTGGATAGTGATGTGATGATAGCCGGCCTCGGTGTACACGTTGATTTGTATCGGCTTGTTTGGGGCTGCTTCGTGAGCGTTCTTTAATAAATTAATGAAACATTGTTCGAGTTGGCTCGGGTCGGCTTGTAATGATGTATCGGTTAAACGATTCTGTATATCAATTTGATATGGAAGCAGCGCAGCGAGTGCATTGAGCAATTGCGCAAGTTTAATCGTTTCCACCTTTGGTTCGGGTAACTGCGTAACGGAACGATAGGCATTGATAAACCCATGTAGTCGATTTGCTCGCTCTCCAATAAGCGTCAGTCCATCGTTTAAATCTTCTTTGAGCTCCGAGTCGAGTTCTGCATTGGATGAAATTTTCTTTAGTGTTGCGCTTATAGAGACTATCGGTGACAACGAGTTGTTGACTTCATGACTTAAAACGCGCACAAGATTTTTCCACGCAGATTGTTCTTCTCGACTCAATAAAACTTCCACGTCAGACAAAATAAACAGGGTTTGTTGTTCACCTTTATCGCGGAATTGATCTTTAAATAAGTGCCAGCGACCGCCTTGTGCAGAATTTAAACTCACCAACGCGTTTGATTGGCTGTTGAGCAAATGCGCAAGACCCAGTTCGTGCAGGTTGTAGGATGTTAATCTGTTTTCGCTTAGTGAAAATAATTTGGTCGCGGCTGGATTGGCCAGCGTAATTCGACCTGAACCATCACAGGCCAAAATCGCCACATCAATTTCTTTCAATAATTTTGCGAGTAGAAGTTGGCTTTCTTTGAACTCAAATCGCTGAGATGACAACGTATCGGCAAGATGATTAATTTCGCGGAGTAACTGCGAATGGGCGGAATCAGTGGCTAGACTTTTGGCGCGCAGGGTAAAGTCGCCTTGATTGAGTGCTTCGATAATATTGCCCAGTTGCACGAATTGATCTTGCAGTTTCTTATGCAGTATTTGATAAGCCACACACGCAGTGAAAAAGACAAGGCTGATTATCAGCAAAGTTAAATAGAGGTTTAGTTTCGCGACATACAGCACGCTACAAAGCATGATAAAACAGGGTATAAACAACCAAGCTATCAGGCGCGTAATTTGCTTTTCAAATGGCATATAACCCCTATCTATATTTCAAACTTTTCGAGACGTCGATAAAACGCACTGCGACTAAGGCCGAGCGATTTTGCGGCGGTCACGGCATTGCCTTTGTGCGCATTCAAACGGGCAGTAATAATTTCTTTTTCAATGTCGTCCATCGTTCGCTCATCAAAGTCACTACGCGTACTTTGAACGGGTGTGGACGCCGAAGAAGACAACATAAGGTGCTCTGCACCGATTTCGGTCGTGGCTAACAAGGCGGCACGTTCCATGGTATGCGATAGCTCACGTATGTTACCTGGCCAATCATAGTGTTCCAGTGCCTTAATTGCCGATTCTGACAGGCAAGGAATAGGTTTTCGCTGACGAATTGCAGCTGCTCTTAGTTGTTGTTCTGCAAGTGGGACAATATCGTCTCTTCGTGTTCGCAGAGGCGGTAGCGTCACGACAAAGGTATTGAGTCGGTAATATAAATCTTGCCGAAAGGTTCTATCGCTTACCATCATCTCGAGGTCTGCGTTGGTTGCACTTACAATCCGCACGTTGGCAACCTGAGTTTTACTCGAACCCACCTTTTCAAATTGTTTGGATTCCAGCACTCGGAGTAATTTACCTTGCTGGTTCAGAGGAATATTACCAATTTCGTCCATGAACAATGTGCCGCCGTTGGCCAGTTCAAAACGACCCACACGTTGTTCTTTTGCGTCAGTGTATGCGCCTTTGGTGTGACCAAACATCTCGCTTTCAAACAAGGATTCCGTTATTGCCCCCATGTTAATGGAAACAAAACGAGCGTGTTGACGAGGACTGAGATGGTGAATGTATTCAGCGAGTAAGCTTTTACCCGTTCCATTTTCACCGGTGATGAGAATATTGAGGTCCGAATTCGCCAGCGGCGCAAGTTGTTGAAGTAGGGTCTTCATGGCTGGTGAATGTGCGATCAGTTCTACTTTACCTTGCGGTTCCAGTGATTGTTTTAATACGTGATTCTCTGCCTCTAATAATGAGTTTTCTTTGTTTTTCGCGCGAAGTGCAAGCTGCGTGTTTAAAATGGACAGAAGACGTTCGTTTTCCCAAGGTTTTTGAATGAAATCACCGGCGCCAGCTTGCATGACCGACACCGCGATGTCGATGCTTGCCCAACCTGTCATCGTGACAATAGCCAATTCTGAATCAATTTCCTTGAGTGCTTTAATGAGGGCAATGCCTTCATCACCTGACGTCGTATCTCGGTGATAGTTGAGGTCGATTAAAGCTAAATCGATTTCTTTACTCTTAACAAAAAACTCAGCTTCAGCAGGAGAAGAAGCGGTTACAACGGTAAACCCTTCGCTTTTTAGGAGTAAACGTAGTGCGCTGACGATACTCGGATCGTCATCACAAACAAGAACGTGCTTCATAGTATTCCCTATATATTCTGACTCTAGTTTACTGTTTTCAAACAAAAGTGAAAAGTGAGCATTTACCCCGAAGGGTAAATGCTCACGAAGTGGCAAGACTTATTCGTCGCGAAGCGCTACAGCGGGTTCAAAGGCGAGAGAATGTCTTACAGGGAAATAAACTGCACACGCGACGACAAGTAAGATAAGCGTTGGTACAGCAATGAAAATAGCCGTAGACCCAGAGGCAATGCCAGCTTGTGCCATGAGTGCAACTAAACCAAACCCAGCAGGTAAGCCAACAAGTAAACCTACCGATAATTGTTTCATACCTTTGATGGTAAAATGTCTTAGTACATCAAAATCGGACGCGCCGAGCGCTCTGCGTACGCCCACTTCTTGGCGCTTTTGTGCGATAGAGTTTGCCATTACGCCGTAAATACCACTGAACGCTAAAACCATTGAAGCGATAGCAAAGCTCAAGAAAATGCGGCTAACAAAATTCATGCCTCCGATACGTTCAGCAATCGCTACTTCAACCGCTTTGACCGAATACGCTGGCGTGTCTTTGTCCAATTGTAAGGCTGCGCGGTTTAGTGTGCTGCGGAGTAAATCAGGGTCGCCGTTCGAGGTAATTGCCAACAGCATGTTACGGCGTGGGCTTTGTCGATATGGCACAAATACTGAGCTACGTATTTTATTACCTTCAACGGGCTGACCGAATATCACGTTTTCTGACACGCCGATAATGGTGATCCAAGGCGCATTGTCTTCATCTACCCACACAAAACGCTTACCGATAGGTGATTCGTTAGGGTAATATTTGTCCACAAAGTTTTGTGAAACAACGGCAACCATAGGGGATGTTTCATTGTCTTGTGGTGTAAACCAGCGACCTTCAACCAACGTGAGATCTAGTGTTTCATTGAAGTCAGTGTCAACCAAGTTTAAGTTCGCCGATGGATAATTCGGTTCTTTACCGTAGTCAAACTGCTCTAAAGCAAAGTTAGTCAAATAACCCCACGTGTGCGGTAAAGAAGAAGCATACGCGACGCCAGTTACCGTTGGGTCTTGTTTCAGTAAATCTTTCAGATTCTCATAGTATTGAATGCGACTTTCATTCGTAGCATAACGATTTTGGTCTAACCCTACACGTGCAGTCAGGTAACCCTTTGACGCCACGCCATAATCCGCTTTTTCAAGTTCGCCAACAGCATTGACCATAGACACAGAGACTAAAATCAATGCGCATGAAAGGGCAACTTCCGAGATAACGATGATCTTACTTAAACGACCTGTACCTTTACTTTGTGCGCCGCGTGTCCCGTCTCGAAGGACTGCATTGATGTCGGTTTTACTTGCTCGCCAAGCCGGTAAAAAGCCAGTAACAAAAATAGTGGCAATACAAATTGCGATTGCGGCGAACAATGTGTCTGACGTCATGTTTTCATGCCAGTAGTAAGGTGCTTCGATTGGCATACCAGTCGAGAAATATTGCACGCTTAGGTTCACTGTGAATCCAGCAATCAAGATAGAAAAAAGTCCTGAAACACAGCAGATGATCACGCTCTCCCACATCATTTGTTTGATGAGCGTCGCACGAGGCGCACCTAACGCACTGCGAATTGCGATTTCTTTATTCTGCTCAATCGCTCGAGACAACAGCAAATTACCTACATTGATACAAGCGAGTAACAAAATGAGCGCAACGGAAATCATCATCGTTGCTAAAATGCTATCACCACCGTTACCCACCATTTCATCTTGATAGGTCCAAATGTAGCCTTGAATGTTTGAGTTAAGTTCAGGGTATTGCTCTTTTAACTCAGAAAAGAATTGCTGAATGAAGGTCATCGCTTGTGCGTCACTTACATTGTCGCGCAGCATACCATGCACAGCAACGTAAGGTGAATTTTCACGTTTGACGCCATGCGTCGTGTCAGTAAATGGCAAATAGAGTTTAGCGGAGCCTGGAAAGCGGTAACCTTGGCTTGTTACACCTATGACGGTATAGTTTTCGCCATCAATACGCAGTTTTTCCCCAATAATTTGCTCATTACCAGCATACAATTCTTGCCATAGCACGTAACTTAGAACCGCAACTTTATCGTGGCCTTTTTCCAAGTCCATTGGCTCAAACAGGCGACCAAGACTTGCATGACCATCCGACATTGAGAAAAAAGCTGGGGTTACGTAATGCGTTTCATAGCGCATGACTTTATCGCTGGTGCTTAAGTTCACCCCTGCAATTTTATATGCATCGATCTGCGAGAATATTTGTTGTTTCTCACGCAGTTCTTCAAACTCATGCAAGCGAAGCGTTGGACCGTCATAAATTACCCCGTCGACAACAGTGGTGACTTTTCGAACTTTATCTCCATGTTCAAATGGGAGAGGCGCAAGCAACGTTGATTGCAAAAAGCCGACCATAAAGATGCAAAGGCTTAAGCCTGTCGTCATAACAAATATTGTTAATACACTGAATTTAGGCGTTTTTAGCAAACGTCTCATGGCATAGCGGATATCATCAAACATACAGACCTCCTACGCCACGTCAGTGGTTTGAGTACGAGCACCAGAATCCGCAATGATGCGACCATCGAATACTTCAATTACCCGTTCTGCGCGCTGTGCACCTCGCGGGTCGTGCGTTACCATACAAATGGTTGCACCTTCTTCGTGAAGTGTATCGAGCAAATCCATCACCAGTTTGGCATTTTTTGAATCCAAGTTACCTGTCGGTTCATCTGCAAGAATGAGCGATGGCGCACCAACTATCGCACGAGCAACGGCAACACGTTGTTGTTGACCACCGGATAGTTGCGAAGGATAGTGCGTAGAGCGATGACTCATATCGACCTTTTTGAGGGCTGCTTCAGCCAACGCTCGACGTGTTTTCTTGTCGATGTCTTTGCGGTAGGTTAATGGTAATTCGATGTTCTCAACTACCGTTAACTCACTAATTAAGTTAAAGGATTGGAAAATAAATCCAATTTCTTTGTTGCGTACAAGCGCTCTTGATTTATTGTCTAAGTCACCAACGATGTGACCGGCTAACTTGTGCAACCCTGAAGTGGCCGTGTCGAGTAATCCGAGAATGGATAGTAACGTCGATTTGCCACAACCCGAAGGGCCAGAAATTGACACGTATTCACCTTTATTGATCACTAAGTGAATGTCGGTAAGAGCGTGTGTTTCAACGTCATCGCTGACGAAGACTTTTTTAATGTTGTTTAGTTCTATCAAATGATTCATGACGTAGTCCCTCTAAAATTAGTTTAACGTGATTGATTCGTGACGCGCTAGCTGTGTTTGTTCTGAAATAATGACCGTGTCGCCTTTTGTTAGCCCCGCCACGATTTCAATTTCTGTACTGGATGCTAATCCAAAGGTCACTGTGGTTTTCTCGGCGATTGAACCTGTTGGATTTAATTTAAAAATTGGCATGGTGCGGTTTTCTTGTGATGCGGAAGGGCGCTTAATGTAAAGGGCGTTCGCTTTAGCATTGATCACAATTTCACCGTCAACGGATAAGTCTGGTCTCGCCTCGGGTGGCAGTGCCTGATTGAATGTCACATCCACTTGAACGGTGCCTTGCGTTACCGCAGGGTCAATACGGGAAACTATCCCCTCGATTTCGCTAAATCGCGTGTCGATGATCACTTTCTGCCCTACGACAACGTTTGACGCTTTAAGCTCGGGTACTTTTAGTTCAGCAATAAGATCTCCCGCCTTGGCGAATTTCGCCACATTGCTACCAAGTGAAACGCGTTGCCCAAGTTCCAAAGGCATGGCTTGCAATACACCGTCTAGAGGGGCTTTCACTTGCAACGAAGCTAGTTCAAATTCAGCGCGTTCAATGGTTTTATCCAGCTTAGATAGGCGTGCTTGGTGTGCTGCAAGTTGAGCAGCTAGATTTTTACGCAATTGTTCAGTTCGTTGATTGTCGATATCGAGCGTTTCTTTTAGCTGAGCAACGGTTAATTTTGAGCTTTCAAAATCGAGTTTTGAAACAGTAGCATTACCTTGATTAATCAAGATTTCTTCCGCGTTCAAGCGCATCCGTGCTTGCTCATATTGCATGTTGGTTTTGGCAACCGCCGCTTTCATGTCGAGTAATCGTGTTTGCTGATCGGTACTTAATGCATTGAGCTCAGCGCTCAGCGCTTGGCGCTCCCAATTGAGTTCTTCTACCTTTTGTTGAAGCTCTGGGTTTGTCAGTTCAACAATCAAATCACCTTGCGAAACAACGGCTCCTGGCTTTTTCAAAATACGTTCGACTTTCCCTTCTACGTTGCTGGCTACCCAGCGAATGTCTTCCGGTACCAACACTCCGGGTGCCGCGACTTTGATGGTGAATTCACCTTGTTGGACGCGAGCGGTAAGTACACTGTTTTTGCTGACCGACGCTTGAGTGATTTGTGACTTCAAAGTCCAAACTCCTGCAACTAACGTCACAAGCAGGCTTCCAACTATCACGATACGTTTGGTGGGAAATTTTTTTGTCGTTGTTGTGTTTAAATAATCCATTGCTTACGTCCACTGATTCTACATGTTGGAATGATTAAATCAGGAAATGTGCCAATGTATTAAGATGTTATAAAACAAAGGTTTGTTATGTTTTGTTTGTAGTTTTTATGCAAGGCGATCCCAAAAATGGGATGAGTGAAATCCCATTTTTGGGACTGGCATTGGCCATTTAGAGATGTCCTCTTACGCCAAAAATAGGTCGGCAACCTAACATTACTGTAATTGCGTGTAATACTTCATTTGTGTATTTGTTGTTAACTTTGTGTATCAAAAGGAGTTCAGCGAGACGATGGGCCCATCTCAAGCGAACACTTTGCTGCAACCGTCTAGTAAGCCTAGGAGGCGACATGAAACAGACAAGTAAGCGAGTACTCAACCGCATTACATATGTGATGTTGTTGGTTGGGGGAATGTATTCAGGCGTGAGCATGGCCGCGACTGATAAAACGGATTCAACAGAACAATGTGTTTTTGAATCCAGTTGGTTAAAGGATGGCCGAGTGGTTCGTCCAAATGACGAGACTTTCCCAAATGATCCTGCTCATCAAAACGATCCGTCAAACTGCGATTTTCATCAATGGTCATGGCAAATGTTTTTGTGGCTTATGGATGGAGACAATGGCAAGCCGCGTTTCTTAGACTTTGCGACACCACAATCATTGCTTGGACTAGAGCAGCGAGGCTTGATGCCAAGAACCAGCAAAAAGCAGCACGGTTCGTCTCTTGACGAGTACTTGCAAGCAGGTACGGACGGAATTTTGGTAGACCAAAACAATCGTGCGGTTTACTACTCGCAATATGTAAATCAAACCTTCGCCGATTTTATTCAGGGTAAGCTTGGTGGGAGCGACCTAACAAAGCCAGCCAATGTGTTGGCGTTGGACCCAACCACTGAGTTTCCGATTCAAAATGGTAAAGGGGCATTAGAGCTTAAAGCATCATGGAAAGTGGTGGCTCCGGGTGAAAAAACGGATGGTCTATTTACAATGAAAAAGGACATCGCCAAGTTTGTAAATACGCCGAGTGGTATCAAAGTAGACCCGACAAAAGTTGAAACACAAACGCTAGCTTTGGTGGGTTTTCATATTGGTGGCATTGTCGCCAATCACCCTGAAATGATTTGGGCCACGTTTGAATTTAATAACAATGCGCCGGATGTCCCTGATGGCATGGCACTTGATCAAGTGGTTTCAGATAAAGACTACTTGTTTTACAAAAAAGGCACTCAGCTTGGAAACTGTAACAAAAACGCGAGTGTGAGTGGACTTGCTGTACAGGACAACACGCAAAAGTTCACGCCAATTACTCAAGTGTGCCGCCGTTACGCTTATGGCAATCAAGCAGGCCAAAAGCAATCTAACACCGACAACATTAAGTCGCTAAATGACAGTGTTTGGGAAAACTTACCCAAGCAACTCAGTTACTTGAAAAACTATTTTGAAGTTGGCGCAATTTGGATAAATAACGGTGCAGTAACCAATAACCCATTAGAGTCACCTTTAGCGCCAGGACTTAATTTTGCCACGGATGAGTATTTGACCGGCTCTTTGCGCCTCTCAAACAGCACGATTGAAACATACACGCAGTCGGCTACGGCCATGAACAACTGTTTCCGTTGTCACAACACGGAACAAGCGTTTGCACCAAAGTCAGGTTTAAAACCTTTGCCGGCAACGAATCTTAATATTAGCCATGCATTTCAAAATATATTCTTCTGGTCGCAAGAAAAAGACAAAGCGGCTGCTATGGCTTATGTAAAATCACAAGGAGAGAAATAATGAGTTATTTCAGAGTCCACCCAAGCATCAACTTCGCGCGTGTTGGTAACAGTGAAGAATACTATTTAGCACCTGAAACGGCTGCTGGCGAACTGATTGATAAAACAACTGGTTTATTCGGTGGCTTACCGATTAAAGCCGGCTCAGAGAATACCCCGATTGATGAGAACGATTTTCGCGATAAAAGTGGCAACGTAAAACGTCAAGCCGCTCGTTTTCGTCTATTTGCCTATGATGTTGAACAAACGACTTATCCGTCAAATGACGTAGGACGTGAAGTCAAAATCGGCGATTCTATTGGTGGTAAAGTCATTAAAGACATTGTTTGGCAAGTACATGTTGCGAACAAGAAGAACAATAACTACAAAATTACGTCCGACAATGGCACATCAGGTGGGGCTGAAGAGGGGATTGTAGCGTATGAAGGGGGTAAAACGCCGCCTATACGCAACCCAGAATTTGGCGCTGAGTTGCAAGATGAAAACCGTTTAAAAACCCTGGTGGTGGATCCAGGACCTAGAGCTCTTTCCGTTAAGACGCAAGCAACAACTATTTTGCACTTTGACCAAGCGACCCCGGCGAGCTTTGTGAACAGTGACAATCTAATTCAGCAAGAAAGTAGTGCGTGGAAATACCCAAAAAGCTTTCCTGATCAACATTTTAATGATGCAAACTATAAAATGTATAACCCGCTTGGCGAAATTTCCTCCCTTGGCGAGATGTGCATAGAGTCGAACACGGGCAGACTTATCGTCGCGGGTGGTTTTGGTAAAGCGAGCGGTATTATGCGAAATGGCCAGTACCCTGAATTGAACGATGCAATAGATAACGACTATTGGTTTGATGATACCTCTGATGGACCGGTGACGGCGACTGTTTACTTTGAAGATGGGTCTGTTGAACAGGCGGTACACGGTTGGGTTGTGTGCACTGACCCGAGTTACGCACCGCAAACGCGCAATGTCGTTTCGACGTGGGACGATGTCTATGACACGTGGGTACAACATTTAAATCTTGAACCGACTATGTTCAGCAATGGATTTAATCAAGATTATGAAGCATCGTTTGATGGTGATGTAATGCCCGTGTTTCACGCTGCATTTTTGCAACAGTGGAACGCCGCGATACCAGAAAAAGGCATTCAAGGACATAAACGGATGAAGGAAATCCAACCTTCAGATACGCCGAGTGAGAAGATCCCTTCATTCACCAGCTTGTTGCGTAAACCTTCACCTCCAGGGACTTCAAATGCACCTGATAATGAAGATGGAACCCGTCTTAAAATGCCCTTGGCACTTGGCGATGCGATGAAGAGTTTTTTGGCCGTAACCGAAACGCAGTATTTTCTATTAATGCAGTGGTATGGTGATAAATTCCACGCTGAAGCTCGCCCTATGGGGGATGGAGAGCGACTTGATAAAGTGGTGCTTGAAAACTGTTTAGGCGGGCGTTATTCCCCGGGTATTGATTTAACCTTTATCGTGCGCGATACCAATCTTTATGTGACGAAGTGGCAAGGTGAGATTGGGCCATTTCGGATCAACATGGAATCCTTGAATTACGCAAACGCAAACAGTTCAAAGCCATTCCTAGGCGTAGGTTACGTGCCGCTTAGAGCAGATGCCGTCGAACCCGGTGATTTGAGTAAATTTATGGCACAGCCTTGGCACACTGATTACAACAGTTGTGCAACGCACGTGCCTGATCCGAATCCTACTATGCCGAACCCAAACAATCAGCAAGGAGAGGCTCCTTTAGCGCCAATTCAGGACAACACGTTGTATTGGTCATGGCCAGCACAGCGTCCAGTGTCAGTGTATCCAAAGAGCTTGTTTACCTATGACGCAGCGTCTGGTCAAGGCAAAGGTATCTCGCTTTACAGTGTTCGAGGTGACGAAGGGCACGGCACGCAGACTTTCTATCCCCAGCAGCAAGGGCGCTATCAATGCTACTTCGATTTCGTCGAAAATTGGCACAAAGTAGGCTTTGTGATCCAAGGTTTGCAAATTGAAGGTGATAAACCAGGTTCTAATTTCGGGCCTGACTACTTCCTTGAAGTGGCAAGTCTTTTTGATAGTCGAGGGGACGGTGTAGAAGTATGGCCACAGCCGTCTGAGCCAGGTTACAAAGCCCCTACGGATTGTGGACCTAAAAGTTAATTAGCTATCAGAAGAGAATACCCGCTACACTGGCCGTGATTCATGCTTAGTAGATGAACCTCGGTCAGTGACGTCGTGGGTAATGAGTACGTCAAGGAGCAGTCGATGACGAGATCACACCTGAGTATCGGTATTGTGGGGGGCGGTCCTGCGGGATGTGCGACGGCACTTGCGTTGCAAAAGCAATTTGCATCAAGCAGCGAAAAGGCCGAAATTACTCTCATAACAGCGCCAGACAGTGGCACACCTAAAATTGGTGAAACAGTACCGCCTGCCGCAAGTTCTTACTTACGAGAGTTAGATCTTGAGTCCCTCTTATCGGAAGAATTTCATTTACGTTGTCCGGGTAGTCTATCGCAGTGGGGTGACGAATCGGTTGGGTATAATGACTTTTTTATTACGCCGATTGGACAAGGCTTCCATTTAGACAGAACACTGTTTGATAAAAACTTACTGTCGGCCTGTTTCAAGCGTGGTGTGACGGTTGTGGAAAACACCAAAGTCACTGCAATTAAACAAAGTGATAGGACTATTTCACTTAACTGCGAACCGGAGCTTGATAAGCATGAATTTGATTTTATTGTCGATGCTTCTGGTCAACATCGAGTTGTGACACGCAGTCTGTCGGTTGCTAACAATCTGTTTGACCGTGTAGTGTCCGTGTGTGCATTCGTTGAATTAGAAAGTAACTCATCAGCTCCAGCCCACACGATTGTATCGAGTGATGAATACGGCTGGTGGTATGCAGCTAGGCTTCCGAACAATCGGGCCATATTGAGTTTTAATACTGATGCGGACGAGCTAAAGCAGCGAAGGCTTAATTCCAATGAAAAGTGGTATCACGCATTTTGTAATAATCAATGGTTTTATACCCAATGCTGTGAACAATTCAACCAAGCGATTCCTTCGCCTAGGGTTCTTTTTGTGCGAACGGCCCCTTCTTCGATTCTATCAGCGGTTATTGGTGACAATTGGCTAGCAGTCGGGGATGCGGCATCAAGTTACGATTCGATTTCATCGGCGGGTATAACTAAGTCCTTAAAGCAGGGAATTCGAGCCGCAAAAGCCATTTTGAATTGGGTAGATAACCCAAATAAAGCCTCCTTGAGCGCATATCAAGCGCTAGTCTTTCAGGATTTTAATGAGTTCATTAAACTGCACCAACTGCATTACGATAGCGGTGCTCACCGATTTCCAAATTCGGCGTTTTGGCAACGTCGCCTGTTAAATGAGATTTAGCGTGTGCTTACGCTTGTGATAAAAGGCATCTGATCGAGATGCCTTTGGGTAGAGCTACAACTTGAAAATGCCTCTAAGTGTAAGGAAACTAGAGCTTAGTGTTGGTCGCCTTCAGGGATCCCAAGCCAAGTCATGCTACTTGGTGTAAACGTAAGTGTTATAGTGTCTTCAATTTCACCTGTGGCGATATTGACTGCGAGAATGGTGGACGTGGCTGAGTCGGTAACGTAAGCCGTGTTTTCTCGTTTAGAGACGACCAATCCAAAGCGTTGGCCTTCAGGAAGCGTTGAAATATCCGCTACGCTAACATCGATTCGTTGTTTAAACGTCCAGTGAACATGACCGTCGTGTTGATGGGCGTCAACGACAGTAAGGTTACCTTGATTATCTAAAATCAAAAATTGTGTGCCATCGACATTAAAGGCATACGATATGGGCTGTGCATTTGCCACTGGTTGCCAATCTAACAGTGCCATTTCATTTTCATCTGGCGTAATAGTCAGGATCTTTACTTCACCGGTTGCGCGATTACTGGCAGTCCCTATGAAGGTGTTACTTTTGTGGTGCCCAAATAAGGTGCCAATACGTAAGTCGGCTATTGCTTCGATGTTTGTAATTTTATCACTTTCAAATTGTCCATTATGAGAATGCGTGATGACGACACCATCTCGACACGCAAACGCAACGGCTTCATGGTTTTGAGCTGCACCATGTAAGTCAGGGCAGGTTATGTCTAATACAGAGTCAAAGTGGAAGTGGTCTTCATGCAGTTCATAAACACCAATTTGATCTGGGAGAACTTTTGCATTGGACGTGCTCTCGTCGTCGCCGCGGCGTACCGTCGCAAACAAGGTATTTTGGTGAAGTTTTGCAACGCCATGCATGTTGATTTCAAAGTCTAATGTGGCTTTAATACGGCGATTAGTGATAGATGTATCATCAATAATTTGAATGGATGCGTTTGCGCCCGTGGCGGCATTTCCATCATTAAATACAATTGTATTTTCATCTGAATACGTTATGTGAGTTGGTGCAGAGCCGTGTAATTCAAAGTTGCTAAAGGTTGGTGCCTGCTCATAACTGTGCTGGTGGTCGTCATGAGTTTCTTGCCAAAGGCCACCGTCAATAAACGAAACGACATCGTTTTGTCTGTCACTGAGTAGTGCATACCGCCCGCCAGCAGAGGTTTGCAACGCAACGCTTGAAGTGCTTAGCGAAAAGCTTTCCAAAATCTTGCGTTGATTTAAATCGAAAACGTGAGCTTCGCTTTTATCCTGATTGAGAAGGACTAAACGGCCTTTTGGTTCAACAGTGTGATCATGCCCATTGTTGGTAGTTGGGCTTTCAATATTATGTTTTATTACGCCTTTTGAACCTCCATCAAAACAGCCGGTAATTAGCACACCGCTTAAGGCGACAGTGGTAAGTTTTAAGTTGGAAAACAAAGTCATGTTTACTAAATCCTTCGATGTTATTGAGCGCTTAGCCACAATTGTTGAGTCAACTATCGTTACTCAAATACCATGGCTTACATAATGTTATATTATATCATTATGTAAATGTTATAATATAACAATTCACATTGAAAGAGTGAATGTTTCTAAAATGCGACAAATCGCCTGATAATGACGACCAAGAAGAATCGAAAGAGTCGCAAATTGGATTGGTGTCGACCAAACGATTTGAACAAAGTGTTTTGTCCTGAAACTTGCAGTGGTTAAAATCAGAGGAGACGGAAGGCTTTGGGCAATTGATAAGCTCAAGCAACTCAATGGGAACAAGTCGAAGCGTGAGCTATGAATACGATAAAAACGGAAATCGTACTTAGCTGACTTATCCTGACGGTATGAATCGACACCAATAATCTAGACACTTCTCAGCCGATCTTTGTATTGCTTTTCATACTCTTCCAGCGAAAGCAGATCATTAGAGCTTTCGTTACTTAACCATGTTGTCGGAATGTGATACTTTGTCGAGGCATTGCCATTGCCTCTCAAAGGAAATCCCCATGTCTGAGCAATCTCCTACGCTGTTTCAAATTCTTGCTAATCTAAGCATCGCTTCATCACGTAAAATCATCGGGCTTATGAGTGGCACATCGCTCGACGGATTGGATATTGCGTTATGCGAAGTACGTGGTCGAGGTGTGAACACCGAATGTACTGTCGTAGCCTTTGAAACAGTGGAATACCCGATAGATGTAAAGCAAAAGATAAGGGAAGTTTTTGCGCAAAAATCGGTAGATCTAGAATATTTAACACTCTTAAACGCTTGGCTTGGTGAATACCACGGTAACTTGGTTTTAACGTGTCTTAAAAAATGGCAAATAGAGGCACGTAGTGTTGATTTAATCGCGAGCCACGGCCAGACTATTTTCCATTGCCCAAAACACCAACACACTTACGATGATTTTAAACATGGGACACTGCAAATTGGCGATGCAGATCACATTGCAGTAACGACAAAAATTCCAACGTTTTCTGATTTTCGACAAAAGCATGTCGCGGCTGGCGGGGAAGGTGCTCCTCTGGCTATCTACGGTGATTACTGTTTGTTTGGTGACAAGAAACGTACTCGCGTTCTTTTAAATTTAGGCGGAATCGCCAACATTACCTTACTGCCTGCGGGTGCTGAATTATCAGAGGTAATTTGTTCAGACATAGGCCCGGCTAATACGATTGTCGATGCGTATGTTCGGTTGCATTATAATCAGCCATTTGACAGCGATAGTGCGATTGCTGAACAGGGCGAGGTAAACGCCCTTTTATTGGCCGCACTACTTATTCATCCGTTTTTAGCGAAACCATTACCTAAATCAACGGGTCCGGAAGTGTTTAACCTGAACTGGCTTGAGCAGGCCATGTTGGAGTCATCAACCGTATCTCTTGCTAAAGAAGACGTCGTCGCGACACTGACCGAATTCAGCGCTTGTGCTGTTGCAAACCACATTAATATGGTAACCCAACCGTACGAAGATGCAGAGGTTTTTGCAAGTGGAGGCGGTGTTCAGAATCCTGTCTTAGCACGGGCTATTCGGTTAAAACTAAACCCGAATGTTAAATGGAATACGACAGCTTCTTTGGGAATCGATCCTAATGCGAAAGAAGCGGTGTTGTTTGCGGTGTTAGCTAACGAAGCGTTGACTCAAACGGCACAGAGTTCGGTCACACTTGCCAATCTCTCTATGGGAAAACTAAGCCTACCTTATTAGGGCAATGAAAAATAGCATTTAAACTTGGACGAAACAAAAACGATACGTTGGAAAGGCGTTATTGGTCAAACTCGAACATTTTGCAATTGATTGGCAGCTCAAAGTTGGGGTCTCTAAAAATGATTTTTAGCATGTGCGCTATAATTTGATTGCTCTGGAGAGCAAGATCGTCACACGACTGACCATGATTTAGGGCGAGTCTGAGTGCTTCAATTTCCGCCGGTATTTGTTGGTTTATTTGATGCAAATTGGGATCTGTTAGAGTGGCAAGTGAGCAATCCCAATTAATAAAGTCTGTTTTTTCGAAAGGTGACGTTCTAAGCGTGTGGTGGTTGTGCTCAATGCGAAGTGCTCGGCACTGACCAATATGTTCTACTACCAATAGTAATGTATCCACCTCACTTGGACTAAGTTGCCTTACTTGTGTCCATAGCGTTGGACATTGCCATTTCTGCGTCCACCGTAAGACCTCAGATGCAGGCATTGGTTTGGCGACACCATAGCCTTGCGCAAGTTCACAACCAAGCGCGCTTAAAAACAAACCATGGAGCTCCGTTTCGACTCCCTCTGCGAGCACGGTACGGCCAAAACGTTTACTCAAATTGATGATGCTGTCCACAATAATCATCTGTTCGCGGTCAAATAGCATCTGACGAACAAAGCTTTGGTCAATTTTTATCGTAGTTGCTGGCAGATTCTTTAGGAAAGTCATCGATGAATACCCGGTTCCAAAGTCGTCTAGCGCAAAATGAATGTCATTACTTTGAAGCTCTTCAATGAGCTGAGATACATTTTGAATTTCCTCAAGCGCGTTGGTTTCTAATATTTCCAGTTCGAGTTGAGCGGGGTCAACATTGGTGAAATCGGCAAGACGCGAAAGTACCCGTTGACTAAAATCAGGGTCATTGAGCTGTATACTGTCGATATTGATACTTACTTTGGTGATAAAACCTTGAGAGTTCCACTGCGAGAGCTGCCCTAGCGCTTCTTTTAAAACCCAGTTGCCTAGTTCAATTGCAAGAGGGTGCATACTGATGATAGGAATAAAACTCACCGGATTTAATAACCCCTTAATTGGATGCTGCCAACGGATGAGCGCTTCGAACCCGATAATATCACCCGTATGAATGGCGACTTTCGGTTGGTAATAGAGAACAAATTCATCTTTGACTAAACCTTCGCGGATTTCGTTGATGGTATCAAAGCGCAGTCGCGCATCTTGGTCGTCTTCTGGATTGAAAACATGAAAACGGTTTTTGCCTGCAATTTTTGCATGATACATAGCTTGATCCGCTTGTCGAATTAGCTTTTCAGCAGACAGGTCAGTATGTTGTTCTGCAAAGGTAACGCCAATACTTGCGGTCAGTTTAAATTGATGGTCTTCAATCAAAAATAAGTCTGCTGCAGCGTAAAGTAACCGCTCAAGTACCGCCACACACAAATGCGGATCAGTCAGCTCCGTTAAAACAACAATGAATTCATCGCCTCCGATACGAGAAAGAATATCATGGTCACGTAGAATAGTCTTAAATCGCGCCGCTGCTTCAATTAAGACTAAATCACCCACATGGTTGCCTTTTGTATCGTTGATTTCTCTAAAGGAATCTAAATCAATAACAACCACCGCACAGGCCTTGAGTGAGTGCTTCATTTTTAGCAACTCTTGGCGTAATTGGGTTAGCAGCAACGCACGATTTGGTAGCCCTGTTAACACATCATATTGGGCAACGAATTCCAGTTGTTTTTCTTGCTCTTTTAAGGTCGAAATATCCGAAAAAACACCGATATAATGAGAGACATTTCCCTTACTGTCTTTTACTGCACTGATATTAAGAAATTCAGCGTATACCTCACCGCTTGAACGGCGATTCCATATCTCGCCAGACCAACGTCCTAGCTGTGCCAAGTTGTGCCACATTGTTTCATAGAAAGAATCGGATTGTTTTCCAGAGCCGAGCAACCGTGCATTTTGGCCAATTGCTTCTTCGCGCGCGTACCCAGTGATGCGAGTAAAAGATTCGTTTATTTCGACGATTGTGCCTTCAGCATCCGTAATCATGATGCCTTCCATTGCTGTGCGAAATACCGATGCGGCGAGTTTTAACTTGTTCTCACTTTGGTGGCGGTCTGTGATGTCATGAGCGATACCCAGAACACCAATGATTTGGTCTTTATTTGTTTTTAGCGGGACCTTGGTCGTTTCGACCAGTTCTTGATGACCATCTGATTTAAAGGTCAACCATTCTTCATTTCTTACGGGTTTATCGGTTTTAAGTGCGAGCTGGTCGAAATGTCGAAATAGTTCAGAGAGTTCCTCATCGACAAAATCAATATCACGGTTGCCAATGATGAGATCTTCCGCAATGCCAAACAGTGATTCAAAGCGCTTGTTGCAACCGATATAGACACCTTCAGGGTCTTTCAACCAGATCAAGTCGGGAATGTTTGCGAGCACAGATTTTAGAAAGGTGCTTTCAGTTTCGAGTTGTGTTTCAAGCACCTTGTGTTTATTGATGTCGGTGTTAAGACCAATCAGACGTTTTGCTTTGTTATCGGGTTGCCATTCGATGACTTTACCCAGTGCCTGGGTCCATTTCCAAGTGTTATCGCTTGCACGTTGTCGATATTCAACTCGAAATTCATTTGTTTTTCCTTGAATATAGCGGCGAAACGCCGAGAAGATCGCTTTTCTGTCGGCGGGATGGATAAGTTGATGCCACGACCGTAAGGATTTGGAAAATGACTTAGGATTGTAGCCAAGCATTAAGGCATGTTCATCGCTCACTTGTATCGTCCCAGAGGGAAGATCTAAATCGAACCAAGCTTGCTTTGCGACGGAAAAGGCGAGTCTTAATCGAGCTTCTTGTTCTTCGAGTGCTTTAGCGGCCAGATAGCTATCGGTGATGTCTTGAAAGGTTGCGACCACCAATCCTGATTGACTTGGGTCAGAAGCAGTAAAATGAATATCAGCGATAAAGACACTGCCATCCTTTCGCCTGACTTTAATGGCGTGCACTCGGTCTAGACTGCCATCAACCATTTGTTGAAAGGTTTCAATGACGCGTGGAAGTTCATCGATGGTATGCAAATCCATAGGGGTCATCGCTTGAATTTCCTCAAGACGATAATTGACCATCGTTAGAAAATTGGTATTGGCGTAAACGAGTTTTTTGGTCTCGATTTCTGCCGCGACAACACCAACCGGTAATCCTTCGAAAATGTGATTTAGTAAACGCTGAGACAGAACTTCTGGCACTAAACAACCTGTTCTTGAACGATTAATAAACTAAAGATGGAAGTTTTACGTTCAAGTGTCAATTCATTTGCACAATAAATAGACTAAAGTTGCGTTAGGCATAAACCCAATGCAATCAGGCTCAGAAAACAATATGCGTTTAAAAAGCCGAGAGTAAAGCAATGAAGCTTTGTTTTGCTCCTTGCTTTACTCTCTCAATCCAATTGGATCCAAGGGGAGAGGTTAAAACCGAGGATGACTCCACATGTGCGTTCGTAATTGCAACCGAAAAGCTGTTGCTGTTTTTGATAGCTGTGTGTTTGCCATATAAATTAAGTTGTAAAACGTAATCACCATCATGGCCTTTGCCAGATAGCGAATCATTAAATTTTCTCAATGTCAGATGATGCTCTGTCAACGTTAATTGAGTTGTAAAATTACTGTTACGGGCGTCTATGGCGGTTGCAGACAGTAAAATAATGTCGCCTACACACGCATCCTCTGGCAAATCACAACTAATCGCGATTTTTCCGTCTTCCACCGTTAGCTGAGGCGGATAAATTGGTGTGTAATCAAAGTTAATAGCAGCACACGCACTTTGACGTTTTTGAGCTGGAATGTCTGCCATTATGCCATCAAACAACATTATCTAAGACCGAATAGAGTAACTAGGGTGCGTATAATGCATTGAGTATATGACACAAATATGACAATCTGAGGTTGAATTTCATTCAACTAGAATAAAAATTCTAACACCGGATATAAGTCGGTATTTTATAGGTGCAATTGATTCATTCTTAAACAACTAAACGAGTCTCGGTGTTTTGATTGACGACATTGTCACTCACTGGATTTCGTACTTAACTCGGCTTCCCATTCTTGCGACCAATGGCGAAGTGGGTCTAACGTGCTCATTAACGATTGCCCGAGTTGAGTCAACTCGTAACCATTTGACGAGGAAACAACGAGTTTTGCTTCCGTTAATTGTTTCATGCGGTTGTTTAACACTGAAGGTGACATTCCATCGCATGTTTGTTGAATGGCTCTAAAGCTCAAATTCTGTGTGCGTAATTCCCACATGATACGCATATTCCACTTTCGGCCAAGAAGGTCGAACACGGCCATGATTGCGATGCCAGAATTTGAACCTCGAACAGATTTTTTAGGTACAGGCGTTGTCATAAATATTGCGCTACTTAAAAAGAAGCGGTAAATTGCTACTAAATAAGTAGCAATTTATACCAATTTTTTTAAAAAGCGAGACTTTTATGTTTTTTGTTGATATGACTTTTACCGATGTTGAACAAATCACACCGGAACTGACAGAGCGTCACCGTGAATACTTGGGTAAGCAGTACGAATCCGGGAAATTGATGTTTGGTGGCCGCAAAGTTCCCCGTTCCGGCGGTATTTTAATTTCTCAGCATGAAAGCAAAGAGGAATTAACTGAAATATTAAACGCTGACCCATTTATTCAAAGTGGTTTAGTCACATATACCATTACTGAGTTTGTGCCGGTGATGGCTTCTCAAGCTTATGAGCACTTAGTTGCTTAAAGCAAATTGAAAAATAAGGAAAGTAGCATTAAGCAAGGTAAATGTTACTTTCCATTCAATCCGGTTGTGCATGAGTACATGCTAATTATGAAGTGACAGTTGTTGTTTCAACGATTCTTCATGGATCATGTTGAACGTATTTTCAATAAAGCTTTCTGGCAACCCATTTTCCTTCGCAAGCGCAAGCATACGATGGATAACTTCCTCCCATCTATTCGCTTTTAATATTTCGATGCCATGTTGTTTTTTTAGCATTCCTATGTCGTTGGTCGTTTTCATGCGAAGTGCTAACGTATTGATAAGTTGCTGATCAAAAATATCGACTTTGTAACGAAGCTTTTGTAAGGCTTTATTCGGGCATGTGTGGTCAACGCTTTGATACAAATCAACGAGTTCAGTCATTAGTGCAGACAATGTTTCAGGCGTAATTTGTTGTTTCGCATCACTCCAAGCACTGTCCGGGGTATGGTGCGTTTCAATCATTAATCCGTGATACCCCAGTTCAAGCGCTTCTTTGGCCAGTGGTGCAACAAAGTCGCGTACACCAGCGATATGTGAAGGGTCACAAATCAATGGGATTTCAGGCAGTTGATTCTTAAAATCAAGCGCGAGAGGCCAATTTGGTTGATTGCGATATACGCTTGAACCATACGTGGTAAACCCACGGTGGATAGCGCCCAAATTAACTACATTTGCTTGCTGAAGACGTTCGAAAGCACCTGTCCAAAGCGCTAAGTCTGGACTAACAGGATTTTTGACGAGTACAATTTTATCTGTTCCTCTAATCGCATCCGCTATTTCTTGAACGACAAACGGGCTGACGGTTGAACGAGCGCCTATCCAAAGCACATCGATGTCATGTTTCAGCGCAAGCTCCGCATGACCAGACGTCGCAATTTCCGTTGCCGTTAGCATGCCGGTTTCTCGCTTGACCTCGTTGAGCCAACCTAATCCTTCTTCTCCGACGCCTTCAAAGGTATTTGGACGGGTACGAGGCTTCCACACTCCAGCGCGAAAAATTTCTACGCCAGATTGTTTAACTTGATGTGCAATGGTGAGCATTTGGTCTTGGGTTTCTGCACTGCACGGACCCGCGATCATCAGCGGTTGGTCCTTTGAGAAACGGCTTAACCAATTGTTGTTTATCATTTTCATGTTTATGACTCTAATCCTAGTGTAATCACTGTGTTTAGGCCGTTAAGCCGCAACTGTTTGGTGTTGAATGTCTGTGCTGCTAATTCTTTTAGTAAACAGCAGCAATTGCTCTGCTACATGTTCTAACCGTGATTTATATTCATTTAGCACGACTTCGCCGTTTTGAATTACTTTGTGGCTACTGCTGATGGCCGCTTGGTAAGGAATCACTAACGCATGTAAGTTTTTCATAATCGACGACATCGCATCCAGTGCACCTATACCGCCATATTGTCCTGCACCTACAGCAACAAGCGCGATAGGTTTGTTTTTAAGTTCATCTTTACTTAAGTAATCTAAAGCGTTTTTGAGCACACCAGTTAAACTGCCATGGTATTCAGGTGTGCCTATTAAAATGGCATCCGCATTTTTGATTTGATCAATGAACTCTATGACTAATTGGTTCTCTTGCTTATTTTGCTCAGTAAAAAAGGGTAAAGGAGCAAGTTGTAGGTCTAAATGAAATGCATCGGCGTGCGACTCGATGTAGTTTGCAACATACTCCAATGCCACTTTGGTGCAACTTCCTTCTCTAAGGCTTCCACAAACAAGCGCGACTCTCAGTTTTCTAGGTTGGTCTAGTTTTAATTCGGATAGCATTATATTCCCCTAACGCGCAGTGTTACACTGCGCAGCTTGCTTGCTGTTCGATCGCTTCTAATTCTCGGACTTTTGGAATGACCAACTTCGCAAAATATTCCATTTCCTGTAGTTGCGGCCAACCCGAAAACAAGAATGTAGAGACGCCTGCGCGCTTATATTCCATGATGTAGTTGGCCACTTCGTCCGGCGAACCAACAAGGGCTAAAGCCGGCCCGCCTCTAAAAGGAATGGCACCGGTCCAGAGCACGTCATTTAGCCAGTCATTTTTCGCTTTTTCAGCGAGTTCAAAGGTTGATTTAATGGCAACTGAATCACATTTCTTGACGTAATCGTCTAGGAATGCTTTCCACTCCATATCCGCGCCACTCATCATTTGATCAATTTCAGCTAGAGCTTCTTCTCTCGTTGGGCGTACAATCACGGACATGCGAATACCCACTTTTATACCTGCGGCTAAAGCGGGCGCTGCACTTTTTGCAATGTTTTCAGCGGTATCGCTGTACCTAAGCCATGTAGCACCATGATTAATAGCGGTTTGCTGAGAAATGTCGGAATTGCCACTTAAATACAAATCAGGTTGTGTGCCACCTTGATAACATAAGCTAAGTTGGCCTTGTTCAATTTCATAGTGTTCACCTTTGAAGTCGACAGGTTTATCGTCATGCCAAAGGGCGCGACACACGGAAATGAATTCATCCAGTCGTGCGTAGCGTTTATCATGAGACAAAAAGTCCCCGTAGTACTTTTGTTCCGCCGGAGAAATACCAGCGAGCAAATTTAGTGCTATGCGTTCGCCACCTTGAAAGGACAACGTATTGATCATTTGAGTAAACAATGTCGGGGAAATTGCGCCTGCACGATAGGCCACCATCATTTTCATTTTTTTGGTGCTCGCTAAAATTTGGCCGACTATCGCGATAGGATCTGGTGTGTGGTAGCCTACACCCATTAAAAGACCTTCAATCCCCAATTCTTCCGCGAACTTTACGTATTCAATCATGCCAGGTAAGTTAAAATTACCTAGATCAATGGCTGCGCCTGCTTTGCTTTGGCCGCCACATGTAGGTACGCCCCACATAAATGTCGCTCGTTGTGTCATTTTGCTTTCCTTATCGTTGTCGTCATGCTTATAAATGATTAAAAGGGGTATCAGACAGTTCAATTGTTAAGTTGGTGAACAAGGTCTGTATTAGCTCTTCCAACTGATGTGTTGTTGAAGCTTTGATAAAAGCTGTAAGCGGTATTTGGTTTTCCAAATAGCTGATATTACTCGGCAAAGGTTTGTCTGGTGCAATTACTTCTAGCGCGAGTAATCCGTCATATGAAGATAAACTTTCGTAACCTGACACTCGGCAGTAAGGTTTGTCGTAGTGATGGCCTGGCACGATTATCCAAGCATACTTATTTTCGCGGTCTAACGTGATTTCAGGTTGATAGTTTGGATTGAGCAGCAAGGACAACTCAACCGACGGTAAATGTACACCAGTTTGTTTTGCGAAAGTGGGAATTATCCGTGCGCCACCGGCTCTATGGGCAATTTCTAAAAAGACCAATTCTTCTTTCGTTTCAATCGCTTCTAAGTGGAATACACCTTGTTCAATCTGTACAGCTGCAACAGCTCTCTGTACCCAGTCACATTCATGTTCTGTAAGATCTTGTTGCACGGATGCTGAAGGCATGCCGTGCGCTGCAAACTCATAAAGTGTATTGATATAACGACTACCAACACAGAGAGTCACTTGACCATTTCTGACAATTCCATCAAAGTGTCGCACAGCACCAGAAATGAACTCTTCCACTTCAAACCCGTCATAATTTGGCGTGTCTTGGTCTAATTGAGGTACGCCTGTGGAGCGACCATCAAGCGCGTGTTTTAATGATAAGCTATTTGGAAATTTAACGACATTTTCAGAGGATGCGCCATCGACTGGCTTTAAAATCATCTCAAATTCGGCATCAAAGTCAGCTTTATCAATTAACCATTCTTTTAATGAGGAAAAAGTAGGCACGCGTAATTTATGTGCAATTACTGCTTTTTTCATCGCGACTTTGTCACGAACTAACGTAACTTGGTCGACAGATGGACCTTTTACGCCGAGTGCTTCACGCACCTTAGCGGCTTCCATGAGCTCATATTCTGACAACGAAATGATGAGGTCAAATGTGATTTCTAAAGTTTCAATCGCCGTTAACACTTCTTTGTGAACAGGTTGCGCTGTTCCTCGTACTACCTTCGAGCAATTAATTTCTAAAGGTATGTTTTCAAGTGCGCTGTCTACGCCAACATAAACGACGTGATGTTCATCATGATCTATTGTGCTGGCGTAGTTAATGTAGTGGTAGGGAATACGATGTAAGACAAGAATATTCATAGTTACTTTCCTTAGTAAAGTTCAATGACTTGCTGTGCCTGCGATAAGCTATGCAGGAGCTGGGCTCTTTCTTTATGATGAAACACAGCAAAAGCAAGACGACCGCGGTAATCTGTCAGCGGAGGAATTGAATCACCAATTTTCTTCATGAACTGATGGCTGACGTAGCCGTCTAAGGATTGCAGCTGCTCTTCACCTGAATACCCAGAAAATTGAGAAAGCTCCTCATTGGCAAAAAACGTAATGCCGCTAACGCCTAACTGAAGATTTTTTGGCACTTCCGTTAGCATATCGAGATAGAGCAACACGGTTGTTTTTGCTAAATCAATGCCCGAAGATAAACGCACTAAGTCAACTATTTTGTCGCCTGGAAGTCTTGCGCCGATCTCGATTAGAACGGGACCTATTGAGGTAAGACGAATTTCACCATGAAATGCACCGAGGTCTAAACCAAGCGCTTTTGCACATTGTGCGATGTAATTGGTAATGTCCTGTCGTTTAACTTCATCGATGTCCGCGGGCACAATGTGGCCGACTTCAACAAAGTAAGGTTCTTTTTCCAGCAGTTTCTTGGTGACTGAAACCACGTGGACTTCATCGTTGAGAACAAAGCCATCAACGCTGAACTCTTCACCGTCCAGATAGCCTTCCAGTAACATGTCGTTGCCGATAGCGAAACCGAGTTCACTACGGGTATCTTCTTGTGCGTTAAGGTATGCTAGAGTTAGTTCTTCAATGGAGGTTACTTTTTTAACGTGCACGCTACCCGCGGCACCAAGCGGCTTTAATACACTGGGAAACAATCCTTCTGTATTCAATTCTTCAATGTCTTTCACACTTCGGATGATATGGAAGCGAGGTGTCGCAAGGCCTGCATCAGTTAAGCACTGGCGCATTTTATGCTTAAAGCGCAAGTTTTCGACGGTGGCAGGAGGAAGCCCCTTAACGCCAATTCTGTTCGCGGCAATCGCGGTAATAGGGACGTAGTATTCGTTCCCAGAAATAATAGCGTCTAATCTCACTTTCGCGTGCAGCGCACAGACTTGTTGAACAAAAAGTCCGTCATCGTTAGTTTCAAACTTAATGATGTCTGTGGCTGTATCCTTAACGATTTGCGGCAAAGTGCGATCGGCATCGTTAAACGAGATCACATATACGTCATGGCCCAGCTCCTTCGCTGCAATGACCAATGCTGCTCCTGAACTTATCGGTTCTACGATTGCGATGTTCATAGCGATCCTCAGTACATTTCAATTTCGTTGAAATTAAGTTGCAGATAAAGCGCCGTGCGTGGGAACAGGGCATGATGATGTTCCTGAAACGCGTAACGTTTTGGTCCAGTTTCTAACCTTAAGTAGCGACTTATAAATGCACGACCTTGCTCGATGTAGTTTTCGTCATCAAGTGCTTCTAGGGACAAAATGGTCTCGACAAGTTCCTCAATTGCTAAAAGAACCTTTTGCCAATCAATGTGAGATTGCGCAGTGTGAACATCAAAGGAAATTGCAGATTTGCTCATCAGCCATTCCAGTAAAAAAATCCCCGTGCCTGAATCAAAGTTTGCTTCAGCATCAAGTTCTTGTGGGTAACGGATTAAACGTTCAAAAAGGATTAGTTCGATGGCTTCTTTACGGTAAGGTAGCGATTCGTCCTTATATAACGTGAGCATTGTTTGACAATCTACTTTGATTTCTTCCATTAAGCCCAAATGCCACTTCATTTTGATATAAACATGTTCATCAAATGGACGCGGCCCTTCGTGATGATATAAATCATGTAGATAACCCCAAACACAGCGGGCTTCATAGAACTGTTTAGTATTTAGTTCACCGGCTAACCACGTTGGTGAGTCAAACAAAGCATCCTTTTCGCCAAACACTGCTCGAACTTTAGGTAGCGTGTAAGTGCGATAAATCCCTTCGAACTTATTGAAGAAA
Organism: Pseudoalteromonas xiamenensis; assembly: GCF_030994125.1. NCBI lineage: Bacteria > Pseudomonadati > Pseudomonadota > Gammaproteobacteria > Alteromonadales > Pseudoalteromonadaceae > Pseudoalteromonas > Pseudoalteromonas xiamenensis. The sequence goes on along the minus strand of NZ_CP099918.1, from coordinate 238,151 downwards.
AATAACGCAAAATGCTGACGAGCCATTTTTTCCTTACACAAAATGTTTTCAGGGAAAAAGACGAGTGCATTTCCTTTTGCAATACCTGCACTACCTACGAGTAAACGGACACACTGGCAGATATTACGAGGATGAGGGTAGTTGTCGTGTAGGTCAGTACACACACTAGGGTCGTCTCGCATAACAATGAAAAACTCAGAGCGATAACCTTTTTCTTTATTCGATGCTTCATTTGCCAATAAATATGGACCAAAGAAGAAGGTCCAAGCTTGGTTTTCTGGAATGTTGAAATGAGTGCGACTGTTAATAAAATCTGGACTTTCTTGCAGCCCATTCAGCAACCAATTGTCGATATCTAGGTTGATGGCGTTTGAGTACTGAATACAATCAAGTTGCTTACCAAGGTCGGTAATCTTGCTCTTGATCATGTGTAACAATGCTTTAGCTTTGTCAATTTGTTCAACGACTTGACCTTGACTGTTTTGGAGTTCGCGTAGTTGGTCAGTGTAATGGCTGAGTTCGCTGCCTAAAGGTGTCAGTTGACTATTCATGACTAGTTTAACTCCCGATAGTTTGGCTGAAAGTTGTGGGTCGAATGGATGGTGAAGCACATAGGGACGGGTCCGAAATTCTCTAACACGGTCAGATTGTTCGCTTCAGCAGCAACTGCCGTGGTTATGCATGCATCGGCTTCACCTGCTGCGCATGCTAACGCGGCGGCCGCGTTACTATTTACGAAGACAGGGGCGAGGTGCGACACGAGACTACGAGGTGCTGGGTGTGTTGCAAAGGTAGCTAATGTCTCCTGACCTCGGGATGCAAGCACCATTTCAATCGTTGGCATGATGAAAGAATCAATTAATTTGAGTCGAGGTAAATTCTCGAAAACAATATTGTGTAAGTCTGGATAAACCGCACAGCCGAGTAAAAGGTCAGTATCACTGTTCTCTATTGTTTTAACTGCGATTTCAAGTGTCTGATGTAAAACAATATCGCCTTCGATGTTGTTGTCAGCAAACCATTTTGAAGCTGCTTTTTCACAGTTAGTACCTGTCGGGCCTAAGGTGTGAATAGTAATTTTCTTCGTCATGTTATTTTTCCTTATAACTATTATTGTCATCGGCTGATGGATCTCATTCCCAGCCTTGCACGCACAATGTTTGATATTGATCGATGATTTGACGTGTTAATGTAGGGACATCGAACTCGAAATCCCCAATCACGTGTATGGGTAATACTTCATATGCAGTTCCACACAGGAAGGCACCGTCGAATTTTGCTACTTCGGCAGGTTGAATACGGCGTTGTTCTACGTCGATATCTAGCTCGTTAGCAATGTGAATGACGGTCTGTCTTGTAATCCCATTGAGGAAGCGATCTGCAATTGGGGTCACCAGTTTTTGGCCTTCAACAAAGAAAATATTCGCGCCTGTCGCTTCGGCAATGTTGCCTTCAAAATCAAGTAGCAATGCTTCATCAAACCCTTTGCCGCGTACGTCTTGGATTGCCAGCACAGAGTTCAAATAGTTGCCACCCGCTTTTGCTGCTACAGGAGCCGCTTTAGGATGTTGCCTCATCCACTTTGAGTAACCGAGTCTAAGACCTTTAGTTCGGGTTTCTTCATCAAATAGGTCTGGCCAATTCCATGCTGCAATAGCGACATTGACTTTGTTTCTTGAAGGCAACATAGCCAAAGAGGTATCGTCTAGCCAAGCGACTGGCCTTACATAACCAGTTTGTATGTCGAGGCGTGTGACTAATTCCTTAGTGGCGTGATTTAGCTCATCAACAGAATAAGGTAAGTCGAAGCCGAGCATCTTGGCTGAGTCAATCAAACGTTGGCTGTGGTCATGCAGTCTGAACACATTGCCATTGTAGATTCGCTCCCCTTCGAATACCGACGTTCCATAGTGGAGGCCATGACTAAGTACGTTTGTAACGGCACTTTCTTGTTCTAGCCACTGTCCGTTTAACCAAATCAGTTTTACGTTGTCCATCGTTGCAAGTTCCTACATTTACAAGCTGTTAGTTTTGTTATTTAGCACCTTCACAGCGTCTCCCGTTTTCAAACTCATGTTGCCTTTTGTCACTAGGGTGTCGCCTTGGCTTAGGTTTCCAGCGACCACAACCCAATTTTTGTGATGATCAAGAAGCTCTACTGGGACAACCTGTGCTGTCAATTTGGATTCATCTACTTTGACAACGGAATAGCCATCTTCTTGAATTCTCAATGCATCTTCGTGTACTAACATAGTTGGAACTGAATAAACCTTTGGAATTCCAACATGGATAAGTTGACCAATTGCGAGAGGGCTATTTGGTTGCAAATGGACTTTAAAAAGTTGATTGTTCGAACCGTTGATTGGGTAGATTTTTTCGATAACCGCGGTAACTTTTTGTTGGCCGATGCTAACATTCAAGGGTTCTCCCACTTTAAGCGTCATTGCATGACTAGACGTTATTGTTGTCGTAATATCCGTACTTAGGCTATTTAGCGCCAAAATAGCGGTATTTTCCTCGATATATTCGCCAATATGATGTAATCGTTCCGTTACAACCGCATCAGCAAAAGCGATTACGCGAAGGTTTGTAATTTTCTGTTGTAACTGGTTTATTTGGGCGTGGATGTTTCTAAGTTTCTGCTCACTCACCAATTTCTCAGTATTGAGGCGGTCCGTTTCAACTTCAGAGCTGTAAGCTTCTTTAGATAACATTGAATTGGCTGAGCGCTTTTTTTCAATGTGCTTGAGGTTAAGGGCTTCTTGCGATTTTTGGGCTTCTAACTGCGCAAGTTCATAATGCAGCTTAGGGTCATCAAGTTGTGCAACGACATCGCCCTTATGAACATGACTTCCTAGCTCAGCCAAATAGGAAATACGGCCTGCAACATCTGTTGAGGCTAACACCAAATCTTTACTTTCAACGTGTCCAATATATTGGATCTCTGCAACGGAATCTTGGTGTTCAAGTTGGTAAGTTTCAACGACATTTTCAGCGAATGTGAAACCAGAAAAAGCGATGAGTAGAATATTTAAATAGGATTTCATTAGTTTGTTTCCTCAATTAATGGGGAATGAATTAATTGATTACGTTTTGCGTAAGTGAGTTTGAGTAACGCCGATACCAACATGAGGATCAGAGGGCTACCAACAAGCATGCCGCCAACAATTACAATGCCTAGCCCTCGGTATAACTCGCTACCTTCACCAGGTAAAAGCGCAAGAGGTAGCATGCCTAGGATAGAAGTTACGGTACTCATTGCTATGGGCTGCAAACGGCTAGAGAAGGCATCTTCGATTGCGGAATGAAAGCTCTGCGAGACTTCAATGTTTTGTTTGAAGCTATCTATAAACAAAATAGTGTTATTGATTACAAGGCCAAGCAAAATGACAAAGCCAATCAATGTGAGAAGATCAAGAGAGACTGGAGCAAAGGCATTGGCAATTGCTAGTGCCACAAAGCCACCTATCATGCTAACTGGTAGCGTCAAAACGGTAACTAGAGCAAAATAGACTGAGCGGAATGTCAGTAGCATCAGCAGGAAAAGTACAGCCATGGCAAATGCAAACTGCATTAATAAGTTGTCGAGTGCTTTGTTTAGCGTATCTGATGAACCTGAAATTACAGCGCGTCCGCGACCTAGCTGATTAAATGCTTGCACTTGTTCAGCCACAAGTTGTGTTGCTTGTTCCATCGTCATGGAGTCAGGAATCGAAATTGTTAACGTATGGCCTCTTTGGAAATCAATTTTACGCAGTTCTGATGTTGTGACATCGGTGTGTGTCATCACTAAATCAGATAAATTCAAAATGCCAAATGAGGGCGCGATAAGAGGCTTTTCTAATAGCTGGGAAATCGAATCGGTATCTTTTGCCAACAGTTTTAGATTTAACATCTTCTGTTGGTGTGGGAATTGCCCTAAATAGTAACCATCTCCTCCCATTGCGACAAATGTAGCAACGTCTTGGCCGGTTAAATTGAACTGAGCTAGTTTTACATCATCCGGTACAATAGAAATTCTCGGTACATCTTGGTCAGGTCTAGGCATTATGCGCACTGTGGCGTCAGATATTGCATTACCCAGCTTTGTTTGGAACTCGAGTAAATCGGCTTTCTTACTGTCTTTCTGCTGGTGGGTAACGTTAACGGAAATGCTGCGAGCACTTTCTAATGCGCCAAATAGTCCTGCTTGGTAAGTTATAGCTCGAACGCCCGGGAGTTCGAATAGAATTTCTTCCTTAATCACCTGTTTTAACTGAGCCGTATCTGACTTATTTACGGGACGAACGCCTAGCGCCGTAAAATCAGGGGAGACCACGACATAGTAGTTGGCGATTTGGGGTTGTTTCTCAGCATTCAAATATGGCGTTATGCGCTCAGTTATGACTTGTCCGACACCATGTTCGATGTCATTAAGATTGCTGCCTTTGGACATAATCAACAGGGAATCAATAGCATCGCGGCGAACGGCTGGTAACAAATCTACTTTAGGTATGAGCGTCAACAAAACCGATGCACTCAAGCCTAATATTGCCACAATGATAATGGTCGACTGTTTGGGATTGGAAACAATACGCGCTAACGATGTTGAAATCGATTTATAGTGAGTTTGTTCCTGTGACTCTATAGTAGAGAAAAATTGGGGTTTTAGGCGGTAGATAACCGGCAAAAATAAAATACTGTTAACGAGTGAAAGCGTGACGCACAGAGAAATTGTTAACGCAAGATCTGAAAATATCTTCCCTTCAAAGCTCGTTAGTAGCAGCAAAGGTAAGAAGACTACAACACTTGTTACGGTAGAGGAAAATAGTGCTCTTAACACGTTTTGGCAACCTAAAACGCACGCGTCAAGTATGGCAATCCCACGTTTTAGTTGTTTCGTTATGCTGTCATAAACGATGATTGAAGCATCCACGATAATGCCAGTTGAAAGGGCGATCCCTGCGAGAGAGATGATGTTGAGGTTACGATTGAAAAGATACATCAAAATGAAACTGACACATAACGTATTAGCAATGGATAGCGTGATAAGGAGTGTCGAGCTCCAACGACGTAAAAACCAATACAAGGCAATTAAAGTCAGCATTGAGCCAAGAACCAAGTTTGACATCACGAGATTGATCGCTCGATTCACAAATACGGATGGGTCAAACGATTTTTGTAGTTTCAGGCCGTGTTTTACTAAGGCACCATTATTTAACTCTTCAACAAGGTCAAATACATTGGACAGTGCTTGTAACAAGTTAGCGTCAGGATCTTTAAAAACGTGGATCCCAATCGCGGGAAATCCATTGTGGATCACGAAGTGTTGGCGACGACTTCGACTTTCCTTTAGTGTCGCGATTTGTCCAAGCGTAATTATTGCGCCATTGCTGATCCTAATAGGCGTATTTAATAAAGCCTCTGTCGATTTATAGCCATTGAAACGCAAGTCATAAGCATATTTATTTTTACCGATCAAACCTGCAGAAATGTCTTTATTTGCTTCAAGTAAGCTTATAAGTTGTGAGACAGAAATAGATAGATTGGCAAGTTGTTCAGTATCGACCAGTAACTGTAATTCTTCTTCAGATGATAGGGATAACTCAACGTGGCTTACCCCGTCGATACTATGTAATCGGGTAACAACTTCAGACTCTAGAATATCTTGAAAAGCATCGATTTCTTTGTTTGGCTGTTCTCTATTTTGAGCAAATAGGAATATTAACGTGTTCGATGAACCGCTGCGTTCTATTTTGGGTTGCAGTGCATCAGCTGGCTTTGAACGTATCATACTCAAGCGTTGCTGAATGTTCATAAACGCTTGGTCCATATTGGTGTCGTAGTCGAATGCCAAATCTAGCTCTGCACGTCCGCGATATGCGGTAGAGGTCACCTCATGTAGTCCAGGCAGCCCACGAAGAACTTTTTCTTGAGGCTCTACAACATAGTTCAATACATCTTCTGCTGAGCCGGAGTACCATAGAGTTGTAATTTTTAATGTTGGCCGTTCGATATTTGGCAATAAAGAAATCGGCAGGTGTGTAAATGCAACAACGCCTGCGATGAATAATAGACATAGCGTAGCTAGACCATACACTGGGTCTCGAAACCATTTAACTAGCATATAAGTTCTTCCTGTCAGAGAATTCTGTTTTTATAATTTATTGAGTTGCCTGTATTTCTTCTCGATGGGGAGAGGAGGAAGATAAGTAATAGCGCATAATGAGAATCGAAATAATCGCCGTAAATAACGTTGTGCCACCTAATATGAAGTGAAAACTTGCTTTGTTGGCAATGTAGTAAATGAACAGGCCCGAGAGTGGGATAGATGCAATATTTACAACATAAAACGCGCCCATAACTTGACCGAAACGTTCTTTGTCTATCAACTTTATCCGCTCAGTCCGATTGAACACGTTATAAAAAGAAACGGCGGAGAGCATGACAATGAATCCAAGTAAATAAGGTATGTATGCATGGGCAGTTGCAAGGAACAAACTCATTAAAAAAGTACCTATTAAACCGGAGATCCCCAAACGGGTAACCGACATTCTCTTTAATAGAGACGGGACAAAGGCGAGAGAAACTAAACTGACAACGCCACCAGAGATGTTTAAGTAGCCAAAATATTCAGCTGGAAGCTTCAAAATCCCAGTTACAAACGCGACGTTTAAACCGATAACAACACTAGTTAAAAAGTTGATGGTCATATTTTGTAAAACGAGAGCAACCAAAGGTTTATTTGAAAAAAGCTCCGAAAAGCCATCTTTCATTTGTTTAACTGGGCCAGAAAGTGTTTGTTTCGCACGGAGTGATGTAAGTCCGTAACAGGTAATAAGTGGTACAATAAAAGCGATTCCAGCCATCAGTAAAACGTGTTCTTTGTCAAAGTAAGTAACTGAAAGTCCGGCAAGTGCAGGACCGAGAAGGAGGCTGGATATCTCAGCACTTTGTAACGTAGATTGAAACTTTGCAATGTGTTCTTTAGGTGCATTTTCTTTCACAATCGTTTCAGTTGCCACACGAGCACAGGCTAAAAAGAAAGAGGCGATGCTTGCAAGCAATGTAACCGCCATGATGGTGAACTCAGGTCGTGCGATTAAAATAACAAAAGCGAGTAAACAGGCAATCGCACGAGTTGCGTTGGCAATATAGAAAATTTTAGGTGCACCAAATCGGTCGACCCAGTAGCCTGCGAGAGGAAAAGCTATTAAAGCTGGAGTCCACTCGATAAATAGCAGCATACCCAAATCAGCCATGTTCTCGTGTTCAAGATAAACGAATAGGGGTATGGCAAATAAAAGAAATTGACCCGCAATAAAAAACGACAGCACGCCAATAGCAAATTTCGGCAAATTAAACGTATTCACTTCAATGACTCCAATTCACAGCGTGAGAAAATTACACATATTCAATCGTGAAGATTTCTTCAAACTCATGAACGAGCTCTTCGAGTTCAAAAAGATTGGTAACTCTTGGTAACGCCCAAATACCCTCGGCTGCAAATATTTCTCTATTTGAATCAGGGGTCTGCATACCTGCTTTAACATGAACTCCAAATTGATGTGGTGGTAAAGCGGATTCTTTTGTGTGAACTTTATGGATGGTTTTACCCGCGTCGGCGTAAAAAATCTGAATGTAACTGGATACTTCACTCGTCATCGCTTGCTGTTCTATTTCAGTTAACAATTGGGCAAGCTCCAAACGTTGTTCAGAATGGGTCGCACTCAAAAGCTTAATCCAAAGATCTAACATGGAATATTTGCCGTTGAGCAACTCAATACTGCTATTGATAAGTGAGCCACCCATACGTGGATTTATTTCTATAAGTTCGAATTGATTCGTCGTCTCGTCAAATTTCGCTTCGATATGGAATACACCGTTGGTCGTACCTAGGCAATTTAGTACTTCGGATAAGTACGTTTTTGCTCTGTGCCAGTGTTCGTTAATCGTGCTTACTGGAGGTGAAACAAGTCCGCGTTCTAGCACTGAAAACTCAAGGGCTTCAATGGTGGTTTTTTCATGAATTGCTACGATGTAGATTTCATTATCAAGTTGAACAACTTCATAGCTAAATTCTTGTCCTCCAATAAAGTCCTCAGCAATAAAGTCAAAATTGTCCATGAACATGCTGGAGAAAGTCGCATCGTCTTTGATTTGACGAATTTGTTCTTGAATGAAAGACCAAGTGACGTGTTTATTTAGTGGGAAAGAGCTAAAAGATGCTGCTCCACGACGGGGCTTAATGAAAAGTCGTTGTTGACTTTCTTTACAGTCGTTAAGAGTTTTTTCATCCAACAAATATGAATTACAGCTACTGAGTTTGTGGTCAAGAAGATGTTGTCTGAAAAGATATTTGTCTAGGGTGTGAGCTATCGACTTTGTACTTGAATCAACGGCGTTAAGCATTTCGTTTATTTTCGCCATCGTTAGTCGATAGCCTTCGTAGGTCGCAATGCATCCAATTAAATTTAATGTTGGCTGGACGGATGCAACAAAACTAGCGACCTCATCAAATGTTAGAGATAAGTCGTTAGATACATGCACAAATTCACTCAAAGAATGTAGAAGCTGAATTCGTTCTTCACGTTGTGGTCTGGAGGAGACGATGCAAGGGATTACATTAACTTGACGTAAAAGCGCTGAAATTTCCTCGACAAATGAGAAACCTTGATGCGTGATGATGAGTAAGCTTTGTTTCCTTTCCATGACTCTCTCTACTGTTTAATTGATGAGTACCAATACTTAACTCGATGCATCAGGTCTTGTTGGCGCACGTGCAATACCTAAGTTAGATGCAATTGATGTTAAATTAATGGTTGTAATTGTTCTATTAATGATAATTGTGTTTATAAATTGTTTACAAAATGTATATGCGGTGCGCATGGTTACACAGAGGGATTGATAATTCAACTAGTTCCTAAGTTAAAATTTTTCAACTGTTTAATTTATCAGTTTTTGTGCTAACTAACAGAAACGGAGTAAGGTTTATTTTTTGATTTAAGTTGTTGTAATATAAAAATAAAATCTGTGTATTTTGTGTTGGGTTGTAGAAGGGAGATAATTCAATTTGTGAATTTTGTTATATTTTGAAACATATGAATTTTCTATTTCACCGTTCAAAAAGTCAAAGTTGAAGTAATTTGATAATTACCTAAAGTGAATTAGTTGTTAATTTTTGATGATGGTTTGCGTACAGTACGAGGCAAAAATCGATTACTTTATTTTGCAGGATCTCTATTCTGTTTATGATGCAATTTGGTGGGTGTTTGTAACAAATTCAATGAGTTTGAGTATTGAGATGTTTATCACTGATAATGTCATCATGACGTGTCGAATGTAAAAAGGGGCCAAGTAGGCCCCTTTGCTAGTCGACTTTAAACCGTCCAACGAGCGTATCAAGCGAATCGGCTAATTTAACAAGTTGGTCTGCGCCTTTTGATAGAGCATCTGTCGCGCCACTCACTTGCTGAACAGAATCACTGACACCTTGGATCTGCTGATGCGTTAGACTCGCAGCGTTTCCTTGTTGTTCAGCTTCCGCACTGATGTTGCTGATAATACGTTTGACGGATGAAACTGAGCGTGCAATTTCGTCAAACGCTTGGTGAGCTTGCTCTGACTCACTAATCGCCTGCTTTGATTCCCCCACGCTTTCAGTCATTTGTTTTGACACACTACGTGTTTGTTCAATGAGCTTCGTAAGTACTTGTTCAATTTCCTGGGTTGCATCATGAGAACGTTGTGCCAACGTTCTAACTTCATCTGCTACAACCGCAAAACCTCGGCCTTGTTCGCCTGCGCGCGCGGCTTCAATTGCGGCGTTTAACGCCAGCAAATTAGTTTGTTCAGCAATTGCACGAATAACGCCAAGAATGTTCGTAATGTTATTACTTTGGCTTTCTAGTTGACTCATTGACTGGGCGGATGCACTTAACGATTCATTTAATTTCGCGACTTGTGAGACGGTGCTGGTAATGAGTTTGTTGCCTGTCGTTGCCTGTAAGTCCGTATTTTCAATTTCAGTCAGCGCATCTTGGCAGTTATGGCTCACATTTTGTGCCATATCTTCTACAGATTGAGTGGTGTTTGCAGCTTGTCGTGCAATGACCGATTGATGCTTCCCTTGATCTCGGATATCAGTGATCCGAGAAAGTGAACCCTGTGCTTCTTTGTTGAGCGTTGAAGCATTGTTCTTTATATCTTTTACAAGGCTGTTTATGGAATCTAAAAATTGGTTAAACCATGCGGCAAGCTCACTAATTTCATCCCGACCGATAACTTGCAGACGTTTTGATAAATTGCCTTCACCTTGCGCGATTTCACGTAAACCTTCCGAGACCATTTCAATGGGATGGACAATTTTATTTGCCATGAGTACCGCGATAAAGCTAAACAAAACCAGCATCACGACAGCGATTCCACCAATGCTTGCTGACATACTGTATGCGGATTCCAACACTTCATCGGTTTCAATTACCGCGATAAATTGCCAATCCAACGCATCGGAGTGATAGACTTCGGCATCGAGGTCTTTTTTACCTTCTGTAACGACGAAACTTGCTTTACCTTTATTTGCTTTGAATGCAGCGTAAAGTGGCGAGTTTAATTCATTTATGTGTTTGAAATTATTCGCTTTATTTCTAGGGTCGGCGAGTACCGTGCCATCACCTGAAAGTAAAATTAAGTAACCTGTTTGACCAAATCGAATGTTTGAAACGATGTCAGTAAGTGTACCCAAAGTGACGTCCAACGATTGGACACCAATGAATTGTCCCCCGTTCTTAATCGCGGTTGCAACTGACACCATTGCTTGTCCAGTTACACCTTGATACGGAGAAGTGACGACGACTTCATTTGGTTTGTTTTTAACAGCTTGATACCAAGGTCGTTTTCGAGGGTCATAATTACCGAGTGGTTCAGCGGGAAACTGGAGAAAGCCACCTTGTTCTGTGCCTAAATACACAAACAGCAGTTCCTTATGCGTTTCACCAAAGGATTGATAAAGCTTAAATATTTCAGCTTCCTGAGGACTGTCGTTTAACGGCGCCATTTCTTTTTCTGGGCCAAAATACTGTTGTGTGCTCGGTGGTGCCGCCAGTACTGCTTTGCTTCTTGCGAGAAAACGCGCGTTATTTTTCATCTGCTCAAAGAACAGGATGAAAGTATTTTCTACTTGGCGAATTTCACTTTGTGAAGTTTCATAGAAACGTTCTAAAGATTCTCGTTTTGTTTGAGAAATACTCACAATAGAAATGGCCAAAATCGGCACGATAACAGTCATTACAAAGCCTAAAATCAGCTTTTGTCTCATTCTCATTGGGTTACTCCTCATCCAATCGTGCTAAAAAGTATAACTCAAAATTTACAAATGTTTATTTAAATTACAGCGATTTACTCGTTACTGTTGAGTTTTTTCTACGCACCATTTTGGATAGATTTAAGGCGTATTTTTTCATGTTTGAGATGCCTCGTCGTTGGTCGACGAGTATACGTAGAATTGAGTCGAGAGGACTTGAAAGCGTGTTTATTTATGATGAAGTTCAATAGCGCGTCGAAAATCGTCAAATACGTTTTTGATGCGCTATTTGTCAATTTGGCTCAACTAGGTGCAATATTGTGTTTTTTAAGTAACTTATAGAAGTCTGAGCGATTGCGTTTAGCGACTACCGCGGCTTGTGCAACATTACCTTGGCAAAGTGCCAGCACTTTTTGCAAATAGTCGTATTCAAATTGCGCTTTTGCTTCATTCAGTCCTTGCATCATCGCGGTCGTGTTGACTGGTAATGCGCTCTCAACGGTCGAATCTGTGATTAATTTGCTGGGCGTAAGGACCGCGCAATGTTCAACCACATTGTGGAGTTGACGAATGTTGCCGGGCCAATCGTAATTCAGCAAGCGAGCCATCGCTTCTGGACTGAATGATTTGTCTCCAAAAGAAGTTAAAAAGTGATTCGCCAATAATGGGATATCTTCAGGGCGTTCTTTTAAACTTGGCAGCGTTACGGAAATCACGTTAAGTCGATAGTATAAATCTTCTCTAAATAGGCCATTTTGAACCGCATCCCACAGATTTTTGTGACTGGCGGATAGGACTCGGACATTTACGTCGTATTCTTGTTGCCCACCAATTGGACGTACTTTACGTTCTTGTAAAACACGAAGCAGTTTAACTTGAAGCTCTAAAGGCATGTCCGCAATTTCATCTAAAAAAAGCGTGCCGTTGTCCGCCGCTTGCACAAGTCCCATTTTATCTTTGGTTGCGCCGGTGAAAGCGCCTTTGAAATGCCCGAATAACTCGGATTCTAAAAGATTCGCCGGAACGGCCCCACAGTTTATGGCGACAAAAGGTCCGCTTGACACTTCACTTGCTGAGTGGATTGCCTTTGCGGTCACTTCTTTCCCCGTGCCGCTCTCGCCTTGGATCATAATATTAGCTTTACTGCGTGCGATTGCTTCAAGCTTATGCACAAGTGTATGCATTGCATCGCTTTCATAATAGAGGCCAAAAAATTGCCCAGGTTGAGATGCGATTTCTGAGTTAGGTCTAGCTTTTAGCACCGTGTTTAGAAGATCCTGCAAAGCCGAGATATCGACAGGTTTGGTTAAAAAGCCTGCAATGCCTTGCTCTGTAGCGGCGATTGCATCAGGGATTGAACCATGCGCTGTCATCATGATGACGGGGAGTGCACTGAATCGTTTCTTAATTTCTTGAAATAATGCCATTCCATCCATGTGATCCATTCTCAAGTCGGTCAGTACGACGTCAATGCGCTGCTTTTGTAAAATGGACAGTGCTAAGGTTGCGCGGTGCGCGACGAATACTTGATACCCTAAGCTTTCAAGGCGAATGGACATTAGCTCACTGAAATGTAAATCGTCATCAACTAAAAGTAAGTTTGAAGCAGTCATTGTCGGCTCCTAATGAGATGATTGGAGATTTGTTTCTAGGCGTTTTCTTTCTAAATCCGCTAACTGTTGTTTAAGCTGCGTTAGTCGTTCCGCTTGCAATGCGAGTTCTTCAGAAAGTGCTTTACGCTCATTTTTTTCTTTCGTCAGCGCAGTTTGTGCACTGGCTAATTTACTTTCTTGACCTTTAAGTAGTTGGAAATATTGTGTGTATGCATAAGGCCAAGTTTGTGCTTTGCTTATTTTATTTAGTTGCTCAATTCGGACGTGAACGTTTTTTTGATTGCAATACGCTTCGAAGAAAAGCTGTAATTGTTTTTGCGCGCGGTAATGTTGGTCAAAAGAAATAGCGTCATGGTGACAAGAAGCAATATGCCAGCTGACGAGTGATTCCATAGGTGCAAAGGATTTTTGCATTTGCAGTTCTGCCGTAGGTGTTACTTGTTCTTGCAACAGCGCACAACCGTTAAGCCAAACAACGATTGGAATTAGCATGGCAGGTTTCATTGTTGTGGCTCCTGTAGTGGGAAAGTAATTTGAATGTGCCCACCTGATTTCGGGTAAATTTTTAGGGTTCCGGCAAGCGTTTTAGAGCATTCATTGGCAATCGTCAGTCCGAGACCATGATGGAATTCGCTATTATCAACCTGTTTTTCGAGATTCTTTGGTCCACAGTAAAATGGCTCTAGAGCGCGTGTTGCGCTTACCGGTGTGAAACCGACGCCGTCATCAATAACGTCGATAATACAAGTTTGATGTTCCATCTTTACTTTCACCCAGACGGTTTGGTTTGCGTAGCGAATAGCGTTACTAATCATTTGGATTAGTGCGAGTTTGCAGGGCAAATAGGGGAGTTGGATACCGCTTTCAAGTGTTTGCCAGTTGATATCGATTGAATAAGATTGCTGTCTATCATGGAAATAGGCACTCAATTCAGTTCGTAAGCTGTTCCAATCGGTTGTTTGGCTGGTTTGTCCAAGTTTCGTTGCGCCGCTGTAGCGTAACAGATCTTCGATTAACGACTGTAATTGCTGCGAGCTTCTTACCATGATTTCTAGCACGCGTAATTGTTGGATTGAAATTGGACCTAGCACTTGCTCTTGAAGCAGGGACGTTCCTTCAACAATCGAAGCCAGCGGAGTTTTTAATTCATGACTAACATGTCGTAGAAAGGTGTCTTTCTCTTCGTGTTGATTCTTTAATGCGATACGCAACCAATCTAATTTTTCGCCTAATTGCTGCAACTCTGCACTGCCTGTAAGAGAAATAGGTAGGTCCCATTTTCCTAGTCCAAGCTGATTCGTTGCGTTTTCGAGAGCGTAAATTTTGTTTCGTATGCGAATAATTAAAAACAAACTGGTCGCGATAAGTAACGGTACTAATAAGGCAAGTCCAACGAAAAAAATGGACTGTCGTAGTTGGAATTGTTCATTTGCACTATCTAACTGATTTTCAATCCACTGTTTTAAGGACTCAGAGAGACTGTGATAATTCGTCCACAATTCATTGAACGAAGCATCTTTGGGTTGGACAAAATTCAATTTCGTTATGAACTGTTGCAAATCGGCGACAAACGCAGATTCGTCACTAAAATTTTTTAATCCATTGGCAATATTTTTTACGTCGGTCCACCTGAAATTGATCGCATCCTCAAGTTTTTTGTCTTGTAACAGCTGATTATTCTGATGTGCTTCTTGAAGTGTTTTTAAAGTGTCCGAAAGCAGCGTTAATTCTTTATCAACCTGCTGATTTAATTTATAAAATTTATTAATTTCGGACGATGATTGTTGCAATGAAAACGAGAACCATAAAGTAAGAACAAGCAGCGGTATGGTCGTGGTTAGAATGGCAAAAACAGCCTGATGTACAAAAGAGCGCGAAAAAAGGGCTTTTTTTTGTTCTGCCTGAGGCGAGGTCAGATTACCGATTAACCGAAATTTGTTCATGATTTCCATCCAGTTCACCTATGTGTTGCAAAATGGCGACAATTCATCCTATTGAAAAATAAGGAAAAAGTATTTTGACGTACTTAAACTTGTTGCTATTTGGCAACACTGAGACTTAATCAAATCTGAATAAAAAACACCTTAAAAGTTTAAGCTATTGATATATATGAATTTTAAAAATTTGGCACCGAAATTGACTTAGTTACTGTGAATCGAACGAAGCCACACTCGATGAGTTGAAATCATCACACGGTGTTGGCTGACAATCTAAAAGGAAAGTGACTATGAACAATCGTGTTAAATCAATTTTACTAGTATCTGGTATGACAATTCTTGGTGCGAGCAACGTAGCACTTGCAGAATCAACTTTTTCTCAATACGACGCAGATGGCAACGGTGCAATCAGCTTAGGTGAATCAAAGGTAAATCCGGCTTTGATGGCGCAGTTTAAAGATCTTGATGCGGACAACAGTGGCGATTTAAGCGAAAGCGAATTCGCTAATTTCAAAGGCTAAGGCTTCTTGTCTGGAACGACTACGTTGAACATGGATGTTCTTTTTAATGGAGAAAAAGATGAAAATTTCAAATATCGCCGCTTTAACGTCGGCACTATTAGTAAGCGCAGTAGCATTAGCTTCGGAAGTAGACTTTCAATCACTAGATAAAGATGCAAATGGCATGTTGTCAGCATCAGAAGCCGGAGAAAACCCTACTTTGGCAGCACAATTTAAAATTTTAGATGTGGACCAAGATGGTCAACTATCTGAAAGCGAATTTGCGAACTTTGGTAAATAAGGAGATGAAAATGAACATTTCAAATTTAGCCGTGTTGGCAACCGCATTAATGGTAAGCGCAGTAGCTACAGCGTCAGAAGCAGACTTTCAGTCAGTGGATAAAGACGGCGACGGCATGATTTCGATGGCTGAAGCGAGTCATTTACCAACACTTGCTGCGGAATTCAAAAATCTAGACGCAGACCAAGATGGTCAATTAACGGAAAGTGAATTTGCCAACTTCGGCAAGTAAGGAGAGCACCATGAAGATTTCAAAGATGGCCGTACTGGCAGCCGCGTTGATGGCAAGTGCCGCAGCAACCGCATCGGAAGCTAACTTTAATTCATTGGACAAGGATGGCAATGGTCTGATCTCAACATCAGAAGCAAGCCAACTTCCAATGCTGGCGGAAGAATTTAAAAATCTAGATACAGACCAAGATGGTCAGCTAAGTGAAAGTGAATTTGCCAACTTCGGCAAGTAAGGAGAGCACCATGAAAATTTCAAATTTGGCCGTATTGGCAGCCGCGCTGATGGCAAGTGCCGCAGCAACCGCATCGGAAGCAAACTTTAATTCATTGGACAAGGATGGCAATGGTCTGATCTCAACATCAGAAGCAAGCCAACTACCAATGCTGGCGGAAGAATTTAAAAATCTAGACACAGACCAAGATGGTCAGCTAAGCGAAAGTGAATTTGCCAACTTCGGCAAGTAAGGAGAGCACCATGAAAATTTCAAATTTGGCTGTATTGGCAGCCGCGTTGATGGCAAGTGCCGCAGCAACCGCATCGGAAGCAAACTTTAGTTCATTGGACAAGGATGGCAATGGTCTGATCTCAACCTCAGAAGCAAGCCAACTTCCAATGCTGGCGGAAGAATTTAAAAATCTAGACACAGACCAAGATGGTCAGCTAAGCGAAAGTGAATTTGCCAATTTCGGCAAGTAAGGAGAGCACCATGAAAATTTCAAATTTGGCCGTACTGGCAGCCGCGCTGATGGCAAGCGCCGCAGCAACCGCATCGGAAGCAAACTTTAATTCATTGGACAAGGATGGCAATGGTCTGATCTCAACATCAGAAGCAAGCCAACTACCAATGCTGGCGGAAGAATTTAAAAATCTAGACACAGACCAAGATGGTCAGCTAAGCGAAAGTGAATTTGCCAACTTCGGCAAGTAAGGAGAGCACCATGAAGATTTCAAATTTGGCCGTACTGGCAGCCGCGCTGATGGCAAGCGCCGCAGCAACCGCATCGGAAGCAAACTTTAATTCATTGGACAAGGATGGCAATGGTCTGATCTCAACATCAGAAGCAAGCCAACTACCAATGCTGGCGGAAGAATTTAAAAATCTAGACACAGACCAAGATGGTCAGCTAAGCGAAAGTGAATTTGCCAACTTCGGCAAGTAAGGAGAGCACCATGAAAATTTCAAATTTGGCCGTATTGGCAGCCGCGCTGATGGCAAGTGCCGCAGCAACCGCCTCATCTGTGGACTTTCAATCAGTAGATACGGACGGCAATGGCGTAATTTCAGCATCTGAAGCTGGTCAAATCCCAATGACAGCAGAGGAATTTAAAACTCTAGACCGAGACCAAGATGGTCAACTAACTGAAAGTGAATTTGCCAACTTTGGTAAATAAGGAGAAAGTGATGAATACTCTAGCAAAAACAGCAGTGATTTTATCAACGTTAGTTAGTGCACAAGCATTCGCGGTTAGCTTTTCAGATTACGATTTAGATCAAGATGGCTATATCACGCAAAGTGAAGCGAAAGTGTCAGATACACTAACACAAATCTTTGACCGTCTTGATGTGGACCGTGATGGTAAACTGTCGATGGAAGAGTTCAAAGACATTGAATCATAAGCCCCAATTTATAGTCTCCCGCAACGCTCCGATAAACTCATCGGAGCGTTTTTTTGTATTGAGCAGACCTAAAAATAAACTTTAATGTTTTCTACTGTTCGGATTTGCTCTGCAGAAATTCGACTACCTGACTTATATTTGCTGTCAATGATCCCTTCATTACGGCGATGTAGCGAGAGGGTGACTTCGCATGGTTTGCCTCGATTAATTTGCTCATCTTTTAATCCTTCAAATTGGTCAAATGAAAATTGGTAGTTTCCATTGTCTACGATGGAGCTAACAGACGCGCTGGTCGAGTATGAACCGCCATCTTTCGCTGAGCATGCTGCAGAGTATCTGAAATCAATGCTTTTACCCGAACTTAATCCTTGCCAGCTGATAAATAGTGAGTCTTTGACATTGAAAGATTGGCTTTTTTGCGGTGCAAAAATCGTAAATGATTCTGGTAGTTGAACCGTAGAAATCAATTTCTGAGCGCTTTTTTGACGTTCAAGCACGATACTGTAAGAGGCATTGCTCTTGGTTTCGTCAAAGTATGCTTGATAATCGACATCGAAAAAATCGACATCTTCTTCCAGTTCTTTAGTAACGCCACTGGCCGTCGCATAGAGTTTATCGCCGTCGGTAAGTTTTAGATTGTTACCAAGGCTGCCGTCAACATTGAGTTCAGCAACCAAACGAGTGCGATTACCGTCCGATGTTACTTTGAAATCACCCCAAATTGCTTCGGTTGCAACGTTTTTTGAATCAGTCGTTTCTGTAGAGCAACCTGACAACAATGATAGCGCCGGGGCTGCGATGAGTACCCATTTTTTCATTTTTCAAATCCTTATAAATATCGCCCGTGTAGAGAAGATTGGCTGGCTTCCTGACCTCAGTATTTCAAGTATTGAAAACAAAAAAGGTTTTATAACCAAAACCTTATCGATATTTCATTATGCTACTTGAGTGTTTAGGCGTGAAATCCAACTGAAAATTAGGTCAAATCTACCATGAACTCAATATAAGAACTGTTAAAATGTGTATCAATTATTGATACACAGCAAAGGCAACTCAGAGTTTCGAGCGTTCTAACGTGTTAACGATCAGTTGCATCGTACGTCGATCACTCTGTTTTGTTACTTGCTGTTTTAATGAATCTCTGGCCGTTTCGGAAAGCTCAGATTGTTTGGCCAAAGCAGCAATCGCTGCCTGCTTTGTGATTTCGGAATCACTTTCAACGTATTGAACGACTTTGTTCTGCGTCTCGTTACTAAGCTGATAGTCGCCGACTGCTTTTAGTAAACTTGTGGCGGTTTGTTTAGGAACTTCATTGTTTAACATATCAACAAGAACAATTTTGGCCTCGGTTTTATTTAAACGGCCAAGTGCCTTTATCGCCACATTTTGAGTAGGTGAATGCATTTCCTGCGCATATTTTTTAAGTATACCCAAATGCTGCACATCGCTGGTATTGCCTAGCGCGCCGATTGCGGCTTTTTTCCGCTCAAGACTGTTCGACTCTGTCGCAACGACAGCAAGCGCATCGTGTAACTGTTGGATCCGCTTTGTTTTTCCTCTGTGCCTTACAATGCTGCCGACAGTGAGATAAAAGTTGTTTTGCAGTTCCGATTCCGATGTTTCAAGACCGTTTTGCAGGGCATTGGTCAGCGAGTCAACGGTTTGATCAGAAAGTGCGGCATCACCATATGCTAAGGCTCTTAGAGAACGAAATTGGATTTCTGGTCGGCTTGAGTAGCTCGTCAGAACATTAACAAGCAAGTACTGACTGTTTGCACTGTCTAAATTGCCGAGTGCATGCAAAAGCCTCGATTGAGCTGCATCGGACAAATACTCCTTACCAAAAATTGGCAAGAGGTCTTGTAATACCGGATCCAGCGGGCGTAAACGCATCGCAAGTGAATGCGCATCAATATGACTTAAATCGCTTCTAACCAGTTCAAACAGCGTTTGCTTAAGCTTTTTCAAGTCCTGTGCGGTTAAAACGGACTCTACGATTTGCCACTCGCTTAGCTTGTTGCTCATCGAGAACAGAGGGCTCGTTTGCAATGGTGACTTGATTAACTGGTAAGATTGATGCGTATTTAGACTGATTGCGCCACCATTGGTGATGGTTTCAAGGGTATCTTGTCCTGACTTCTCTTCAAACCAACAATGGTCAGGCTGAAATTGATGTTTGGAATCTAATACCTTTATTTGCTGAGTAGATGGGCTAAGTAACGTTGTGTATTTCTGTTTTTGATACGAAATACTCGTGTCGTTTGAGCGGTAAGTTACTTGGTAAGTACCGGTTGTATCAGATTCAAATTTTGGAAATGGCGTATCTTTTGATTTTGGCACTTGAAAGTAGTACGCAAGCCCTTTGAGCATCAATTGCTGTTGAGGAGGTAGCGTACTCGGAAACCAAAATTGTTCTATCTTTCCGGTTGCTGATTGTTTAAACGCAAATGGAATTTGGTAGATAGGCAGTGGCGTTTCCGATGTGGCTTCCACGCTTCTCACGTTGCTCGCAAGCAATCCCCACCAATTAGTTTCCCCGTCGACTTGAACTGATTTAAGTGCGATATTCGCTTTAACTTTCAAACTGCTAGGAGAACTGGCCGATTTTCCTGCTATTGACAGTGAAGAAACAGTAGTGATGCTCAAGTCATATTGACGTTCGCAATATGCGGACGCATTCGTTGCCATCGTCACGAATGAAAGTGCGAATACATTGGCTAGACAAGCAGAGTTTCTGATCATAGATTTACACTGCCTTCTTGACTGTATAGTGTCCAAGATTTTTGGAATACACTGTCAGTTTGGTATAACCAAAGATCGTAGCGTGTTGTCTTTGAGCCACATGGGTAGGGAATTCCCCATTTTTTGCACCACTTAATTCCTTTTGTTTCCGCGTAGAGTCCAAATTTACCTGAAATTACGTCCATGTCATCAGTGAGCTCCAAGGCATAATAGATACTTGGAGTGGCATTGTCCGTTGACACAAGTGAAAAACCGGCAGATGAATCAAGGCTAAAAACGTTGTCTATCAAATTGAATTCGGCTTCAACTCCCGCTGATGCAACTGCGAGATCGACTCCGCCGCGACCAAAGGCACCAAAATCAACGGAGAACAGATCACCATTTGCATATAATTCAGCGTTGTAACCGACGGTTAATTCAAACCCTAAACTGCCATCGACGCCGGCTTCAACTGACATGGGGATGGGACCAATGGTGAAATTGGCTTTAGCGAGCACCTTTTCTTCTTCCCATGATTTGGTCCAGGACTTTTCAAATTTAGACGTATAGCTTTCATCTTCAAACACGACGTTATTGAAAATGGTCATCTCTGATGAATAGCCCGTATTTAGTCCAGACACATACGCGCTGCCATCATAGGAAATGCCAAACAACGTATTTTGAGCATTGAAAAAATACGCTTCGACATTGCCTTCCGCTGTAATTCGAGCACCTGGATCGCCTGCGGGTACTATCAATAGTTGGCCTGATAAATCGACACCGATACTAAATTTAGATTGGTCGCCGTACGATTTGTCGTAAGACTGAGCGAGTTTGATATTCGCTAATCGATTTTGAGTACCAACCCTTTCTGTGTGGCCCTCAAAGAAGTAAAGCGGGATCGACTGTTCGATGACATTATTGTCACTGTTTAAATCACCCAGGCCGTTGCTGTCAGTGAGTGTGAAACGTAAGGCGAGTTCAGCCCCATTTTGACCACTGAACGTGTGGTAAAGGGCTTGGTTAAGTTCATCATTAAAGGCAATATCAAAACCGATATGTTGATCTGAAAGCACCGTTTTAAAACGGTATGAAAGCTGCTCGAGGTATTGAGTTTCTTCTGCTGACCAAAAGTGAAGAGGGCGCCACGCGCCATTTACGTCAACTTCCGCTTTTATCGTGACGGTATCAAGCGCAGAACCAGAATAGTCGGCAACGAGATAGCCAATTAAATCAGCATGGTGGAATTGGTTTCCATTATCAACATGAGGAGCATCAAGTATCAGCGCGGACTGACCAAACTTAAGTGTTTTTAATTTATAATCGTGGGTACTTTGTATTTCGACCTCAATATCGGCGTGAGGATACTGTCCGTTTGCATAAGAAGCGTTTGTTGTTGAGGGTGCATTGTCATTCTCAATGTCTTCGATGACCATATTCTCCGGATCAACATGCGCGATAATTTGATATTGGCCGCCTTTTAGATTATCGGGAAGTGTTGCTTGTACAGATAGTGAGTGCCTGCCTTCTTTCAACTGAGATAATGAAACAATCGCTAATTGATGCACATCTTCGATTGTTTGTTCTTGGCTATTTTGTGTATCCACCAATTCATTATTGTGAATAAGATAAAAGTGCACATCGACGTCAATGTCACTAAGTCCAGCAACCTCTAAATCGTAAAAAAGCTCAAAGGTCTCATTTTGTTCTAGATTGGCGACTGGCCCTGTGTTGATGCTGGAAATAGATAAGTTACGCGGAGGATCATTTTCAGAAAATTGACATGCGCTTAACAACATCAAAAGAAGAGACAGGCTCATTGCTCGAATTCGATTCATGGTTTTACGTCCGTGTGAAAAACACTTATGCCAACTTTAATAGCGTAGTATAAAAATGTGGAGAGATCATGGATAGACCACTCATTTTAATAGCCTTTCTACGTATGCCCAGCAAGTTAAACCAGATTTTAATGGCACTTCTATGCGTTCATAATCATCTACTTCATAGCTATCAGCCTGACGTAGTTCATCTTCTGAGATGTCAAAAACAATGCCAGCTACTTCTTCACTGACACTATTTGAACGTCTTAAAATTGGGTGATGTGTCTGGCCACTACTAGCCAACACAGCGGGATCAGTGATTTCGACAAGTTCTAACTTGAAACCGATAATGGCGTCGTTTATCCCTTCTAAATGTCTTCCAAAGGTATCCAGTTGTACTTGAGGAAGTTGCAATGTGCCATAGCTAAACAGTCTGGGCATTAATCGCTCCAAGGAGATTTTTTATTGTAATTATTACAAGACAGTAACAAACATTTCGTACCTAAATCAATGAAAATTTAAGTCGTTATATATCATTCGGTCTACCTAAATCCTTTGCATCGTAATTACAAACCCCGGTGGGAAAAATCGACTTAAATGTGTCGAGATACGGGGAAATATCAAGATCACCATACACTCCTTTCTCGACGGCTACGTCAATCGACATTCTAGTACACTTGAATAACGCGCCATTCCACGGTGCTCCTGATTCGATGCGGCTAGTGCTAAACATGGGGAAATGTTTTACACATTCACCAGGCATTCGATGGTTCCATTTTCCATCAAAAACATCATGACCGGACGCCATAATATTGCCATTCTTGTCAAAGCAGGTATCCATGAGTTCGTGAGGTTTTGCCTTTAAAATTCCTTCAGGCGTGTGTTCTTCAATGGCCAAAAGCCATTTATCCATCATCTCGAAGGCACGCGTTGTTGGATTAAAGTCCTTATCCGCCACCCAAATAACTTGGTTTTCATGCTGACCTGTAGCCTGTTCGATTCGAAGGCGAGAGTAAAAAGAAGCGGACATGTGATGCATATCTAGTTCATTTTCAAGATAGTGGCGTGCATCTATAATCGGCAGCTGCACGCGTCCGATGAAAACCTGTCCTGACCGATAGGCTTGATTCATGGCGTTAATACTACCGACGTGACGAGGCGCAACTTCGGGTGAAATTGGAGACATATCAGTGATGTTTTGATTACCCCAAAGGGTTAGCCAAATCGGGAGTTTGGCGCCAAACGGCATCACAATTTCCTCCTGCGCCATGGCTGTTTGTGATTTCCAGCCACCGATTTTCCGATTCAAATCTATAAATTGTGCAATCGAAATTTCGTGATGTACAAGCGCATTTAGACCGTATTGCACGCCTTCGTTATCCCAAGTGGAATTGGCGAAGCCGTCTTCATCGTGTCCAAACACAGCAACCAAGTCCTGCCAGTAACTCCACTGCGTCGTTTCTAACACATCGTCACTGAACAAAGGCCGTAAAAATCCTTGTTTAGGGTTGTTAATAAAGCTGGATAAGCCAAAGTAACCATTGATGCATTCGCTGCTGCCTGTTGGCAAAGATGGAAAAAAGCCTGCTTTCAATTGATTAATGGGTTGCATAAAGCCCGCTTTTTGAGGGAAATCGTTAATGGCGTTCATACCCTCAATGCGTTGTCGATTCTCCCAATCTCGCCAATACGACTTGTCTTTCGCGCGAAAGGTAAAATAGTTGTTGAGCAAATCACAATCAAGCGCGTAGGTTGTTTGCGTGATCATATCTGGGTAAGAATAAAGAGGAATGAGACCATCAAGAACGCCCGAGCCATTTTGTGCAATTAAATATTGCGCTAAACCGCCCCCTGAACCGCCGATCCCAACGGTATAAAGTGGTGCACCGTAGAGACTTACAAATTGTTTTTTCACACGTGCAGCGGTGTCTTCCGCGAGCAGCATATTGTAGGTATAGCTCGTTTTATTGCCGGATGAGCTCACCACGGCGTAACCTAATTTAAGTTGTTCAATTTGATTCTTGATCAAACTCACCGCACTGAGCCTACCTTGACGAAAGCCTATTCCTGAACCGCCATTAAATTGATAAATGAGCTTTTTGTTCCAATTGGTAGAGGTGTTTCGATAGGGAAGGTCGTCAATACCGACAGGCATTACAATTGCGTAAATAAAACGATTTATTGTGCCTTGTTCGACCCTTACTAACAGGCCATGATGGTCACTCTTGATTGCCTCTGCTGTCACATTGTTGATGCCGCGTTCTGTGATTTCATAGTAGGTGTACTGACTTGGTAAACCACAATCTTTACTAAATCCCACGATTTGCTTGCCATGATTGAACACTGGGACGCCATCACTATGTTGGTTATCCACAACGGGTTGACCTAGGTCGGAATCGACGGTCATACAGAAAAAGGGGTATTGGTTTGGTCCAGAATACAAACTGCGATTCGGACCAATATCACCAAGTGGAATAGGGAAGTGATACCACTCGACGGGGCGCGAGACTTTGCTGATGTGCGGGTAAAAGTCCAACAAAAAGTTGTCTTCAGATTGTGCGGTTTGCTTAACCTGGCGAGCTAAATAAGGGTCTTCGGGCTGATTCAAAATCCATATGCTATATCCGCCTATAAGTGTTGCTAAAAGCAAAAATCCGATCGCGAACCATTTTTTCATATGACACCTCCACTACATTTTAAGTGTAGGAGCAAGAATGGAAATTCATTGTTATTTGTTTGTGAGGTTCGTTAACAAAGCTTTGAACGCAATGATTTGTATAAGATTAAAAGCGAGTCTTTTTTATGGAGGCGTGTTTTCGAGCATAGTGTGTATCGTTGTTGCGCAACTCATTTAACTCGAGTTGCAAACTAATCGTTTGAATTGCAATCGAAATGCTTTCCAAGCGCAAGGTTATCTGCGCTCAGAAATAAAAGTGAGCGATTTACTTTTCTGCCAAAGACGTGTTATTTGACGAGAAGTGATTGAACTTGAAACCTTGCTCCGTTTGCTTGAGGATAAAGAGATCATCAAACGTACTTTCATCTATTGGCCAATTCGTACCTGAGAGTAATTTTACTAGTTCAGGTGTTGTATTGGAATGTCCGGCTACGACCACGACTCCTTTCATTTCGCGCAATGATTCAGCAAATGCTTCAAGTTGCCTAGGGTTATAGCTTAAAACCTGCAAACGTGTTTTCTTTGCTAAAGGAGCGATAGTTTGCTGTGTTCGATTGTAGTTTGTTGCATAGAGCGCGGTTGGTGAAAGCGGTGCAAGGAGATTTGCTATACGCTCGGCTCGTATATTGCCCTCGGTAGTTAATGAGGGATCCGTGCCATCTTGTTTCTCTGCATGACGAAACAATACAACGTCTGCGGCAGATGATACGAAGCTTGTGCATAGCAAGGTGCCGAGCAAAATTGATTTGAACATGTCGTTTATTCTTGTTTTAGGGAAATACAGCCAAACACTCTAACGTTGCTTTTATCTCCGCGCAAGGCTGATGTACGTCATTCAGGAACGAATGCATTTCGGGTTCACAAAATAAAATGTCTAGTGCAAACCGTTCTTGTCCGTACAAACCACGGTGCAGCATGTTCGCGGAAAAAGCTAAGACATCGCCACGATTGAGCTGAATAATCTGTCCTTCTGGGAGTGGATCGCTTTTCTTGTGGCCATTTTTCTCAAGCCTTACATCGAGTGCAAGAGGGCTATCCCATGTTTTATGGCTTTTTGGGACGAGTTCCATGCCCGGTTCATTGGCAAGCGGTATTCTCACATGAATAATGTCAGGACCTTGCAGTGCGTCTTTTTGTTCCTCCAGACTCAAGTGATATTGTCCATCACGATGCCAATAATTTTTTTGATGGGGATTAATCGGATTGAAAAATAGTTGTGAGTTCATATAAATGGGGCGTTTAAGCAAGGTAGTTGCAAGTTTGCTCATTTCTTCACTGCCTATAAGCGCAAACAACTTTTGACGTTCTTCTTTCTCCAAATAGGTTTCAGCGGTTAAACCAGATGAATTAATGGCACTGGCCTTATAAAAGAGATGGTTGTCGTCTACCCATCTGTCGTGAAACGCACGCACGACTGGCTCTACCATGTCTAACATAGTTTGAGGCAAAAAATTTCTTAGGCAGACAAAACCGTACTCTTCATAATGTGATGCAGCATGTTCTAAATCCATGTTTCGCTCTCATCATTTGCAACTTATTTGAGTATAGACAGAAGCGATTTACATTTCATCTATAGAACGTATTTTAGTCGTAGTGTCCTTTGGTTAGTTTCTACTTAAGCATGAGTTTTTGCAAAAAGGTGAATAATGAAACGGGTACATTGATACGGCCTAATCGCAAAAACTGACTGGACTAACTGCGTTATTAAACCAGTCCAAGCAAAAACCACATTAAAAGTGGCCATGCAAAAAAAGGGGTAAAAAGACATCGCCACAATAGCGTGTGCGGTTTAAACCCGATGCCATGAATAAATGCAGCACTGTTTGCCAACATAACAAGGGTAAACGTTCCGTGATCAACTTGTCCTTGAGTATTTACTGCAACAGGCGGCCAAAACAGGACAAGTAAGGTCGTGATCGTTGCTAACAAAAAGGACACGTATTGGAAAATCACGTTTTGCTGCCATAAAGCAAAACGTGATGCGTAAAGTGAACAACGAGAGTTTAGTGAAGACATAAATTCGACGTACCTCAATCGTCTTCAAGTTCACTAAGTCGGTCTAAATTCTCTGTGTTTTCAAGCCACATTACATTGATTATTGAAAATGCGCAGGCCAATAACACACCTAAAATCCAAGTGAAATACCACATAATTTGCTCCTTAATACAAAGATTTACTGTTGCTATGGATCGCCTCTTGGCTAATGCGGCCGAACATTTTGAAGTAAGACCAAAGGGTATAGCCAAGCACAATGGGTACGAATATCAATGCAACAACGAGCATGATCGTTAATGTCAGTTCGCTGGATGTTGCGTCCAACGCAGTTAAGCTGTGGTTTGGGTCTAGACTCGATGGCATGACAAATGGGAACATGGCAAATCCTGCTGTTAGAATTATAGCCGCTACTCCCAATGAACTTGTTAAAAACGCCATCGCATTTGCCTGTTTTTTGCTAAATAGCGCCGTTGCAAAAGGCAATATCAGACCCAAAACAGGTGCGGCTATCATCCATGGGTATCGCTCATAATTATGAAACCAAGCACCAGGTTGAGCGATTGCGGTTTTTAACAAAGGATTTGCAGCTTGAGTGCTTGAAGAAAATGCAGTGACCTCGTAACCAAAATGGCCGAAATAGAGCCACACGCCGGCAAAACCAAAGGCAATTGCTGTCGTAATTGCAGATATGACACTGATGTTTTCAGAGCGTATTTTTAATTCATCCGTGGTTTTCATTTGTAACCATGTTGCGCCTTGCGTGACCAGCATAAGTACACTGACGAGCCCACATAAAATGGCAAATGGATTCAATAGCGCAAAGAAGCTTCCTTGGTACGTTGCACGCAGGTATTCATCGAGCAAGAAGGGAACACCTTGTAATAGATTTCCAAAGGCAACGCCAAACACAAGTGCCGGAACAAACGAGCCAATGAATAAACCGTTATCCCACATTTTGCGCCATGTGGGATTGTCGAGTTTGCTGCGATAGTCAAAACCCACGGGGCGGAAGAATAGTGCTGCAAGCACCAAAATCATTGCTAAATAAAATCCCGAAAAGGCGACGGCGTACACTTGAGGCCAAGCAGCGAACAAAGCTCCACCTGCCGTAACCAACCAAACCTGATTACCTTCCCAATGCGGCCCGACAGTATTGATCATCACACGCTTTGTTGTGTCATCTTTGCCTAAGATAGGCAGTAACATGCCGACACCTAAATCGAAGCCGTCTGTTACTGCGAAGCCAATCAGTAACACACCAATAAGTAACCACCAGATGAGTTTTAGTGTTTCATAATCCAACATGTTAGAGCCCCCTTGTGGTGCATTATTCGTTTGCTCAAAGTGATACTTATTCAATCCAAGAGAAGACGGTCCGCGTTTTGCGAAGTGGATCATCAAGTACATTTCCGCGATGAACAATAAGAGATAGAAACTACAAATGGCCAAAAGTGAAAGCGTGACATCGCCGGCACTTACGGAAGAGGCGCTGAGTCCCGTCGGTAAAATTTCGGCAATGGACCAAGGCTGACGGCCATATTCCGCGACAAACCAACCACATTCTGCTGCTATCCAAGGTAAAGGAAGTGACCATAAGCACATTCTTAACAGCCATTTTTTCTTTTCTTGGCGATGCTGTGTGCTTTGCCAAAATGCCATTGCAAAAACGAACAGCATCACAAAACCACTGAACACCATTGCGCGGAAAGACCAAAATAGTGGAGCTACTTTTGGAATAGTGTCTCTGGCCGCAGCTTGTATTTGCTCATCGGTAGCATCGGTTACGTTGTCTGTGTATTTTTTTAGAAGTAGGCCATAGCCCAAGTCCACTTTAACTTCATTAAAAGCTGCGACGGTTTCAGCACTTTTATCACCGTGACGTAATTGTTGAAGTAATCCAAAGGCGACCATCCCTCGACGAATACGTTGCTCATGTTCCGAGATGAGATCTTTAATACCGGTCACTGGCTCGTCAATAGAGCGCGTTGCAATTAAACCTAACACATAGGGGATCCTAATGGCGTAATCGGTGGTCATGGTTTCTTCATTTGGTAAACCAATCAAGGTAAAGGCAGCCGGTGGTTCATGCGTGTCCCATTCGGCTTCGATTGCTGCCAGTTTAGTTTTTTGTACGTCGCCAATCTCATAGCCACTTTCATCGCCAAGTACGATAACAGAGAGAATCGACGCAAGACCAAAGCTTGCAGCGATGGCAAAAGAGCGACGAGCAAAGGCGATGTCTCTTTTCTTCAAAAGGTAATAAGCTGAAATGGCCAAAACAAACATCGCACCCGTGACATAGCCAGACGCGACGGTATGAACAAATTTGACTTGTGCAACGGGGTTAAAAATAAGTTCAGCGAAGCTGACCATTTCCATGCGCATAGTTTCAAAATTGAATTCTGAGCCTACTGGGTTTTGCATCCAACCATTGGCAATGAGGATCCAGAGCGCACTAAAGTTTGAGCCTAACGCGACCAGCCAAGTAGTTAATAAATGCTGGCGCTTGGTGAGTCTATCCCAACCAAAAAAGAATAAACCGATAAACGTGGATTCAAGAAAAAACGCCACCAAACCTTCAATGGCTAGAGGTGCACCAAAAATATCGCCAACATAGTGTGAATAGTACGCCCAGTTTGTACCAAACTGGAATTCCATGGTGAGGCCCGTGGTTACACCCAGTGCGAAATTAATCCCGAACAATTTCCCCCAAAACTTCACCATATCTTTATAGACAGGGTTATTGGTCATCACGTAAACGGATTCCATGATAGCCAAAATAAAGGACAGCCCAAGAGTGAGCGGTACAAAAATAAAATGAAACATCGCGGTGAGTGCAAATTGCAGCCGCGACAGCTCGACGACGGTAAGTTCCATGTAAGTCCCCTTAAGATTATTTAGAGATCAAGTGTTCGCCAACTTGTTGTGATTTTGGGGTGTAGCTGTCTAAACTCGGCTCTGCAAAAAACAGCGACTTAATGAGAAATACTGCACATACCTTGACCACAACAATGACCGCTAAGTGTTTAACCAGTTTGTTATTGAACATCTGACCTCCTTAAAACTAACTTACGCATTACAAGTCCTATGCCAAAAATTTAGTTTAGAAGTTATTGAAAATACTGCAAAAAAATATACTTCCATTTATTTGTTTGTCACTAATGGTGTTTTTGTGTCATAAGTGGCAGACATAATTTGTTTTAGTTGAGCGAAGATGAATATTGCAACAGTGCAAGCGATGATTAACGCGGTTGAAAAACCGGCCATTTTTATCGATACCAACTATCGGATCCTTGCAGTAAATTTACCCTATCGAGAGCTCTACGAGACGACGATTCAAATCGGCTATAGTCGTTGCTATGAAGTCAGTCATCATGTGAATGAACCGTGTGATAAGCAGGGCGAACAATGTCCCTTGTCTGAATGTAAACAAACAGGAAAAGCCAGTAGTGCATTACACATCCACCCAACAGCAGATGGAGATGCTTACTGCGACATTCACATGCGGCCAATCGTGGATGATGATGGGATTACCATTGGCTTTCTAGAAGTGTTGGACAAGATAGAGTACGCCTCTAGACACATTGGGCAAGCACAGATGATTGGTGAGTCTGATGCGTTTAAAGCAATGCTGAAATTGATTAATCGCAGTGGCCAAACCGACATCAATGTATTGTTGTGTGGTGAAACAGGGACAGGCAAGGAACTCGCTGCAAAAGCATTGCATCAAGCGAGTCGTCGCAGTAGCAAACCGTTTGTGGTAGTCGAATGTACGGGACTCAATGAGAATCTCTTTGAAAGTGAATTGTTCGGTCATGAAAAGGGGGCTTTTACTGGCGCAACGCAGAAAAAAGCGGGGCTAGTGGAGCTGGCGCACGGTGGAACATTGTTTTTAGATGAAATCGCTGACGTGCCAATGAGCATGCAAGTTAAGCTTTTACGCCTATTAGAAACCGGGAATTTTCGGTCGGTAGGAAGCACCGTTTATCGTAATGCAGATTTTCGATTAGTGTGTGCAACCCACAAAGATTTGTTATCACATGTAAGAGAAGGGAAGTTTCGCGAAGACCTCTACTATCGAATTGCTGCATTTCCAATTCACCTACCAGCGCTTCGTGAGCGAAAACACGATATAGAGTTGCTTGCCAAACATATACTCGAAAAGTCAGAGTTTGCTGGTAAACGCCTTTCAAATTATGCGCTAAGTCAGCTACAAACTGGGCTTTTCAATGGAAACATTCGTGAGCTCAAGCACGTCATTTTGCGTGCGGCGATAATGAGTGATGACAATGAAATACATAAGGTCGATTTTGGTCCAGACATAGCAATGGCAAAACCGGCCGTGGCAGTGCGCAACGATTCAGATGAATTCAAACCGTTGCTTTCGCTCGACGAAGCGGAAAAACAGTATTTACAGTATGCTGTTGCAAATCATTCCGGGTCGATAGAGGCGTTGTCTGAAGCCCTAGGTATTTCAACTCGTAGCTTATATCGACGTCTTAAGAAGTTCGGAATCACCACCGCGTAAACCTTCAACTTGGGCCTGATTAAAGTGTCCGCTGCGGACACTTTTTGTGTCCGCGGACAGTCTTTTAACGACACTAAATAAATTAAGTTCTTTATAATCAATTAGATAAAAGTTGGCACAAAGTTGGTATTACTTTTCGTACTATCAACTAAATACAAGCAGAAACCGATGTTGTTGAGTTGTTTTTTTATTTCACCTCTTATGGTCATTGCAATTGCTTTGGCAATTCGTGTCAGTGAATTATCTGCTTGGTGTAAGGACTAACCATGATTAAAGATACCAGTGGACAAGACGTCGTCATTACAAAAAGTAAAAAAACGCCGCGTAATATTGTGCTTGCCATCGCGGCCACGTTTGCCATCGCGCTTTCTGCAAATGCCATTATTAATGGCGAAACGGCGGAACAATCCATTGAAAAGGCGCAATTGCAGTTTGCGAAAGTCGAGCGCGGTGACTTAACCCGTGATGTTGTCGCGACAGGCAAAGTCGTCGCGGCTAATGCCCCTCGCGTTTACAGCCCAGAGCAAGGTTTTGTGGATCTGCAAGTGAGTGCAGGTGACCGTGTCGTTGTTGGTCAAGTGGTTGCGATAGTAGATAGCCCTGAACTAAATAACGAATTGCAGCAGCAGAATTCTGAATTTGCTCGATTGCAGGGCGAATTAGCACGTAAGGAACTTGATGCGCGCAGAGAAACATTGAACCTTAATAAAGTACTCGATATGGCTCAAGTTGAACTCAATGCTGCGGACAGAGAGAACCGCAGGGCGCAATTGTCAATTAAAGAACATTTGATAAGCCAAATTGACTTAGAAAAAGCGGTCGATGAGCTCGCTAAAGCGAAGTTAAGTTTTAAACATGCGAAAGAAGAAGTCGCGCTGGCGAAAGACACGCTTGCTTTTGACTTGCAAGCGGCAAAAAGCACGCTCGAGCGACAACAGTTTGTAGTAGAAGAACTGGAGCGCAAAGTTAAGAACTTAAACATTACGGCCTCGGTATCTGGCATTGTCGGTAACTTAAACGTACAACCGAAAGAATTGGTGAGCAAAAACCAAGCCCTGATGACGTTAGTTGACTTAAGCAATTATGAAGCTGAAGTGCAAGTGTCTGAAAGTTTTGCTAATGAGCTAGGACTTGGTATGGACGTTGAGCTCAAAATTGGTAATCAAATGGTCACAGGTAAGCTTTCGGCTATTTCACCTGAAGTCAGTAATCGTGAAGTGACGACGCGTGTTCGCTTCGGCCAAACCGATTTGACCGGCATCCGTCAGAATCAACAACTTTCAGCGCGTATCTTACTAGAAAATAAACAAAATGTACTCAAAGTGAGACGTGGTGGATTCACTCAGGCTGGTGGCTTTGTCGCGTACAAATTGAATGGCAACATCGCCACCAAAATTGATATCGAGTTAGGCGCTTACAGTCTTCGAGAAGTTGAAGTGCTTTCAGGCTTAGAGGTAGGTGATGAAATCATCATCTCGAACTACGAAACGTTTAATCAATCACCTTCAATTCTTTTGAATTAACAAAGCGCAGCAGAGCGACGCGCAGACAAAACGCGCCGCTTAAAAGCACAATAATTTTAATAAGACTTGGCCAGATAAGACGTGAATTAAGCCAAGGAAAACACAGGAATGACAAAATGTTAGAAATGAAAAATGTAGGCAAAATTTACCAAACTGACATGGTGCAAACGCACGCTCTTCGTGATTTTAACCTAAGTGTAAAAGAAGGTGAGTTCATCGCGGTTACCGGGCCATCGGGCTCAGGTAAAACAACATTTTTAAACATTGCAGGTATGCTAGAGCCATTTTCAACGGGTCAATATTTGCTCGATGGTATTGATGTAGGTCGCCTGTCGGACAACCAACGTGCAGATCTACGGAACCAAAAAATTGGTTTTATTTTCCAGGGCTTTAACCTAATCCCTGACTTAAATTTATATGAGAACGTTGAAGTCCCACTTCGTTATCGTGGTATCAAGGCTGCGGAGCGTAAACGTCGTATTGAGCAATGCTTAGAGCAAGTAGGCTTAGCCAGCCGAGCGAAGCATTTGCCACAACAACTCTCTGGGGGCCAGCAGCAGCGAGTTGCAATTGCACGCGCGCTTGCTGGTCAACCTCGCTTTTTACTCGCCGATGAACCAACCGGAAACTTGGATAGTTTAATGGCAAGACAAGTTATGGAGTTACTAGAACAAATTAATCGCGATGGAGCGACTATCATCATGGTGACCCATGACCCAGAATTGGCGCGCCGTGCACCACGTAATATTCAAGTGGTTGATGGGCAACTTGCTGATTTCACGCTTTATCAAGGTCATCCTTCCCAACCTGCGCCAGTACTAGAAGGTGTATAACATGTTTACGCATTATCTAGATTTAAGCTGGCGCAGCTTTAAGCGCACTCCGGTGGTGTCATTTTTAATGGTACTTGCGATAGCAATCGGCGTGGGCGTCACGATGACCAGCTTGTCGGTCTATCACATGATGTCCATGGACCCTATTCCAGAAAAGAGCAACCAGCTTTTTCACCCGCAACTTCAAACCGTTGATGAAGGTGTAAAGCTTTGGACCAAAGATGGCATGCCAAGGCAAATGACCTATCAAGATGCTGTAAACCTGATGAATGCGCCTATTCCAGAGCGCAAAACAGCCAGCGTGAAAACGGGGTTTTCGGTCCATTTAGATTCGTCGACAGTAAAGCCCTTCTCAAGTGCGGCACGGCTCGTGAATCGTCAGTTTTTTGAGATTTTTAACCTCGAGTTTATCAATGGTGCGACTTGGTCTGAAAATGATGACCTCAATGCGTCGCCAGTGATTGTTATCGATGATTATTTGAATAATAAGTTGTTCGGTGGCGGCAACAATGTGGGCAAGTCAATTAACTTAGATGATGGACAGTATCAAATCGTTGGGATAATCAAAACGTGGGACATTCATATTAAGTTCTACGATTTGAATAATGGTGCATTTCAAAAGCCAGAGCATATCTACATGCCATTTTCATTGGTCGCGGCACGGGAATTAGACAACTGGGGGAACACCAATGGTTGGAAATTTGAGCCATCAAATACGTTTCAGGATAAATTAAACTCAGAGCGTTTTTGGGTTCAGTTCTGGGCCGAGTTGCCAGACGAACAAGCCAAACAACGTTATGGTGAATACCTCATGGCGTATATGCAAGAGCAACAGAAATTGGGTCGTTTTAACCGGGATGAACTGGTTTATAAGCTCAATAACGTGGACGATTGGATGGAATTCTTCAGCGTGGTAAGTAAGGACAACAAAGTACTTGTGGCACTGAGCTTCATGTTCCTTGCGGTATGTCTTGCGAATATTTTGGGACTACTACTGGCTAAATTTTTGCGTCGTGCACCAGAGGTGGGTGTCAGAAGAGCGCTGGGTGCAAGTAAGCGACAAGTGTTTTATCAACATTTAGTTGAAGTGTCTCTTCTTGGCTTTCTTGGCGGTACGTTGGGTATCGTGATTTCGCAATTAGGACTTTGGGGCGTGCGCGCGACGCACAGTGTGTACACTAATTTGGCGACGATGGATGCCACAATGTTGTTTGCATCTCCGGTTATTGCCATTGTGTCGTGCATTATTGCGGGATTGTACCCTGCGTGGATAGTGTGCCGCACCACACCCGCTATTTATCTGAAAAGCCAATAAGGAGTGAAACATGTTAGAAATTAAACCAATTATTAACGCCATGCTTCGCTCAAAAGTGGGTGCCTTTTTGTTGCTTATTCAAATTGCGATTACCACCGCGATCGTCAGTAACGCCGCATTCATTATTAGTGATAGGTTGACTTACTTAAAGCAGGACACAGGGTATCAAGAGGAAGCGTTATTCACGTTTAACGTGATGACATTTGGGCGTGATGTAAATATCGACCAGCAGATCGAGCTTGATGAAGCGATGCTTCGCCAAATCCCAGGTGTGATTGACGCCAGTTTGATGCAAACCGTTCCGCTTTCAGGTTCTGGCAGCGCCTCTGGATTTGGTGAAAAACCTGAGCCAGAAAAAGGAAAACAAGTGCGCGCGAGTTACATGTTTGGAGACGAGCATGCGTTAAATACATTAGGTGTTAAGCTCAGTGAGGGACGTAATTTCAGCGATGATGAGATTGTCGTTCATGGCAGCGACGGGAAGCAAACAGCTCCATCAGTTGTCATTGCGTCAAAAGCATTTACCGACGAAATGTTCCCTGAAGGCAATGGCCTTGGAAAGACCATTTTTATGGAGGATAAGCCGGTTCAGATTATTGGTATTGTTGAGCGTATGGCGGGAGCATGGTTGCGTGATTCTAAGCCTTTCAACGCCTTAATTATTCCACTCGTTAAGACGGACACCATTCAAGACTTTGTAGTACGCACCGCGCCGGGTCAGCGTGCTCAAGTGATGGCTCAAATTGAAGACAAAATGCTGGCGTTGTATGACAAACGTGTCGTACGCGAAATAGAAGGGTTCGATTTACTCAAATCAAAGTACAACGCAAAAGATACGTTAATGCTTCGTATGTTGGTTGTCTTGATTGTCGTGCTCGTGCTTGTCACTGCATTGGGCGTCTTTGGTTTAACGCTGTTTAACATTAGCAAACGGACAAAACAAATCGGCACACGTCGTGCTTTGGGCGCTCGCAAATCAGCGATTATTCGTTACTTTTTAGTCGAAAATACCCTGATCAGCGTGAGTGGTTTGGTGATAGGCAGTGTCGCGGCCTATTTGTTGGGACAGCAACTTATGACGGTGTTCTCCTTACCAGCACTGCCGCTGAGCTTTATCGCATTCACCGCGTTATCGGTGTTAGTAATGAGCTTGTTGTCGGTACTTGCTCCCGCAAAGCGTGCGGCTGACATTTCACCGAGTATCGCAACACGCAGTATTTAATGACGGTACAGCGAAAGGATATTTTTTGAAAACAACGTGCTACACTGGAAAACAGCGTAGCACAAGCTCCTTACCCATCGTGAGAGGGCGATAAGAATAAAATGCTGAACATGGAAAAAATCTTAATAGTTGATGATAACCCTGCGATTTTGGACGCGCTGTCCTTGTTACTCGAAATACATGGTTTTCAGGTTGTCACGGCCGACAATCCCTTTGATGCCTCGCAAATCGTTAATTATCAATCGATTTCGTTAGTCATTCAGGACATGAATTTCACGGGAGATACAACGTCTGGTGAAGAAGGTAAGTCGCTCTTTTATCAACTTAGAGGGCTAAATCCACATTTACCTATCATTTTGATCACCGCTTGGACGGAGCTTGAGACAGCGATTGAGTTAGTTAAAGCCGGGGCGTCAGACTACATCGCGAAACCTTGGGATGACCAAAAGCTCGTCACCACAATTCATAATCTCATCGAATTAAGTAAAGCAAAGCAAGATTCCGACAAAATCGCACGGCAGCAATCAGTCATGCAACCAAGTAAAGATAACGCAAACGCGGTTGGATTGATTTATGAAAGTGCGCAAATGCAGCGTGTTGTTGATATGGCGCTGCAAGTTGCGACATCGGATATATCGGTGCTTATCACCGGGCCCAATGGTTCGGGAAAAGAAAAAATAGCGGAGCTTATTCAAGCAAACTCAAAGTTAGCTGATGCACCGTTTATTAAGGTGAATGTTGGTGCACTCCCAAGTGATTTGATAGAAGCAGAGTTATTTGGTGCAGAGGCTGGGGCCTTTACTGGGGCAACCAAAACAAGGATTGGTCGTTTTGAAGCTGCAAACGGCGGAACGTTGTTTCTTGATGAAATGGGCAATTTACCGTTGTCTGGGCAAGCGAAGTTATTGAGGGTTTTGCAAACAGGTGAGTACGAACGATTAGGGTCTGTGGTGACTCATCACACACAGGTCAGGGTTATTTCTGCAACCAATACACACTTGCTTAACGACATACGTGAAGGGCACTTCCGTGAAGATTTGTATTATCGTTTAAACGTGATTGAGTTAAACCTGCCACCGCTTTCAGACCGACCTGACGATATTTTACCGTTAGTAAAACACTTTTTACCGAAACGTGATTTCTCTTTGGAAGCCGAGCAGCATCTTAAAAATCACACTTGGCCTGGAAATGTCAGAGAACTCGAAAATGCGTGTAAGCGCGTAGCCGTACTCAAACCTCATGGGATCATTGAAGCGACTGACTTTGGCCTGCAGTTGAACGTTGCTGCAATGGCATCGACACAAAGTGCGAAGACGGCGCAAAAAGAGCCTAACAAAGCGGAGCTTGAAGCGGCAATGCGTGAATACCAAGGTGTTATTGCGAAAGTTGCGCGTCATTTTGGTCTTACTCGTCAAGCGCTTTACCGTCGTTTGCAAAAATTCGAGATTGATTATTGATGCGCCTAACCTTGATACACAAGTTGCATATGATCACAGGCAGTGTCGTATTATTAACGTCGTTGCCGGTGCTGTGGTTCAGTGAACTGGATGCCTTGACTAAAGGTATATTTCTCCTGTGCTCAATTGTATTGAGCTCTATTTTGACGCGCCAACTCTCAGCTGGGCTTCGCGAGGGGTTGGATGCAATGGAGCTTGGTTTGTTGAACCTCAAAGATGGTGAGTTTGCGACGACGTTGGCGTATTCTCAAAACGATGAATTTGGCACATTGTGCCGACTTTACAATCAAACGGCGTTGCAGTTAAGAGCGGAAAAACAATGGTTGTATCAACGTGAGTTAATGCTCGATAAAGTCCTGCAAAGTTCCCCACAAGCACTATTGCTCGTAAATTCAAATCATCAAGTAGTCTTCAGTAATTACGCGGCTCGCGATCTCTTTAGCCACACTGAAAAACTCGAAGGTCTCTCTTTTGATACGCTTAAACAAAGCGCATCGATGGGGCTTAAGTTGGCTCTGGGTGAAGAACGCGAAGGGTTGTTCAGTGTTACACTCGATAATCAAGAAACGCAAACTTGGCATTTGGCGATAGGGGAATTCCTTCTTAATAATCAACCTCATCGATTATATATTTTGAAGCAAATGACACGTGAGCTAAGCCGCCAGGAAGTCATGGTATGGAAAAAGGTGATACGTATTATCAGCCATGAATTGAACAATTCACTTGGCCCAATATCATCGATGCTGCACAGTGGAAAATTATTAACGCGGCATGTTGATGAGCCAAGGCTAACCCGAGTATTTGCGACAATTGATGAGCGCATCGCGCATTTAACGGAGTTTGTTCAAGGTTATGGCAAGTTTGCAAAGTTGCCTAACCCAAATTTAGCAGCCATTGAATGGGCGCAATTTATGACGGCGATAAGTGAACAGTGGCGATGCAACGTCGAAGGTAATTCATCCTTAAAAATACAGGCCGATCAAATTCAACTAGAACAGTTGATGATCAACTTGCTAAAAAATGCGCATGAATCGGGGTCACCTGAACAGGACGTCTGTGCTCGAGCTTATCGGCAGCATGAAAATGTTATAATTGAAGTGCTTGATCGTGGGAAAGGAATGAGTGAACAGGTGATGGCAAATGCTCTCGTTCCATTCTATTCGACAAAAGCTTCAGGCAGTGGCTTGGGGCTTGCGCTTTGTAGAGAAATTGTAGAAGCACATCATGGTCAGATTGCCTTGTTTAATCGAGAGGGCGGAGGATTGGGTGTTCGAGTGTCGCTTCCAACCAACTAGCTTAATCCTGAGAGCAATGGAGAGATACTGAGTGGGAAAAATCATGGCAGTCAACCAGCATCGTGTGCTAAAGGAATTATTAGTTCGCCTTCAAAAGGTAACGGAGTCATCAAAGCCTTTGCCCTTTGCCTTATACACGGCAAAGACAGAACAAAAGTTACGAAATCTGCGTCTTATCAATCCGGTGTTGATGTTTGTATTGAGTGGTCGCAAAGAGATTGAATTGCAAAATGGCGTGGAAGTGGTTTTACGTGAAGGTGAATGTATTTTACTTGCTAATCGCCAAACTATTGTGGTTCGTAATATTCCAACTGAACGTCCATATTTTGCATTAATCATTGAATTTTACCCGTCAGATAAACCAACCTCCTATTTCGCAAATGGACAAACCGATTTTATTGTTAAACCATTCGATGAAACGTTTATGCTACTTCTCGGTCAGTTTGTGGAGTGGGCTGACATCTCGCCGCCTGAGCTTTGGGAAAATCGTCGTCAAGAACTGGTGAAGTTTATCCAAGTGCAAGGATGGAACGAAGTACAATCACTGTGGCGAGAGCAAGGATTGAGCGATCAAGTGCAGCGCTTTTTGCAGGTGACGATTGAAGAACCCATTTCGGCTCACCAAATTGCTCAACACTTTGGTATGAGTGAATCAACCTTGCGCAGAAGACTCAAAGACGAGCAGACCAGTTTACAACAATTGAAAGATGATGTTCGCTTGGGACTGGGTCTACACCTTCTCCAAAGTACCAGCAAGCCAATTTTACATATCGCATTGGAGTGCGGTTATCAATCCCAATCGAGATTCAGTGAACGCTTTAAAGAACAGTTTGGCATGACGCCGTCAGAGGTTCGCAAAAACGAGTTGACGGGAAAAGGCGAAAGATTGATGGTAAATGGCAAATAACGAACCTTAGATTGGTTTATTGTGTTGCTATCAGAGATTAATCGGTTTAGCTCATTAACGTCATATACAACACTGAAGTGACGCTGAGGTGAGCCAAGCCAATATCTTGAACTTCTAGATATTAATTTAGTTTAGGAAAAGGTCGTTACTATGAAAAATGTGATTTATACACTTGGTTTAGGTGTTTGCTTACTGAGTGCAGGCTCTTCGTTTGCGGGTCAATTTAGGCTCACAAGCCCAGATATTCAAGATGGCAAAATGATGAGTAAGACGCATGAATTTCAGGGATTTGGCTGTACAGGGGACAATCAATCACCAGCACTTGAGTGGCACAATGCGCCAGAAGGCACAAAATCATTTGCCGTGTTAGTGCATGACCGCGATGCGCCAACAGGTAGTGGCTGGTGGCATTGGCAAGTGATTAACATTCCTGCAAAGACGCAGTCGCTACCAAGAGATGCAGGAAATATACATGGTGCGATGTTGCCAAAAGGTGCCATGCAAATTGAAAGTGACTACGGTACAGCGGCATTCGGTGGCGCCTGCCCACCACCAGGGCATGGTGTACATCACTATACCTTTACAGTGCATGCGCTGTCTGGGAACTTAGATTTGCCAGCAACCGCATCAGGCGCGCTAGTTGGTTATATGGTTAACGCGAATACCATTGAAAAAGCGTCAATTGAAGCACTCTACGAGCGCAAATAATACGTGTAGCAATTGATTGCGTTGTACGTCTTTTAAAGCCAACGCCTGTAAAAAAAGTAAAGCACCAAACCGTCATGAAGCATAACGTAGTTTGGTGCTTGAGAATTAATATTCGAGTACGAGACTTTTAAGACCGTTATTATTTACGACCAATAAATAACTACGTCCAAACGACGCAGTACACATGTCGACAGCCACATCTTGGATACGGATATCTCCCGCACATTCATCAACTTGATACCAATTTGAAACTTCCCCTGTTTCTAAGACTACGGCTTGGCCACTAACGGAAGCGGACATTGGCGCCGCGGCCAATAACCGCACAGTAAACACGTTGTCGTGGTCACTGCGTTCTTTCTTCAACACCTTTAAATTGAGCGCGTTACTATTCCCTTGCATCGCGATAAAGTGATAGTCCGTATCGTTTTTCACTTTGATTTTCTCTTGCACGAGCATCCCAAGTTTGTTGACAGACTCCACAAAGAAACTGATCTGCCGATTTGTGTTATGTTCATGAGTAATTTGAGTTGATGCGTCACCTGCGTTCAACACTTTAACGCGGTATTTATCTTCACGTACGTTTCTTTCGTCGCCATCAAGTTCCGTGTTAGCCATGTGAAAGGCAATCTCAACGTCGGTCGCGTTAACGAGGTTGTATTGATTTTTGAAAAAACTCGAGCCGAAGTTAGCTGTTTCAATGTCTTCTTCCGAGCAAGCCGTTAATAGTAGAACACAAGCAGCAATGGTCAGTGGCAATTTCATAAAAGCTCCATTTTGTAAATTGTCGAAGTTTGAGTGGTTAAAAAACGTCCGTAACTGCGGGTAATTTAGTTGATGTGGTAAGGAAATATTGTGAGGGAGTGTCCAAGTTTTGTAAGAAAGTGTAGGTAACGTGCACGTAAGATTACTTATTCTGTTCAACATCCTTGTTGAGCAAAGGAAAGGTCGTTATTCAACGAATTTCCACGTAATGGAGTCCATCGCTAACGCATGCAATTCGATAGGCGCTTCGAAAATATCGACGTGGTCTTCTGGGTGGGCAGAAAAATAGGCTACGTAAAAAGGCGCGAAATGTTCAAAACTAGGATGAGCACGTTTCACGTCTGAATTGTTACGCACGTATTGCTTAAACCCGTCAGTGTCTTTGCTCTTTACGTAATAAAACAAGGATTCCCGCAAACGGTTTACGTAAGACGCCGGCTCAGACGATGTTTTGAGGTCGGCGAAATTATGACTCACTCCGCCCGACATCAACACCGCGTAACCTTCCAACCTTAACCGCGCGAGACACTGTCCAAGTATTTCTAATTGTTCAAGCGTCCAACTTGCTGGGTAGGACATTTGAATAATTGGGACGTCAGACGTTGGCAAAAGGTAACGCATTGGAATCCAAATACCATGATCCAGGTGAGCTTGACTTGTGGTGGTTACCGGCAAGTTTGATGCGGATATCTTTCGTGCAACCTCTTCGGCAAAAGTTTGATGACCTGCCGCTTCATAAGTCAACTCATACAACGGTTTTGCAAAGCCATAAAAATCATGAACAATGCGGTGCTGCTGCGTTGTGTTGATTGTTAAACTTGATGTTGTATAGTGGGGTGACATGGCAATGATTGCTTTTACGTTGCGAAGCTCTTTGCCTTGCTCTTTTAAGTTACTTGCTGCAATCGATGTGTTGTCCAGCGCAAAGGTCGGTGCACCGTGACTGACATAGATAAGTGGCGCATTAGCCGCTTTCATTGCATGTTACTCCTATGCTTTGGCCGTTGTAACTTGAGCCGATTTAAATCGAGATTCGATTGCATAAGCACCATTGCCAAGCAACGCTTGAACGACACTGGCCATAATTAAAAATAACGGATACTCATAACCACCACCAGCATTTCCGAACCCCCAGCCATTCGCTCCATGCACAAAAACAATTGAGCCGATTAAGATAGGAATGAGTAATACTGACACAAGCCTGACTTGAAATCCAATGACCAACAATAGACCACCCGCTAATTCGAGCGACATAGTTAACGGGCCTAAAAACTCGGGTAATCCGAGTGACCCAAAAAATCCCGCTGTGCCTGCTGGCGTAAAAACAAGTAGTTTTAGAAAACCATGAGCGAGAAACATCACGCCCAGTGACAATCGCAAAATGGTGGTTGCTAGAGCCGGTTGATTAAATTTATTCATCTTATACCTCAAAATGTAACCTGTGCTTTCTTATTAAACGACAGGCGTTTGCTTAAACACGATGATTTAATAAGCGAATCGTGTCTGGAAGAAGACGTATTGATGCCGTCCAGCTTGCAGTGAGTCGTCACTAAATCGGTATGAAGTAAAGATACGATTTGCTTTTGAATTGAACAATTGGCAAATTATCTGAAATAGTGTTCAAAAATAATGAACAATTATGGATAAGTTGAATTTAATGAGCTGCTTTATTGCATTGGTTGAAGAGGGTTCTTTTACCAAGGCGGCCAGCCGCTTGGGGCGCTCAAAAGCATTGGTAAGTACACACGTCAAGACACTGGAAGAACAGCTTCAAGTACGTTTGTTATACCGGTCCACGCGTCATATCCGTCTTACAGAGGATGGCCGTGTGTATTACGAAGAAGCAAAGCGTTTACTCGAAGGCATCATACAGCTGGAACACAATTTACTTGCTGACTCCACAGGGATGGCCGGGCGGCTCCGTATAAGCGTGCCGACAACTTATGGTGAGCAATGTCTTGTGCCATTTCTTGCACAAATGAAAATCACCTATCCTCAATTACACATTGATTGTGTATTTCAAGACAGATTTGTCGATTTGGTGTCGGAAGGATTTGATCTCTGTGTCCGGGTTGGTCGACTCTCCGATTCAACACTAATTGCAAAACAAGTCGGCGAAATTAAACTTCAAGTCAGCGTATCACCTGCTTTCCTTGAACAATATGGTCCAATTAATTCAATTGATGTTCTCAGTCAATTGCCATGCATCGGTGACAGCAATGGAAAGTTAGACGGTAAATGGCAGCTTAATGGCGTTAAGTTTAACATTAACGAGACGCTTCGCGTGAACAGTGCAAGTGCCGCTGCACAATTTGCTGCGTTAGGCTTAGGGGTCTGTTTTTGTCCTGATTTTGCACTCAAACCGTACGTTGAAAACGGGCAGT
This sequence comes from Pseudoalteromonas xiamenensis, assembly GCF_030994125.1. Classification (NCBI taxonomy): domain Bacteria; kingdom Pseudomonadati; phylum Pseudomonadota; class Gammaproteobacteria; order Alteromonadales; family Pseudoalteromonadaceae; genus Pseudoalteromonas; species Pseudoalteromonas xiamenensis. The sequence goes on along the minus strand of NZ_CP099918.1, from coordinate 194,522 downwards.
TGGTGACATTACCATTTGAAGAAATGCAGATGCCTGTGCATGTCGTGTATCCGCATCGAAGCCACTCTCATGGCAAAGTCACCACGTTTACCGCTGATTTAAAAAAGTATTTAAGTGAGAAATCTAACGCGAATCCATATAGCGATTAACGATTTGATCATAAGTTCCATTTTGTTGGATAAGTCTCAGTCCTTGATTGAAGGATTCAATAATTTGACTCGCTCTGGGGTTACTTTTAAGTACCGCAATATGAACGGGCCAATCGGCGATGATAGGCTCGCGAAAGGAAAACGAACTAAAAGCGGGGTCTTGTTTGAATTCATACAGTGCAGCATGTTTATCCGCAATGACACCTTCTACACGCTCTTTGTGCAATTGAAGTAAACAGGTACGTAACTCAAGCAACGTCATCTGCTTTAGGTCTTTAATTGGATCGAGTAAACTTTGATAACCAAAGCCCAAAATAGTACAAATGTGATGTCCAGATAGACTTACTAAGCCTTGATAATCAATCGGTACGGTAGGGGAAGTGACAAAATATAATTGATTAGAAATATAGGGTTCACTGAATTCATAGACTGCTTCACGTGCGGGCGTTTTCCAAAGTGCCGTAATCAAATCTAAATCGCCCTTAGCAAGTTCTCTCATGGCACGAGAAAAAGGCGATGGATGAAACTCAAAACCTTTGTTGGATGCATTAAACGCCGCTTTGACTATTTCTACGCTAAGACCCGTTTGTGTTGAAATAAAGTAAGGAGGCCAGATACTGTGGCCGCCGACATACAGGTCTTCGTCCTTAGCTGAAGTCAAAAAGGGTAAAAGTAACATACAGCAGGCGATTGCTGTCCACTTCATCAGCGCATTCCTAATGCAAATTGAAATTTAGCAAAAGACGGTTATCCTGTTTGGTTCCAATAGAGTAATATGACTACTCCAAACAGTCTAAGCGTAGCTCAAACTCCATTTTATACAATTTTACTAAGAAACCGAATATCGTCACTTTTGGTTAGTGAATTTTCTAACGATTAATTGGTCTTTCGGAAGTTTCAGTAACTATATTTATATGTTGGATTTTTTAATAGAAGCTGACTTTGATTTTAGCTGTTTAGTTTTATTTTCTATGTTGTGGGTAAAGGTTTTTTATGCAAAGAAATATGTCATTAGATATATTGAAGTTGGCTATGGCTTTCATGGTTGTTGGCCTTCATGCTGGATTTTTAAATGAATTTACTTCCTTAGGTCACTATCTTACGGTTAATGGCTTTTTTCGAATTGCAGTCCCTGTTTTTTTGATAATAAATGGATACTATTTCTGTGATGTGGTTCTTAAAGGGAATTATTTGAATTGGTTTAAGCGACTTGTTGTTTTGTATTTATTTTGGATGCTTATCTATTCTGTTTTTTGGTTTGAACTACCTGGTTTTTCTTTTATAGAAATAGCGAGGCTGTTATTTAAATTTTTTATTGGTTATCATCATTTATGGTATGTTTCAGGAATGATTGGTGCTGCGGTTATGTTGGTAATGTTACGTAATCGGTCATCAAAATTATTGTTTTCTTTAATGTGTATTACTTTTCTATGTGGTGTTTTAATTCAGTATCTAGGAAATTATCATTACTTCGGTAGTGGTTTTTTGGACAAATTGTTCAATTTAACTTGGATGCATAGAAACGCAATTTTATTTTCATATCCTTTTTTTTGTTTGGGTTACCTTATAAAAAAGCATGAGTTCTATAAAAAACTTGATAAAAATCAGCTGTATCTAATGGTTTTTATCGGTTTGGTCTTTCTTTTGTTAGAATCTTACTATAACTTTAGTAGGCAAGGGGGGGCGTTTGATATTTACTTATCTCTTATTTTTGTAGCTCCTGCAATATTTTTGCTTTTTAATAACATAAACGTGATTGGTAGTAGCAAATCTATTGCCCTTTACTCGTCTTCTATCTATTTCGTTCACTCTTTTGTTTTAAGTGTTCTAATTGACTTTACAAATTTGGGGCCTTCTTTAATAACAGTTTGTTGTATCACTCTTTCTTTTCTCTTATCTATAGCTGTCCTAAAAATTCATGAAAGATTTAGATTTATTCTGTGAATATTCAGGTTTAATGAGTGATATTTTATACTGTGGAGTGAAAAAGAGCTTACTTTAAACTCTTTTTCACAGGTCACAGGTCACAGAATTTTTAGAGGGCTAATAACTCATTGCGCACAATTTCCGCACCGGCTTGAAGCGCTTGAAGTTTCCCTCTGGCTACGTCACGAGGTAGCGGAGCCATGCCACAATTAGTGCAAGGATAGAGTTTGTCCGCATCGACATATAGCAGTGCTTGTCTAAGTGTTTGCGCCACTTCTTCGGGTGTTTCAATGCGGTTGTTTGCAACGTCAATCGCTCCAACCATGACTTTTTTACCGCGGATTAGTTCAAGTAGTTCAATGGGTACATGTGAGTTGTGGCACTCTAAAGAAACAATGTCGATGTTCGATTTTTGCAATTTGGGAAAAACGGCCTCGTACTGTCTCCATTCAGTACCAAGCGTTTTCTTCCAGTCGGTATTCGCTTTGATGCCATAGCCATAACAAATGTGTACGGCAGTCTCACATTTGAGTCCATCGATAGCTCGCTCTAAACAGGCGATTCCCCAATCATTCACATCATCAAAAAATACATTAAAGGCGGGTTCATCAAATTGAATGATATCGACCCCTGCGGCTTCCAATTCTTTTGCTTCTTGATTAAGTATTTTGGCAAATTCCCAAGCCAATTTTTCGCGGCTTTGGTAGTGAGCATCATACAAAGTATCAATCATCGTCATCGGACCGGGTAACGCCCATTTTATGGGTTTATCTGTTTGTTGGCGCAAAAACTTTGCGTCTTCCACAAACACCGGCTTTTGCCTAGAAACGGGGCCTACGACAGTGGGCACGCTGGCTTCGTAACGATTACGAATCGTCACTGTTTTACGATTTTCAAAATCCACACCACTTAAGTGTTCTATGAATGTGGTGACGAAATGCTGCCGAGTTTGTTCACCGTCACTAACAATATCAACACCCGCTTGTTGTTGCTCTTGAAGTGAAATACGTAGTGCATCCTGTTTACCTGAAACGAGTTCATTACCTTCTAGTTTCCATGGCGACCAAAGCGTTTCTGGCTCTGCCAACCAAGCAGGCTTCGGCAGGCTACCTGCGGTTGAGGTGGGTAAAAGTGTTTTCATGAATTTTCTTCCCAATAAAATTATGCGTAATTGGCAGACCAGTTTTCAAGAATCGAACGATACGGCTTGATGAAATGTTCTTCTGCAAACTTACCTTGTGCAATGGCTAACTTGCTGCGCTCTTCTCTGTCATACACAATTTGTGTTAATGAGTGATCTCCATTTTTCAAGTTGGGTTGATAGCGCTTACCCGCCGTTGCGTTGGCGTTATAAATTTCCGGCCGATAGATTTTTTGAAAGGTCTCCATCGTGCTAATTGTGCTGATGAGCTCAAGATTGGTGTAATCATTGAGCAGGTCGCCAAAGAAATAGAAAGCAAACGGAGCGACGCTATTTGGCGGCATAAAGTACCTAACTTGCAGGCCCATCTTTTTGAAATATTGTTCAGTTAACGATGACTCATTGGGTAAATATTCATAGCCAAGTACAGGGTGTTGATTTTCGGTGCGGTCATACGTCTTGTTGTCGGACACGCTTAAACAGATCACGGGTGGCTTTTTAAAGTGTTGATTGTATGCATTTGAATTCACGAAATACTTGAATAGCTTGCCATGAAGGTCACCAAAATTTGCTGGCACGCTAAATGTTGGTTGCTGCTTGTTGTGGTCTAATAATAAGACACTGAAGTCATAGTCCCGAACATAAGAGGAGAAATTGTTACCGACAATTCCCTCAATTCGTTCGTTTGTCGTATGGTCGACAATGTTTGTCTTCAGGATTTCGATAGAGGGAAAACTTGTACCGCTACCCACAATATCAAGATCCACGGACACAATTTCCAATTCGACAGAATAACGTGTGCCATTGGGGTTATCCCAATGGGCAAGCGCATTAAAACGATTATCGATCATCTTTAAGGCGTTGCGCAAATTCTGCTGACGACTAGCGCCTCTCGCTAGATTGGCGAAGTTGGTCGTGATACGTGTATTGTCTGAAGGATGGTAATTTTCGTCGAGGCGAATATTTTTGATATTAAAGTTAAACTCAGTACTCATGGTCATTCCCGTATTCAATATTTCAAAAGAATGTCTAAACCCTATTAGGGGCCAATGGCTTAGGCTTCTGGATTTGGACATTACTGTTTTGTATTTGTAGCTATCTAGCCGTCCAAAGGCTTAGTGGAGTGATTTATACGTGTTTCGGTACATGAAGAAAAACGGTATTAATTCACCTCGAACTTGAGTGAGATTCATGTTCTGGGTGGGGGAAACCTCGCATTTGTAATGCTATAAGGTACAATTCGGGAGGATACGTTTTGAAGTCTAGAAATCTAGATGTTCCATGACTGTTACACCAAATAATTCAACTAAATCGTGAGGATTATTCAAGCATTATCATCTTAAAGCCCATCTTTTGGGGGATTTTTGTTGGTACAATTTAAATCGCTTCAACTCATTTAACCCAATATCCGTTAGATAAATACCTCTGGTTGTACTGAGTTTAATGGGGCGTTTTTTACAACTCTAATGATTAAATAGATGTGGTACATGGAATGAGTGAATTAATACTATTGATTTTTTACTGTGCATTGCTTGGTAGCGGGGTGGGGTTTCTTGCGGGTTTATTGGGGATTGGTGGTGGGCTTGTGATAGTGCCAATTCTTAGTAGTATTCTTCTGCATTTCAGGGTACTGCCAATCGAACACATTGTTATTACAGCGATTGCGACGTCACTTGCGTCGATTCTTTTCACCTCAACCTCCTCCGCTCTTGCGCATCATAAAAATGGCAATGTCCCTTGGGATATTGCTCCATGGATCATGGTTGGCGTCGCACTGGGGGCGCTGTTAAGTGGTTTTATGGCCGCATGGTTGCCAGAAAAAGCCGTTCGCATGGTGTTTGCGATAAGTGTCATGCTGATAGCACTGAAAATGATGTTCAGCGGCAAAAGCCAAGCCCAGAAACAGCGTAATTTGCCAAACAAAGGCGTACTTGCATTGCTCACGTCACTTACTGGAGGATTGTCCGCAATGATAGGTATCGGTGGTGGCGCAGTACTCGTGCCGTTACTCACCTTCTTTTCACTCGATATGAAAAAAGCAATTGGTTGTGCTTCTGCCTGCGGTATCGTGATAGCCCTATTTGGTTCTATTGGTTACATTACTTCGGGTAGTGATCTCTTAGCGTTGCAAGATGGCTTTGCGGGTTTTGTTTACCTTCCCGCTCTCATTGGGATTGTGTGCACCTCTTGGTTTACGGCACCACTTGGGGCTAAAGCCACACATGTTTTGCCAGTCTCCACGATTAAGAAAATCTTCGCGGCATTGCTGTTCTTGGTGGCTACAAAAATGTTACTGGTATAAAGCAAGTTTTACGGGCGCCGACGGGGTATTTTACAATCGTGAACGAAGAAGTAAGTCGCTTAGACAGATAGTTAACTCACTGTTTATGCGTCTATTTATTGATAACCACTTCAATACACTGATTGCTATTGCACAGTTTAAATCCAACTTTTGTCTGCCAAATACTCTGCACAGTTAAATGAAAACCTGGCAAAGAGGTGATTGACCTGTCTATTACTTTATAGTTTAGAGTAGCTATCGCATTAAGAATGTACGAGGTTTGATGTGTATCGTATTTCCGAACTCGCTGAGTTGGTCGGGCTGTCGAGAACAGCATTGTTGTATTACGAGAAATTAGAATTGATAGTCGCAAAGCGTCGCGCAAATGGCTATCGAGTTTACAATGATGAAGATGTTCAAACTGTTAGACTAATACAACAGTTGCAAAATGGCGGTTTGACCTTGGCTGAATGTAAGGCATGTTTAAAAAGTAAGCTCAATAAAGAGGTGCTAAACATGCGGTATACAGCCCTAAAAATTGACATAGAGCAAAAGCAACGGTCGCTTGATTTACTGGCGGAATTACTGGGTAAATCTGAACGTAAATCGTGGCATACAACGCTTGCCCAAATTGCGCCAGATGCACATCTAAACTGGTTAAAAGTCCAAGGGTATGATGAAAAACAAGCCCTGAGAATTAGATGGTTATCAAAAGACATGAATGAACATGAAAAATATATGCACGATTTTTTCAGCATATTTGAAACATTAGAAAATTGGGGGCCTGGCAGTGAAGAAGACACGAGTATTGCTTTCAATAGCCTAGGTTTTAAACCTCAACAAATCTTGGAGATCGGTTGTGGAAACGGCAACTCCACCTTGAGATTAGCTAAACTCTCTGATGCCCATATCGTAGCCATCGATAACGAACAGTCAGCATTGGAGCGATTGTCAGCGAAAATAGCGTTGCTTAATCTTGACGCGAGGATATCGACAGATTGTATGAGCATGACTGGCTTATAGTTTGCCGATGGGCGTTTCGATCTTATTTGGGCAGAAGCATCTATTTACGTTATGGGAGTTCAAAACGCGTTGCAACAATGGAAACGTGTCTTGAACGATAACGGATGTATAGTGTTTAGTGATCTAGTCTGGTTATCTGAGCAAAGGAGCGACGCCGCCCAAATGTTTTGGAACGGCGAATATCCGGATATGCAAAATGTTGCTACTCGAATTTCATTAATAGAGAAAGCAGGGTATCAAATAATAGACTCTTTTACTTTGTCCGAAAATGCTTGGAAACAATATTATGTTCCGCTAGAGGCCAAGATCCATGCTCTCGAAAACGAATTAAATGATTCTCAAGCAGCGCGTGATATTCAAAAAGAAATTGACCTCTACAAGAACTACTTAGGGGAATTTGGATATCAGTTCTTCATTATTCAAAAACAATGATACGCCGCTTAATGGGAATAATTTGTGAGGGGAAGGGCATCGAACATCGTTTGCTCAGCCCCGAATACAATTGAAAACTTACGAACTTCCGTTAGATAAGAGTGTTTGCTCGTCTACTAACCGTTTTATATATCTCAGTGTGGTCTGACTTCGAGGAATGTAGCAGTCGTAGAATGTTACCGTTTAACTATCTAATATCAGGACATCAAAAAATGAGTTGAAATGGGTACAGAAAATCTGTTATTCCTATGCCGCTAGAAAATCAGCCCTTGTACGGAAAGAGGGTTTGGCCATAAAACGATTAGCTAAGGAAAAAGCAATGAAAACATCACTTTTAATAGCGCCAATCTTATTGACAATGACGGCGTGTAACACGATAAATTCCAAAAAAGTGGCGCTTGATTACATCGATTTGTCAAAACAAGAACAGCAAAACCAACTTGAGCAGTATTGGACACTTAAGAAAAACAAACCACCCGTATATCCTGTATCGGCTGCAGCAAACGGTAAATCGGGTTGTGTCGATGTGGTATTTGGTATCAACTCAGAAGGTAAAATGGAAGGCTACTCAATTCGTTCTTCGTATCCGAAAGGCGTCTTTGATGACGCTGCGGTCCTAGCTTTGAATAAGTGGCGTTGGGATCCAACTCAAGATAACGTCGCTAAAAAGCCCGTATTAACCTCCGTTCGTTTAGACTTCATGATCTTGAAGGACGTAAACGATGCTCAGTTTTTGGCAAACTGCCCAATGGCACATTCTTAACAACGTTATCGAGGCGGGTCAATGTCACCGTTAAGACTGGTATTGACTCTGAACCACCCCGCAATGGAGAATCGAGTGTGCTGCGCGGGTAATACCTCGTGTGGAAATTCATCGCTTAAAAACGTGACAAACGTGCCGTAGGAAGGTGTTACACGTAATAATTCTTCATCGTGGTTATCTGGCGAATAGACTACAAGCTCACCGCCAAATTCAGGTTGCCAATTGTTATTCAAATATAAAACTGTGGTGAGAACACGATTAGTTTTACCTTTGAACGCATCAAGGTGTTTCTTATAAAAGTCACCATGCTGATACTTGGCGAAGTGGCTTTCGTAGCTAAATAAGCCCATAAATAGTTGACGATTAACAAATTGCTGGAGTTGGCCCATGTGTTCAAGGTAGCTCTGCTCAAGCTCATTGTGGGTTTCCAGCCAATGAATTTTGTCGCGGCGGATCGTTGCGTTGGTTGCATGGCCCGTTTGACGCCCAATACCTGCAACATCAAAGCTGTCATGGTCAAGCTCATTCAATCTCGCTTCCAATGCACGCAATACATTGTTGGGAATAGCGTTGGTTGAGATGCTAATACCTCTGGTATACAAATCTTCTGCAATTTGTTCAAACGGTTCAAGGGATAGCTCAGGTGCTTGCATTAACGCCTCCAGTTCAATTAGAGGCGCGTTTTACCCTAAATCGAAGTCTGTTTACCAACAAGTATTTTTCATCGTAAAGATTCGTGAGGTTGATGCGTAAGCGATTAGTTCTTTTCTTTGAATTTTAGTTGGTTGATTAAACCCTCAGCTGCATTTTCAACCAAGTCGAGCACCAACTCGAACCCTTTCTCACCGCCGTAATAGGGATCGGGCACCTCGCTGTATCCCATATCGCCGAACTGCAAAAACAGCCCTACTTTGTGAAATTCGCTTGCGGGGCAACGGCTTTTCAAGTCAGCCAAATTTGTTTTGTCAGCGCATAAAACTAGGTCAAAATGAGAGAAATCTGACGGCGTCACTTGCCGAGCTTGCATGCCACTAAATGAATAACCACGTAACTTGCCATGCGATTTACTCCGGCTATCAGGTGGGTTACCTTGATGATAAGAGATAGTGCCTGCTGAGTCGACATGGAGCTCTAAACCAGCGCGCGCTGCTTTGTACTTTAACACGGCTTCCATGGTGGGAGAGCGACATATGTTGCCCATGCATACGACTAAAATGTTCTGTATTTGCGCTTTTTTCATATAGACATTCTTACAAAGTAAAGTGTTTAGTGCTGAATCCTATTGTCCAATTCACACAGAGCCAAATTGAGTTTGGCGACACCGTCCGGATCATTCAGTGTGTCAGTGAGTAAATGCAGGTGTGATTCGACTTCATTGATGCTGTCTGAGCGAAACAAAATTTCAAGCCATTGGTGATAGCTAAGATTCAACGCATTTATGAGCAGTTCATCCCGTTGACTATCCAGTTCACTCACCTCAAATTTTTGTCCGAAACGCATTAGTCGGCAGCGCTGATAGGCACGGGTGAGTTGATAAAGGCCACACGGGCTCCGTTCTGCAAAGTTAGCAATAGATTCGGCGCACAGAGGCTTTTCTGGCTTTGGAAAGTGAAAAACAAACCCGACTTGGTTCTCTTTATGATATTCAAAATGGATCAATTGATTGGGTTCTAATTGGTCGGTTCTAATAGGTAAAACGATAGGTGTATTTAAATTCGAGTCATTCAGCGAAAGTCGGTGGTTTTTGTAAGCCTGAATATCCGTGGTTAAGCACAATTTGTGTTTTGGCGTGATAGCCTCAGGAACAACAATGTTACCGCTAAATCGACTATTGTCATTGCGGTTGATGTCTAATGCGTGAGCTTTATCTAAGCGGAAAAACTCACCGATGGTTAACAATGTCGAGTAATCCGGACAGCCGATGGTAAAGTGCGCCCCAAGCGAAATACATTCTGGGATAAGGGCACCAGATGATGACAAATAAGGGACTAGATTTGCTAAAATCCAGACTTGCGGTTCACTCTTAAGCAGAACATTCATTGTTTCTGAAACGATGATATCAAATGATTCACTATTTTCCGGTGCCCATTTTGTGGCGTCGGCCAGATGGATACTGTCGATTTTGTCCGCCAGATCAAAATAACGGATCATCCTTTGAATGGCTTTAATATTTTCCGGATGTATATCAATCAACGTCACGCGAACGTTCAAACTGGGTAAAAACGCAAGAAGCGGGAGCACAAGTGTGCCATATGGGCCAGTCCCAGCATACAAAACACGTACAGACCTGCCTTTCGCGATACGGTCTTCGATGGCTTCTTTGACGGCTTGCAGAAATACTTGCGTACGCTTGGTTTCTTGTAGGCATTTAGCTGCAGAAACTGGCGAAATTGCGAGACCATGTTCAGTGGAAATATGCGACCACTCGTTTAGGTCAAAGTCCGCTCGGATTTCAGATATTTCACCCAAAAAAGACACGAGCCACTGCGTGTCTTGATGACATTCCCCCGTATTTGGCGAAGTATATAACAAAGCATGCATGACTTTGTAAAACGCATCGTTACCTTGCGGCGAGTCCATTATAGAACCTTTGAACGGAAAGCATTGATCGTAGATTAGCGGTAAATATAATAAAATCAATATACTATTTTAAACATGCGAATCTTGTTGGAGATAGCAGATAAGCATATCGATGGTAAAAATAAACGAGTTTGGCGAGCTAAACCTCGCAGATTCAGCGAAACTTCAGGTAAATCCGACTATACCGCAAGGTTAATATGAGATTTGGCCTTTTTGCTGCCTTACATAATGAATTGGAGAAGAAAGATGCGGATAGGGTATTTATTGTGTTTACTGTGTTTTTCAACGATGTTGAAAGCGAGCGAAGAAGCGTTGTCTGTAGACCAAGTTGTCCCTAGAAATGTCGAACTTGCGTTTCCTAATCCGAGTAACATTCAAGCGGATATTAGTGACTTTGATGTCTTAAGTCTCGTGCTCATGAGTAATGAACAAGGCGAACGTTGGGCCGTTGTGACGGTGGAAAATACGTCGACGGGTCGGCGAACACTGACGCAAAAACACCTTCTTGGTTTGTTTGCAAATGGGGAGCGACGAGCGCCGCTTGATTTTAAGCAAATTCTAAATGGTCGTGAAATAATGTCCTTAACGATAGGGTTTGGTGAAAGTAAATTTCCGTTGTTGGGTGTTTATTCACGTCTAGACTAACGCTTTCTTCACGGTAACCACTCTGAGCGTGGTTGATTTTTCTTGAATAAAAAGTTGAAAACGGGTTTGATGGTCAAGTCTAGTTACAATGTCGTCTAGCACACGGAATGGAATCCCAACATGGACTACTTACTTGCAGTAACACTTTTTGCGTTCGCTTCTTCAGTCACTCCAGGACCCAACAACATTTTGGTTATGTCTTCAGGTGTCAATTTTGGTATGTGGCGAAGTGTGCCTCTACTGTGTGGTATCTGTATTGGTTTTGCTTTCATGGTGGTCTTAGTCGGTCTTGGGTTTTCCCAAGTGTTCGAGCGGTTTCCTGAGTTTCACGTATGGCTTAAAGTAGCGGGCGTCCTGTATCTGTTGTACTTAGCGTGGTTAATTGGAACATCAACGGGCACCTTAGAGATTAAAACGCAGGGCAAACCACTCTCCTTCACCAATGGTGCATTGTTCCAATGGGTCAATGCGAAAGCTTGGGTTGTTGCAACAGGGGCGATCGCCACCTTTACGGATTCTGGGAACCAAGCAGGGTTAGGCTACCTAATTATTGGGCTTGTGTATTTGTTCGTGGCATTTCCAAGTGTAGGAATATGGCTTTGGTTTGGTTCTTTTTTAAGTCGTTTTTTACATACAACGCGTAATCAACAACGATTCAACTATGTCATGGCAAGCTTACTGGTCTTGTCCATTTTACCGGTGCTTATCGAGCTATTTTTGCTGTTAATGAACCCATCAAACTAAGCCGTTCTTGAGACAAAAGAATTGCTTTGATAGCTCATGCACTTATACCATATAGACTTCTACAAAAATAAGAGTCATGTATGAACCGAGTATTGCAATTGTTCCCTATCTGGGCGCTCGCGTTTTCTGCGATTGCCTATTTAAAGCCGGAACTCTTTACTGGCTTAAAAACACTTATCGTGCCGCTTCTGACAGTGATTATGCTCACTATGGGTCTCACTTTAACCCCCAGCGATTTTTTGCGCATAAAAGATAGCAAAAAGGCGGTATTAGCCGGTGTTGTGCTCCAATTTACGGTCATGCCAGCGGTCGCTATTTTCGTCTCCAATGTGTTTCAACTTGACGATACTTTACTCATAGGCATGGTATTAGTGGGGGCTGTAGCAGGTGGAACGGCAAGCAATGTGCTGTGTTATTTGGCTAAAGGTGACGTTGCATTGTCGATTACGATGACCGCAATTAGTACATTGCTAGGCGTTGCCTTAACTCCGCTGTTGATTGAATTGTTGGTTGGTCAAATCGTTGATATTCCAACATCGAGCATGGTCCTGAGTTTATTTAAAATTGTGCTGCTTCCCGTCGCATTTGGAATCGTGCTCAACCATTTTTTTAAAGTCACAATGTCGAAGATTACAGATGTGCTACCGATTTTCTCTATGGTGTCCATTGTGTTTATCATCGCGATTATTGTGGCGCTTAATGCAAACAAACTACACAGTGTCGGCATAATCATGCTGGCGGCTGTTATCGTTCACAACGGAAGTGGTCTACTCTTGGGTTATCTTGCAGGAAAGGCACTCGGGTTTGAGCCAAAAGTTTGCAAGACAATTGCACTAGAGGTGGGCATGCAAAACTCTGGGCTCGCCGTAGCGCTGGCGATGAAGTTTTTCACTCCTGCAGCCGCGATTGCTGGAACGATTTTCTCGATTTGGCACAATGTCAGTGGATCAATATTAGCGAGCTATTGGCAAAGACAAAGTAACAGTGAAAAACAACAATAATAACGCTGAATTGCACCGAACAACTGAATGGGTTTAAGGGTAATTCTTAGATGGGAAGGAAATCCTCATGAGAATAGGTTCTACACGTCGATTTGTTATCTACTTGGCTTTGCTGACATGCGCGTTAGTGGGGCTGTGGTACGTTATTGGGCACTTTCATCAGCCGACACCAAACCGCAGTGAAGCACAAGCGCCAATTTATTACGGAATAGACGTTTCCCATTACCAAGGCGACTTAATCGTTGACTTACCCAAACACACTGGACTTCACTTTATTATTGCGAAAGCAACCAATGGAGCAAAAGGCGTAGACGCCAAATTTGCTGAAAATTGGTCGGCAATTAAGGCGCATGGACGGATTCGCGGCGCGTACCATTTTTACATCGCGGGAGAATCACCTCAAGCACAAGCAATTCATTTTATTAATACGGTAGGTCAATGGGCAGACTCAGACATCACCCCTATCGTAGATGTAGAACAATACAGCGTTTCTCACGATAAGTCGGTCTCTCAGCTTCATGAGGATTTATTGCGTTTTCTGGATTACGTCGAAAGTAATACCGGTCGATTGCCGATGATCTACAGCAACACAAAATTCGCTCAAATGTGGCTGAATAATTCCGAATTTGGTCGCTACCCTTTGTGGTTAGCGGATTATACTAAGGCTAAAAAGCCAGTAGTGCCTGAAGTTTGGCGACATCAAGGATTGTTTATTTGGCAACGCTCTGACACCTACAAATTGGACTCCACGGAAGTGGATTATGACGTGTTCCGTGGTGAGCTGTCGCAATTAAGCGGTTTTAATCATAAGTTGCGCCAGCAGTAAGCAATATGGCTACTCAGCGCAAAATAATATAAGAGTCATAGAAATAATGTAGCGTGGTACATGCTATCAATTGTCTTTGAGGGAGTTACATGAAAAAGCTATTCGTTTCTTTGTATTGTCTGGGGTTGTCGCTTAATGCCGTTGCAAAGTCAGAACCGATAAATTTCTTAGTCTTTGGTGACATGCCATATTCATCAAAAGAAGCTGAATGGTTACAAAAAGATGGAAAGTTAGCTAAAGCCGCCGAAGCTGCACAGCACGACTTTTATGTCCATGTTGGTGATATGAAAGCGAGCATTCAATCGTGTACGGATATACTACTAAAAGAAAATTATGCGCTTATTAGCCATGTAAGTGATAAGCCATTTGTTTATACGCCGGGTGACAATGATTGGACTGACTGTGATCGTTCATCACTGTTAGACCCTAAAGATGAATTAGAACGCCTTGCTTTTATTCGCGCTGAGTTTACAAAAAGCACACCGGCTCTGCCAAAATTTAAACGCCAAGAAAGTATGAAAGAAAATCAAAGCTGGAATATGGATGGCGTACAGTTTTTAACGATCCACGCAGTTGCAACGAATAACGGTAGACGACAAATAAAAATGTCGGATGAGACCAAAGCCTATCAAGAAGTCGAAGCGCGAGACCGACTTAATTTTGAGTGGCTTGAGCAAAATCTACCGAAAAAAGGGCATAAAGCCGCCGTTGTCTTCACTCAAGCTGATCTTTTTGTCGAAGCAAAACATAAAGGCCAATGTACAACCGATAACCCTAAAAAATGCGATGGCCTTGAGGTGTATCGTGACAAATTGGATGAGCTTGCAAAGCAGCTTGATTATCCGCTATTACTCGTTCATGGCGACACGCCAGACTTCTGTTTTTCCGAGCGTAAATCTGGGCTTTGGCACCTCAATGCTCCTGGTGATGTAAAGGTAATCGATATAGCGCAAGTCGAGATAAACCCTGATGCTGAAAAACCATTTACGGTGAAGGCGCTGCTTGGCTCTTCGTTCAAAGCATGCCCTAAAGTATCTAAAGATTAACGTGGTGCTCGAGCGGATGGGGGGCAGATAGACCCTACACGATTTCTTGAGCTTAATGTCAAGGCTGGCATGAATACATTTAGAGGATTGCGCGGTCTTATTGTCTACTCATTTGTTTAAGACAAAAGGTGAGCTCGCAAGCGAGTTATCACTCAGCTAATGTGAAGGAGATTTCATGTCAACGACGTACAATCCACCCAAAGTCTGGACTTGGAACGATGAAAATGGGGGCCAGTGGGCCAGTATCAATCGTCCAACTTCTGGCGCACGTTTTGAACGTGACTTGTCAAAAGGCGAGCATGCGCTTCAACTGTATTCACTTGCAACGCCTAATGGGCAGAAAGTAACTATCCTTTTGGAAGAGTTGCTGTTGGCTGGTGTAAAAGAAGCTGATTACGATGCTTACGCGATTAGCATTAGTGACAGTGATCAGTTTTCATCAGGCTTTGTTGCAGTAAACCCGAATTCTAAGATACCTGCGCTTATGGATTACAGTGGGGATGAACCCGTTCGTGTGTTCGAATCAGGCCATATTCTTTTATACCTTGCTGAGAAGTTTGGGCATTTCTTACCTTCGAACCACGTAGCGAAAACAGAAGCACTGAACTGGTTGTTTTGGTTACAGGGGTCTGCGCCCTATTTGGGTGGCGGATTTGGTCACTTTTATGCGTATGCGCCAGAAAAGTTCGAATATCCTATTAATCGTTTCACCATGGAAACTAAGCGCCAGCTGGATTTGCTTGATAAACAGCTGGAAGGAAAAACCTATATTGTAGGAGAGGAGTATACGATTGCCGACATCGCTATTTGGCCATGGTATGGTAATGTTGTACTTGGACTTGCTTATAACGCAGCCGAATTTTTGGATGTAGAAAGTTATCCAAATGTGATGCGCTGGGCAAAACTCATCGCAAAACGTCCCGGTGTAAAACGAGGCCGGATTGTTAATCGTACTTGGGGTGAGGAATGGGAAATGTTAGCTGACCGTCACAGTGCAAGTGACATAGATTCCGTACTTGAAAAAGCACCGAAATAAAATCGTCCTTAGGTGGGGGTCGACATTGATGCCCACCTGCTCTTAAATTCTAAGTTCCACTTGGCATATTAAAAGGAACAGGCGATTGGACTCAATGAATGACAATAAAACCCAAATAGAACCCATTCTCGTCAGCGCATGTCTTATGGGGCAACCTGTGCGTTACAACGCGAGTTGTGTGGGAAATGACATCGATACCATGACATGGCTACACACACAATTTGAATTGAAAACCTTTTGTCCTGAAGTTGCAGCAGGAATGAGTACGCCGAGAGCTCCCGCAGAAATTGCTCACGGGACCGGTGCTGAAGTGTTAGATGGTTTTAAACAGGTGAAAGAAAATACGGGTCAGTGCGTGACGGACCAATTTATTGCGGCAGCGCAATTGACTTTGACCTTTTGTCAGCAGCACAACATACGTATTGCTATCTTAACGGCATTTAGTCCATCATGCGCGAACAGTCGCATCTACGATGGCAGTTTTTCTGGTAAAATAACGGACGGAAGAGGTGTTACGGCAGAGCTGCTAAGTCGAAACGGCATTAAGGTTTTTAATCAAAATGAACTGGATATTTTACGGCATTTTGTGAATGCCTAAGCCGATGACAATTTTAAAAATGTAAAAAGTAATGAGGAGCACAAGGTGTGCCCCTCAATTTATTCGGGTTACGCTGCTAAGTCACTGTGAGGCCCAAATAACTCGTAATGGATCTGGCTTTGCGAAACGCCAAGCGCGGTGAGCTGCTTATAAATCGCTTTCATGAAACCAATCGGACCACACAAGTAGAACTCACCATCCTTGATGGGCAAGTTCGTCACGTCATGCAAATTCATAAACCCTGTAAACGTTGCGTAATCAGAGTGTTCTTCATGCCAATGAATCACATCGACTAGGGCTGTTTTTTGAGACACGTCATTTAACCAGTCTTTAAAACTGTGCATAGCCTCGTTTTGGCAAGCGTGTAAAAAGTGGCAAGGTGTTGAGCTCTCCATTTCAACGAGATGACCCAACATCGCAACCATTGGAGTGATACCGACCCCGGCACTGATAAACACTTTCGGGTTGTTGGATGTCTTTAATGTGAAATCACCTGAAGGAGGCGTTAATTCAACCAGCGCACCCACACGCGAATTGTGCAAGAAGCCGGACACCACACCATCTTGTTTAACTGAAATACGATATTGTCCATCGAAAATCCCGGTGATCGAATAGTGGCGCATTTGACGGTAAGCTTGACAGTCCGGCTGCACTTGCACTGTTAGGTACTGACCAGGCGTAAAGCCAACGATTGAACCGCCATCGGTCGGCGCTAAATAGAAACTTTTTACCTGTTTAGATTCTTGCTCAATACGCGAAATTTGAAATTGACGAGTGCCACCCCAGCCACCGACTGCCGCAGCATTTTGAGAGTATAGACCGGCTTCTTCAGTGATCAGTAAATCTGCAATAGCCAAATACGCTGCGGTCCAAGCGTCTTCAATGTCTTTTGTAAAATCCTGAGGAAAGAGTTCTTGTAAGGTGGCAATTAGATGTGTGCCGACGATTGGGTAGTGTTCCGGTTTAATCGTTAACGCAACGTGCTTTTGGGCAATCTGCTTTTTCAACGTGTCGAGCTTTTCAGGTTCACCAAGGAATGTTGCAAAGCGAGCAATTGCAGAAAACAGCGCAAACGGTTGTTTACCACTTTGTTGGTTACTTAAGTTGAAGTAATGTTTCACTTCAGGGTTGTGTTCGAACATGCGCGCGTAAAAATGCTCGGTAACGCCTACTCCTACGTTAGCAACCAAGGGTAAAGACTGTTCAATTAGCGCAAACTGCTGTTCTGATAACATATAAACTCCAGAGAAATATAATTAACCACGACGCCCATCAATGCGAGGGCGAGTAAGAATTGGGAAGTAAACCCAGACAAAACAAATAAATGAACTGACCCACAGCGTGCCACTGATAAGCCAAGCAACATGAGGGAAAATGAAAAGTGGGCCGAGTGCACGGATAACTGCGGCAACTAAGCAAACCGCAAACGCGAGATTGATAAGCCAATGAGGTTTTAATGGTCTTGATGTATGGCCTAAAGCTACTCGTGCCATCATGGCAAGGATCATCAGTCCAATCCCGCCAACCGTGATTAGATGAAGTGCATCTTTGCCATGCGGCAATATAAAAATAAACGTCAAGGCAAACCAAAGCAGTCCGAAGCTTGTTGCAAGATAAGCTGCATGCAGAGACCAGAGCAGAGGAACGTTAAACACACCAACGTTAAACCATTTGAACGCCCGAAAAAGGTGTAGCAGCGCTGCAACTAAAATCAAATACCCAGGATTCAATGGGCCGGAGAACACATTGGCCGTCACAAAACCAACCAAACCAATCGTGGAAGCGAACAACAATAACGTATCTACTTTTGGTGTTCTGACTTGGTCTTTCAATGACAAGCCCCGAGCCGTAAAAAAAGGAATTACGCGACCGCCGATAAGCCCGATGAGAAGGGTAAACATCAATACTGCGATTTGAGTAAACGTGGCAGCAAGTGAATGTGCGTCAAATGCAATTAACAGTAGAAAACTGATGTTTGCGATACAAATCCCACTTAGTACATAAATGAAAATGTAGTTGTTCTTCGAGTTAGTCGAAAGCAACACTAAACTAAAGTGGCAAATGGCAAACAACCAAAAGGCACTTTGACCAGCGAGCGCCATCAAAATAGGGTCCGGACTTACGAGCAGCAAAATACGGGTGACAGCCCAGATACACGTGAGCAAACAAAGCGGCAGGCCATTTAATGTCGTTGCGCCAGTCCAGTTCTGAGAAGCTGTAAGCAGAAAGCCGACTGCAATCACACCGGCAAAACCAAAAATCATTTCATGGGCGTGCCACAGAGTAGCTGGAAATACAGCTTGCCAAGCATAGTGTCCTGATAAGATGAGCAGCCAAACCAGCATACTAGAGGCAGCCCACAAACCTCCCGCAAGAAAAAGACTTCGAAAACCCAAATTAAACACAGGCCAACGATGAACATGAAACCAAGGTACATTTGTATCGATGGGTTCAACTAAATTAATTGGGCGCATTAACGTACCTCCAAACCGAGTTGGTACTGGCAAACGCAGCGCACGACGTAACTGATTTTAATTAATGCAGCAACGATTATCGTGGCAATGTGTGCTGCAATCTGTGATTGCATAGAAAGAAAGTTTGCTAACGGATAGGACAACATCACGGTGATACAAAACAACAAAGTGAAGACACAAAGGCATAGATTTGCAAAAGTTAATAGCGAATTGGGTAATTGCATAAGCCACCTAAACACAACGAATGAATGGTTATGTATTAGCGAAAGGCGTGCCAAAAAATAAATCAATAAATTACAATGGGTTGAATCATGTGTATTTGATAAAGGTGTCAATATGACCTATTATGCGATAGGTATAAATCATCTAAAGCGGTCAAAATGACATGAATCAAGCGCAGTTATCTCGATTACTGACATTCAGTTTGGAAATACATCAACACGTTGCACGTTTATCTAATCGTGATCAGGTTGAACACAACCTCACTGAATTTGGGCAAGTGGTATTGAAATCACTATTTAGCGTGCTTGATGCCGATGCTTTGGCAATGTTGTTGTTTGACCAAGGAAAACTCTCACCCATTGCTGTGCATGGTCTACTGCCTGAATGTTTGGGAAGACGTTTTCTAATTAGCGAACATCCACGCCTAGAGACTATTTTAAACGCGGATCACGTGGTGCGATTTGACCATGAAAGCACGCTACCAGATCCCTATGATGGTTTATTGTTGGCAAGTCATGGTGATATTCCTGTTCACGCTTGCATGGGGATAGCGCTTAAACAGCAAGACAAGGTACTGGGTGTGCTGACCTTTGATAGTTTAGACCCGAGCGCGTTTGAGCATTACCCTGACAGCATGCTCGACATGATCACCGCCACGATTAGTAACGCACTTAGCACCGTGCTCAATCATGTGCAATTAGCGACGAGTGCAAAACATCAAAGCGCTGTAGTGCATGCAATGACACAAGCCAGTCATGCGATTATTGGCGAACACCCGCTCATGCAAAAGTTAAAACAAGAAATCCGGCTGGTGGCGAGTTCAGATCTTAGCGTTTTAATTACGGGTGAAACAGGTACAGGTAAAGAACTTGTCGCTCGGCACATTCATCAGCAATCCAATCGTGCGGATAATCCCTACGTACAAGTTAACTGTGCATCGTTACCTGAAGGGCTCGCAGAGAGTGAGTTCTTTGGTCATCGAAAAGGGGCGTTTACAGGTGCAGATAAGCACCGAGAAGGTAAGTTCCTCTTAGCGGATGGAGGAACTATCTTTTTAGACGAAATTGGCGAACTGCCTTTGTCTTTGCAAAGTAAGTTATTAAGGGTACTTCAAAGTGGTGAAATTCAGCCAGTCGGGGCAGATGACACGCACGTTGTGAATGTGCGAATCGTTGCGGCCACGAATCGTGATCTACAACATGAAGTTGCGGAAGGTCGTTTTCGTGCAGATTTATATCATCGTTTAAGTGTTTACCCTATTCAAGTGCCGCCACTTCGCAGTCGCATGAGCGATGTTACGTTACTCTGTGGTTTTTTCCTCGAACAATTGAGGAAAAAACTCAATGTTGAGCAATTAGTTATTACGCCGCCATTAATGTCACGACTAGAAAGTTATGATTGGCCAGGAAATGTGCGCGAACTCGAACATATTTTGAGCCGAACTGCACTCAAAGCAAAGCATGATGAATGGCAAAGCACTATGGTCAAACTGTCACTAGCACATTGTGAGCTTGGTACACACTCAGATTCGATAACGACATTGACGCCGACTCAAACGAGTGTACCGCTAAAGTCGGCAACGGATGATTTCCAGCGAGCGCTTATTACAACCACATTGACACAAGCCGCGTTTAACTGGGCAAAAGCGGCGAGGCTACTGGATGTAGATAGAGCAAACCTCGTACGCTTAGCTAAACGGTTAAATATCTCGGTGAAAAAGTCACTTTAAACACTGTGGTTACAATGGCTTATCAGCTTGACTAAAACGGGAATCTAAATCACTCTTAATTATGTTATAAGTCCTTTATTTTAAAAGAGTATATTTAAAATCTGTTAGGTTCATTTCGTTCTTGATTTGCCCATAAAATAGGCTAGGGTTAAGTGGCGCCTGTCTGTCAATTTGGGGGATTTATGCAAGGGAACAAACAAGTGTTAGTCGAGTTAAACCGCATACTTACGCTCGAACTTACGTCGATTAACCAATTCTTTTTACATGCTCGTATGTTTAAAAATTGGGGATTAGAAGAATTAAATGAGAAAGCGTATAAGAAGTCCATCAAGGACATGAAACAGGCTGATGATTTAATTGAACGGATCCTTTTTTTAGAAGGATTACCTAATTTACAACACCTCGAAAAACTGCGGATCGGGGAGCATACCGAAGAAATGCTCAGTTGTGATTTAATGTTTGAAATGGACCAACTACCGGCACTTCGAGCCGCTATCGCCTTGTGTGAAAAAGAACAGGACTATGTAAGCCGAGATCTGTTGACCGACATTCTGGAATACGAAGAAGAATATGTAGACTGGATAGAAACGCAGCAATCGCTCATTCTAAACATAGGTATCCAAAACTATCTGCAATCCATGCTAGAGGACTAACTTATGCAAGGTAATCAGACTATTATCGACTTATTGAACGTGCAACTTACGCTTGAACTCACCTCAATGGATCAATACCTTGCCCACAGCAAAATGTATGAGGACTGGGGCATTGAGCAACTGCACCACAAACTCGCGCACGAATACGAAGAAGAATTAGACCACGCCAAGAGAATTATTGAGCGAATTTTATTTCTGGAAGGTGTACCGGATACGGCATCCAGAAAGGCAATTCATGTTGGCAGTAATGTAGAAGAAATGTTGGCAAACGATTTGAACGCTGAGCGTGAAGTTGCTGCGCATTTGAAAAAAGTCATTGCGGAATGCGAAAAGGCACAAGATTACGTGAGCCGTGAAATCCTGCAAACCCTGCTTGATGACACCGAAATGGATCACATCTATTGGTTAGAGCAGCATATTAATATGATAAAACTCATGGGGCTGCCAAATTACATTCAGAGTCAGATGGCACAAGGGCATGAATAACCGCTCGATGTTGTTTGTATCGGTTCGGAAAACCACCTTAAAAAGGTGGTTTTTTTATTTATGGGAATGGTGAATCTAGTTCTTTCTTCCTATTTAAATTGCACCTATAGGCTTTTGGTTTGAATCTCAGGCAAAATTTTGACAAATGAAAGGCTGATTGTACGCTTTAATAAAACAATGCTTTGTCGTTTAAAAGATATGCTTAATTCAATTTCTGTTCGTAACCGACTCATCATACTCGCTGCTGTTCCCTTGATTGCTCTAGTATTTACCACCCTTTTTTCATTGAAAATTATGTCTGGATTAGTAAACGGAATTGATAGTCTTTATGAAGATAGGGTTATTCCATTAAAACAAATAAAGGCCGTCTCTGATGTTTACGCGGTGCAGATAGTCGATAGCTTTCATAAATATCGAGCTTCGCAATTAACCGCTGAGAACCTAAAAGGGCAAATAGATGATGCAATGACAAATGCTGAAAAAGTTTGGGGGCAATATAAACAAACCAAATTGACGAGTGAAGAAGCTCGACTGGTTGATATCAGCGATAGACTAATGAAAAAGGCGAATACCGAAATTCAGGTGATGAAACAACAGCTCGGCAGTGGGCAGCTGAAGCAAATGAGTAATGATGAATTTGTGCCTAAATTGTATGCGTTCATGGACCCTTTTTCAGGCAGTTTAGAGGCTTTAATTAATCTGCAATTGGATGAATCAGGCCGTTTTCGTAATGAGGCGGATGCGAAAGCAAAAGAAACTCGCATGCTACTGATTGTAACAATGGCGGCGATGATTGGCATTTTAATTTTAGGTGCAACATTGATCTATCGATCAATATTTCGACCGCTGCGCGCGTTGCAACGTACCGTTTCGCATATTGCGAGTGAAGCGGATTTACGAAAAGACTCCGAAGTGGTGGGCAGTGATGAAATTGCAGAAACTGCATCGAGTGTTAACGACATGCTCTGTGCATTTAGAACGATTCTAAAAGAGGTGAATGGTGCTTCAATGACATTGGGGTCTGCAGCGGAAGAAATGCAGGTTATTTCAAATCAGGTTGCGAATACGGCGAGTGATCAGCAGCAACAAACTGAAATGATAGCCACAGCCGTCACACAAATGAGTGCAGCAATTCAGGAAGTTGCCAACAATGCAGAGTTAACCGCCGGAAAAGCAACCGATTCCGACGTCGCCGCTAAAGCTGGCATTGGTAAAATTGCCGCGAATATTGACTCCATTCAAACACTCAACAAAGTGATTGATGAAAGCACTCAAGTTATAGTGAATTTGAGCGAGCAAGCCAATGAAATTAATTCCGTTGTTCAAATGATCCAAGGGGTGGCTGAACAAACGAATTTACTTGCGTTGAATGCGGCAATTGAAGCTGCGCGAGCGGGGGATTCGGGTCGTGGATTTGCTGTTGTTGCAGACGAAGTAAGGCAGTTAGCCCATAACACTCAACAAGCAACTGAACGTATCAGTGATATGATTTTGCGGTTGCAGCAGGCGTCAAAAACCGCAGTTGGTAGTATGGAGAAAGCACAGCAATGTGCATCGACGAGTGTGAAACATTCGGAAGAGTCTCAAAGTGCGATTGAAGAAATATCGTATTCCATTACGACGATTGCAGATATGAACATTCAGGTTTCTACTGCTACGGAAGAACAAACGACGGTTGCGGCCGACATTTCTAGGAATATAAATGAATTCAATAGCAGTATTAAAACGGTGTCAGAAAGTTCGCGACAAAATGCCATCGCGAGTCAAGAACTTGCCGCGCTCGCGAGCACACTTCAAAGCAAAGTAGCGAAGTTTAAATTGTAGAAATGAGTTTTTTGGCGTGTGCTAAAGCGCCATTGCTATTCAATGCTGGGCTTAACTATAATGCCTATTTTTAACGATTAAAATCGACACATGCTAACAGTCTACTTTCGAGTCAGTGGTTTAACTAAGTTACAAGCCCTTACCTTCACAAAAGAAGTACAAGACGCACAATGCCAAGTACAGCCAGATTTAGCGTATAGTGGCAAAGCCCCATTGACGGTGTATTCGATGGATGACATCAACATGTTTATAGTTAGGCAACATGTACAAATTGAACAATGTGAAATTTTGCTCAACGTGCAACATAACCACTCGATTAACGCATTCAGCGCGCCAAATCAGCTCAATCAAATGCTCAAACATATTGACTGTCGCGTGACTGTTGAAGTGGATTAGCGATGGTCATTGTGCGATATGCTGTTTGCGTATAGGCTCCTTTAGCAGCTCAGGAACATTGTTATTTAGTGAGATTCTTCTAAAGAAACAGAAACCGTGCGCCCAGCAATCAACGCGAACTCTTTTGGCATAATATCGATTTTGATGCGAACGGGAATGCGCTGAGCCAGACGTATCCAACTGAATGTCGAGTTCACATTGGCTAACAAGGTACCAGTAGCAGTGGTTCTCTCACGGTCATTTATGCCTGCCGATAACCCTTCAACATGACCATATATTGGTTGACTTTCACCCATTACAAAGATCGTAGCAGCAGCACCATTTTGAATTCGACTCAGTTTGGTTTCTTCAAAATAGCCAGAGACATAAAAACTGTTTAGATCAATAAGTGCCATAACAGGTACGCCTGCAGCAGCAAAGGAGCCTGGTCTCAGTGAAAAGTTGGTGATCACGCCATCGACTGGTGAGTAGATGTCGGCTCGGCTCAGGTTGATCTCCACCAATTCAAGATCAGCTAGACACTTCTCCAAGCTAGCTTGAGCCAATATACGTTCGTCATGTTTGTCTTCCAGTAGCTGCTCCGAAACGGCACTGTTCAATCGTAGATAACGTTTGTATTCTCTGTCCGCCGCCTGAAGTATCACTTCAGCTTGTTTTACCATCGCTTCAGCTTGTTTTATTTCACTTTTCAAGCGCTTTTTGTCCAAGCTAAATAGCAGCGTACCTTTTCGTACTGTCTGGTTATCGTGAACGTGGACTGTGTCGACAGTGCCTGAAATATCAGCCGCAAGCGCCACGATATCTGCACGAATTCTTCCGTCACGAGTTTGTGGCGCATAGTGGTAGTAAGTATAAAGATTCCATACAACATAACTCGCAAGCAACACTGAACTTATTGTTATCAGAATTTTTAAACTCGAAAAAACTTTATGTTTTATCATGATAATGAGTGACCTATTGGTGTGGTAATGATCGCAAACAGATGGAAGAGCAAACCGACGAGCGAAATATATAAAGCGGAATCGAAAATGGGTCTTTGTGCGATCAGCCTATACACTCCGACTTTGACGAGAAGGCTCGATAGGAGTATGCGAAGAAAGAAGGCCAACACTATGCACATCAGCAGTGGTGAAATGTATATCCCAAGAATATCAAGTTCGCTAAGCATACAAAGGAGTCCAATCCGGTGCAGTTGGATAAAGCGCCATTCTTAATCCAGTTAATAGTTGGACTACGTCCGTTTGGTGTTCGTTGTTAGCTCGTTCGAGAATGTGATCGAGGAGACGGAGATGTTCTTCGGCTGAATGCTCAGGGTGATAGTCTTGTAGACTGAGCACTTCTAATAGCGGTTGAAGAGTTGACGACATTGGGTGAAAGTCGCTCAACTGTCTCAACTTGGCCATCGTGATGTTGGCTTTCAGGTGATTAAGCAGAATAAGGCTCTCTTTGCCAAGCGCTGCCCCTAGTCTTGAGACTTGCAACGCCATTCGGTCTAAAGAACGCGTCGCGTAGGTTTCAATTGCAGCATCATCAAATGTGTGAACCAATGTTTGCTGATCCTGATGTTCGCGTTTTAGCAAGTGTTGTAGAGCATGTTGCGCGCCCCAACGTCGAGACAAGGCAATAGCAATGAATGCCACAAATACGCCCACCAACATCGCTATGGCACTTTCCAAAAAGAACCCGATAGTGAATGGGGAGTAATGATTCTGGAAGTTGACGTTACTTAGACTTAAAGCCAATACCAACATCGCTAATGGATTCTTCGAGGCCCAAATTCCCATTGGCAACATAAATGCCGCCATGATAAGCAGAAAGCTAGTTTGGCTATTAGCCAGAGGCAACAAAACATACCCCAAAATAAATGCCGTTAAAGTCGATATAAAGGCAAAGCGTCCAAAGTGCATGATTGCCATGCCAGGTTCATCGCCCCCGCCAAAAAAGCTAATGGCGACGACACCCAACAAGACCATATTGGGGCCTTGGTTCCATCCGGTGAAGTACCAGAACGTGCTGAGCAGCGAGTAGGACAGCAAAATCCCTACAAACATGCGCAGCATTAATCCGGTATCGGGCGGCAGTGGAAATGCCTTGGCCTTGATAGCTGCGTGGTGCCTACAAACGTGTGTCGGTTTTCCAGCCAAAAAGTGTTGAAACGCCGTAACCGATGCCCAGTCGGAGAGGTGCTGATTGAGTAGTCGCTGCACGCGTTCAAGAACCAGTTTTTCCCAAGGCGACGCGAGTTGGTAAACCGCTTTCGGTATCACAATGGGCTGCATGACCTCGTTGTTTGCTTTCCAGCTTTCAACACTGGGCGACAGGCGACCACGAGTCTCTGGCGACAAGCTATGAATGGCATGCCCCAGCGCTGACAAGCTCGGAATCATCGCCATGATCTGTCTTTGCAGAGCAATCATAGCTTGGCGAGTTTGTCGATCGACAGCATGGTCTAGTTTCATGGTCGAAACTAACTGAGACAGCGATGACACGTCGGCAAGCAAGGCCAGTCGATCCCGTTCTGTGGTTTGATCTGCAATTCCAGTTAGACAATCATCACGCCATGCTTTGAGATCACTTATCCAGTTATCGACTCGCAATTGAAGCATCGTTTGCGTGGTCTCTGGAAAAATCAAAGCATCAACAAAGGTGACAGACAGAATGCCAATGCAAATTTCGACCACTCGTGTCACTACCATGGTAAACATACTCTCTGGCTGATCAAGATAGGCCACCAGAACCAGCATAATCGTTACGCCAGCCAGTTGCAGACTGTAAGCCCTTGGGGTTCTATCGGCATAAGATAACGCCAGAATCGCGGAAGAAACCAAACCGGTGACCATCACCAAAATGAGCGGTTCGTTCACTAACAAAGCGCAGAGTAACAAGGAAATGAATCCAGCGAAAAGTGTGCCTGCAAATCGGTAAGTGGCTTTGGCACGAACGACGGCAGACAGCGGATTACTGAGCACGCAGCAGGTGACCATCGCCCAATAAGGGTTGGCTAATCCCAACTCGACTGCCATAAGATAGGCGAGCATTGCCGAAATATAGACTTTGACGGAGAATAAACACTGTTGACGCGAAATATTCATTTGTTCGATTTCTACTGCTAGTTTGGAATGAGGATTGTCGATAACCTCTTGGGATCTCTATTTTGCAGAGGTCCTGAGTAGCTCGCTTAAATACGAAGCCATCGATTACTCAATGGCTCCGTAGTGGCCTTTCTTAAAGCGCTTCAACCGGATTCATCAGCGCTCCAGGGATTGTTGTTGCTTCTCCACGTTCACGCCATTTGGAGAGATCACGGGTGCGTGATGCGACTGCACCGTCCCACAGCTGATAAGCATCTTCGCCCAACAGTAAACGTACAGGTGCGTTCTCACTCTCCACCATGTCGACAACCACTTGCATCCCTTTAATCGGGTCGCCCATTTGCTGGCCATTTTGAGTGGTGTAGTAGTCTTCCATATCCGAAGTCAGTGGAGCATACGCTTCAATTTGGCCTACAGCTTTCATTGCCGCGCTACTGGCAAAATCGGTACGAAAAGCCCCCGGTTCTATCAGCGTAACGGCTATTCCTAAGGGTTTCACCTCGTGATGTAGGGCTTCGGTAAAGCCTTCTAAAGCAAACTTCGAGGCGTTGTACAAACCACTACCAGGGAATGCAACCATACCCGCAATACTGGTTAAATTGAGAATATGCCCAGATTGCTGTTGCCGCATTTGTGGCAAAACTTCGCGGGATAGTTCTGCTGCTGCAAAGAAATTGAGCTCCATTTGCTGACGGATCTGCTCCGAAGAGAAATTTTCCAGCGCACCATAAGAACCCGCGCCAGCGATGTTTGCCAGTACGTCGATGCGGCCAAATTTTACAATGGCGGCCTTTAATGCATGGGCGCGATTATCTGCATCTGTGACATCCAATGACAGCGCAAAAGCACGTTCACCAAACTCAGCAGCGATTTCTTTTAGCGGTTCAAGACGGCGAGCAGTCAGCACTGCGCTATCTCCTTTAGCCAAAACCAGTTTCGCTAATTCTTTTCCAAAACCGGATGAGGCTCCGGTAATAAACCAAACTTTACTCATTTTGTTCGTTCCTATAGCGGTTAGAAATTGATGCCATTATCGACCGTTAATACACGGCCCGTGACAGCGCGCGACATATCGCTGGCAAGATAAAGAATTGCATTGGCTTGATCTTCAGGTTTGGTCGCAGGTAGCCCTAGGTTGCTGTAAAGTGCCCCATACTTCGCCATACCGGAGCAGCCGCCGAGCATGTTGCCATCAAAGTAAGCTCTAGCAAGATTGGTCTCAGTTGCGCCTGGTGCCACCGCATTACAACGGATGCCCGTTCCCGCAAAACGAATAGCGATATTCTGTGTCAGGTTGTTGACCGCCCCTTTAGTTGACGTATAAGCAGGACCACACACCGGAAGTGCTGCATTCACGGATGAAACATTAACGATTATCCCCGTATTGTTGGGCAGAAAGTGCTTTATTGCCTCGCGGCAGAAACGGAATACGCCAAGGTAATTCACGTTGACGACTTGCTCTAAAACGTCATCGGTGGTCTCTTCAATCGAGCATAAATCAGCAATGCCGGCGTTGTTGACTAAAATGTCCACCTTTCCGAAAGCGTCAATAGCGCGTTCAAACACCAACTTCGGCGCATCACGGTCAGCAGAATCGGCCACCACACCAATCACCTTACCTCCGGATGTACTTAATGCCCGTACTACTTCATCTAATTTGTGTTGTCTTCGGGCGGTAATCACCACATTTGCCCCCTCGGCTAGAAACAGCTCAGCCGTGGCCCGACCAATGCCATCGCTGCCACCAGTAATTACGGCCGTTTTACCTTGCAGAAGTACTTTCATCTCGTTTCTCCTAACAAATAACGTATTATGCAAATGCATTAATACCGGTTAATTTTGCAGACAAATCCCACAGGCGTTTTGCTTGTTCAGCATCAATGGCGTAGCTGCGAACGGCAGTTTCTTGAAGTTCGTCCCCATCATCCACATACGACACATCACAATTAGCACAATACAAACCACCTTTGTTCACTAACAGTGGCGAGGTCGCCGCCCAAACTGTGGTAGCTGCGCCTTGTGGTGGGGTTTTGAAAGCTGGATCGATAAGGACTTCTTTATCATCAAACCAGCCAAGAGCTTGCATTTCTGTCATGTCCATGTGGCGTTGCAGAGGGGTGTAGATTTTGCCTGGATGAACAGCAAAGGAACGTACGCCCTTAGCTTGTGCGAAGATATCTAACTGCTTGGCGAATAGCGCTATAGCGGTTTTGGATTGACCATAAGCCAACCATTTGTCGTAGCCTTTATTAAATTGCACGTCATCCCAGCGTATTGGTGAAAAGTGATGTCCCATCGAAGAAAGTGACACAACCCGCGCACCCGGGGCAATAGCGGGCCAAAGTAGGTTGACCAAAGCGTAATGACCTAAATGATTAGTACCAAACTGAGACTCCCATCCATTGCCTATGCGGGTTTCTGGGTTTGCCATTACCGCTGCATTGCAGATAATGATATCCGCTGTTTGATTGCTAAGGGTAAACCGCTGCGCGAACCAGCGAATACTTTGTATATCGGCTAAATCTAGCTGTTCAACTTGGACATTCTTTATACCTGCAAGCGCTTCACGTGCTGCTTCTGAGTTGCGCGCCAGTACCAGTACTTGTGCACCTGCTGAGCTAAGAGCCTTCGTTGTTTCAAGCCCTAAACCGGAATGACCACCGGTCACTATTGCTAACTTGCCTTGAAGATTGATGTCTGCTAATACTTCATCTGCTGTTGATTTGAAACCAAATCCAGAGTTAACAGGGAATTGTTCTGAATTCATCATAACCTCGCGGATCTTTTTAAAGACCGTAGCTGATATCTAATTGTCAATTTGTTAAAGTTATTTTAAGCGCTATGTTTCGAACTAAACATACCATTAAGTCCCAAATACCCTTTTGATCGTACGGAAATCGATGTCGACGTTTGGATTCATTAATCATTTAAAAAGCCCAACGGCCAATGCCCTCGACAATGTGGTCGATTCAAGTCGGTCTTCTCTTCTTATGTTGGAGTAGCAACCTTGATACGGTGATGAATGGTTATTGCCAACACTTGTTCCAGTATTCCTGCCAAGCGAGCACTGTCGAATGGAACGTACTAATGTAAATGGTGCTCTACCCGTTACTTCTTAGAACGGTCAAACTAATTGAATTTATGCGGGCAGCGGATAGGTCGGTATCCAATTCGGTGCATGTAAGCAATTTCATCGAGAGAGGCGAAGAAGGAATTGTTGCGGGAGGTTTATTAAAAATTTTTCTCGCCAAATAGATACAATAGATTCAGGCATCTCTTCTGGTACTGCCTTTGTGATATTTCAAAACAATCTTTAATCGATTGGGGGACGCAGTGTAATGTTGAAAAGACGATATTACGGATAAATAACAGGTCTGATAATGCTTCTAAAATCGTAATTAAGTATAGAAATGACCAAAATCTTATCGTTATCATCCATGTTTCAGGCTGCATTTGTATCCAAGCTCAGATGGTTCTGCTTGGATAGAAAGTGGGTTAAAGAAAAAAGCTGACAATTTATTTCATGAATCAAGTCAAAGTAGGCAACGTTGCCTACTTTGACTCAGTTGTTGTTGTGTTTAAACGCTGTCAACCGTTAATTACAATTGAATATCCACCATTTGAGCATTGTCGAAGGCGGTATCTATACCACGTTCACGCCAACTGTTCATATCTCTCAAGCGTTTGTTGATAGTGTCATCCCACATGCTGTAAGCATCACGACCCAGCATGAGGCGATACGGCGCGTTGTCACTGGCGACAACCTCGAGCATGCGCTGAGCGGCTTTTGCTGGATCTCCCATTTGCTTTCCAGCCGATTCTTTTAGGTAGGTTTCAAAAGGTTCAACCACGGGGCGATAGGCTTCAATACTGTTCTCAGGGCGCATATTGGCATCTCCTGCAAATTCAGTGCGAAATGCTCCTGGCTCTATCAAAGTAACATCAATGCCCATGTGCTTTACCTCAAGTGCGAGCGACTCTGTCCAACCTTCAATCGCAAACTTCGCGGCGCAATAAGGACCTGCGGCATTCATCGCCACTAAACCCGCAATGCTGCTCACCGTAAGAATATTGCCACAACCCTGCTTTCTCATTTGCGGTAACACAGCTTTGGTAAGTTCAGCCGTAGCAAAAAAGTTAAGTTCCATTTGTTGGCGCATTTGCGATAGGCTAAATTCTTCACATGCACCAGCAACGCCGCTTCCGGCCATATTGGCGAGTACATCGATTCTGCCAAAATGACGGATTGCTTGTGTTATGGCTTTATTACGAGCTGCTTCATCGGTGACATCCATCGCAAGGGGTAGTACGTTTTCCTCATGTCCTGCTGCTATTGCTTCGAGTCGATCTAGTCTGCGTGCGGTGATAATGGCTTTGTCGCCATTTGCGATGACGGCTTCTGCCAGAGACTTTCCTAATCCTGATGACGCACCACTAATAAACCATACGTTTTGGACATTACTTGCCATAATTTATTCCTCTTATATTCTAAGTCGTTATTCGCCGATGGGTTTGGGCTGTGCACCTTCACATGCTGTATCTAAGCCCAATTCTTTCCACGTATTGATATCGTCTATTCGATCTGCAATGGTTCTATCCCAAAGTGTAAAAGCGTCAGCCCCAAGCATCAGGCGTTTTGGTGCTCGCGGTGACTGGGTCACCTTGATCATCACCTCAGCTGCTTTGTTAGGATCCCCCAGCTCGTTACCTGCATTATTCTCAAGAAAGACCTCCACTGGCCCGACAATATCCTGATAACTGTCAATACGATTTTTAGGTCGTACGTTTGCATCGCCTGCAAACCCTGTTCGAAATGAGCCAGGTTCAACTAACGTGACTTTTATCCCCATCGACTCAACCTCTTTAGCAAGTGTTTCAGTCCATGCTTCTAGCGCGAACTTACTCGCACAATATGGACCAACGCCAGTGATAGGAGCCAATCCAGCAACACTCGTTACGGTAAGAATATGGCCACTACCTTGTTCTCGCATGTGCGGCAAGATTGCTCGGGTAAGCTCTGCTGTCGCAAAGAAGTTCAGCTCGAATTGTGACCTTAATTCTTGCTCACTAAACTCTTCAACTGCACCAAGAGAGCCACTCCCTGCGACATTAGCCAGAACATCTATACGACCAAAGTGTGAAATGGTTTCGTTAACTGCTTGATTTCTTGCTTCACTGTCAGTCATATCTACAGCGAGGGTCAAAACTTGTGATTCGTTACCTTTAGCTAATTCTTCTAAACGCTTTAGACGTCGCGCCGTGATGGCAACATAATCTCCTTGTTTAATCACTGCCTGTGCGAGTGATTTGCCAAAGCCAGAAGAGGCGCCCGTGATTAACCATACTTTCTTATCAATACTCATATTTTCTTTGTACCAAGTTAAATCAGTGTCATTCCGCCATCGACGACAAGATCTGAGCCGATGATGTAAGATGATTCATCACTCGCTAAGAACAACGCCACCTTAGCAATTTCTTCGGATGTTCCAGCGCGCCCAAGAGGAATGCCTTGGCGCAAGGTTTTCATCATCTCTTCGTCTTCAGTAAAATGTGTCGCCATAGGCGTTGCAATTAGCCCTGGACTGATGCCGTTCACACGTATGCCACGTCGAGCGAAATCAACTGCTGCGGCTTTCGTTAAGTGACGGCTTGCCCCTTTTGAAGCGCTATAACCCGGTGGTACATCAGGAAAAACAATAATTCCTGCGGCTGAACCAATGTTGACAATAGCGCCTTGTCCGGACTTTTCCATAAATGGCATTACGGCTTTAATACCGTAAAACTGACTGTTGAGGTTAACGTTCATTACATGGTGGAAATCTTCCGCAGTTGCGCTGTCCCAGCTGCCGTCTCTGGGTCCTGGCGTGCCAGCATTATTAATAAGAATGTCAATTTTTCCGTAGCGATTGATGGTGTCGTTAACGACATCATCCCATTGTGCTTGACTAGTGACGTCAAGTACTGACATAGATGCGACCTGACCTTTAGCGGTAATTTCATCAACCAGCGCATTCATGTTATCAACGCGGTTTTTATTACCAGTAATGACAACCACCGCGCCCTCGGCTGCGAATACTCGGGCAATAACTGCGCCTATACCAGTACCGCTGCCGGCACCTGTTATAATTGCGACTTTGTTGACTAGACGTTTCATGGTTAATCTCCTGTTCGGGTTAGAGCGTAGTAAAGCGACGCTGCCTAGTTGAGGTTGATTTATTATGCAATAGCCACCTAGTACCATCCATGCTTCAAAGTCTAATTATCTTTGTTGATCGTACGGATTGTGTGTTTGAATTGTTCAGGGAAAACGGTATTGACTCATATGATCTATTTTGTGTAATTAATGACGACCTATATGCTCAGGTGTCAGCAAGCACCTTTTGATGATGTGTTTATGGGGAACAGTAGGGGAAAACAATCTGAGTTCCTGTGGAGGCTATCTGAATAATTGAGCCTCCATTAGATTTTTTCATAAAAGGTGCCAGAGATTTATTTCATGAGAAAGGCGCGTTCAAATTAACAGTCATGAATTAAGGTTAAGATTTCAGTATAGAAATGAATCTTTAGTCACCAGCGCATGTTGCCCTGGATACGTTTACTAACCTTCTTCGGTTAAAACATAATCTAGTTTGCTATCACCCTGGTCGTTACTAGGGTGATAGCAAGGCTATAATTTAACTTAGGAACTGTTTGAAGAAAGGAATGACCTGAGCCAAGGCCTGTTCAGTTGCTTGCGGCTGATCATATAAATCGTAATGCGTAGCACCCTCTACCACGTGTATGGTTTTTTGGCTTGAACGCGCTCGATTAAACAAATCAAAGCCATCTCGGTATGAACCAAACGCACCGGCTTTACCACCCCCAACTACAATGTGTAGAGGCTGAGTAAGTATTAGCTCTGCCATTGCGAACGCATCCCAGCTGAATGCTGGTGCTAAGCTGGTAAAGCGAAGCTTGTTCGGAGAGCCTGGTTGCTCACCTCGAGATGTACGGTAGTAATCAACCGCTTCAGTCAGATCGACATCGGTGATCCCAGCTGCATCAAGCTCTGTTTGGCTAGAGAACGGTACGTAGGGCACCACCAATGAAGCATTGCCTCTTGCTTCTGCGGTGCGTTGTGCACCTATGGCTTCGAGGGTTTTTAGTGCATTGTCAGGCGTTAAGTCTCCTTCACGCACTATTCTCCCGTAGTTTGCTGCCACGATTGTAGCAACGGCTTTAATTCGTCTTTCTGTCATTGCGGCATTTACAGCGTAGCCACCACCACCGCATACACCTAATACACCAATTTTTTCATCATCAACAAAAGGAAGGGTCACGAGGTAATCTACTGCGCAGCGAAAATCTTCCACACGTTGAGAAGGGTCCTCACTGTATTTGGGCTCACCACCACTTTCACCTTGAGTCGAGGCGTCAAAAGCTAAGGTAATAAACCCTGATTGTGTTAATGCTTTCCCATAAATCTGACCTGAAGTCTGTTCTTTACAACTACTGATTGGGTGGGCACAAATAATCGCAGGGTACTTTTTATTTTCATCAAAATTTTCTGGTAGACGCAAAGTACCGACTAAGTTCCAAGTATTACTTTTGAAAGTGACTGATTTGATCATAATGATTACTCCAAAATTCAAGGCTATTTACAACAATACAGTTGTCCTGCTTATTAATTTATCTCTTGCGTTTGGTACTAGCCATACTCTAAAGTATGTTAAACCTTTTAGATCGTACGAGTTGGTAATGGATCCTCTTTCTGATGTCTTGTCACTGTTGCAACCGCATAACCAATATTACGCTGGATTTGATGCTGCTGGAGATTGGTCATTTAATTTCCCTCCCTACAAAGACAGTATAAAGTTTATGGCAATTACCAAAGGTTCTTGCTGGGGAATGACCGAAGATTCTCAAGAACCAATTCAATTTAATGCAGGTGACTGTATTTTGCTTAATAGTGGTAGTAGGTTAATTCTCTCGTCCCAGCCAGGCTTGGAAACTCAGGATGGTGAAGAACTGGCGAAAGCAGCCGCTAACGATGGGCTTGCTATACACAATGGTGGTGGGGATGTTTTTATTATTAGCGGATTGTTTTCATTTAAAAATAGTCACGTTGAAGTATTGTTGGATGCATTGCCCTCATTAATCTCAATTTCTAAAGCAACGGAGCAGGCCGAAGTCATACGCTGGTCGTTAACTCTTTGGGCGCAGGAACTGAAAAATAAGCAACCGGGAGGAGCACTTGTTGCCACTCATATGGCGCATTTAATGTTAGTTCAAGTACTGCGTTTGTATTTGGAAACTTCGAAAGATATGCCAATAGGCTGGTTTTCTGCCCTCACAGACAAACAAATTAGCCTGATCATAAGTGCTATTCATGCAGAGCCAGAACATAATTGGACCTTAGCAGAATTAGCGCGTATCGGAGGTTTATCTCGTACGGTATTTGCACAACGTTTTAAGTCTCTTGTGGGTAGTACCGTAATGGAGTATGTATCACGCTGGCGCATGTTACTCGCTGCCGATCGGCTAAAAAATACGGTCGATAACATTGCGACAATTGCATTTTCGCTAGGTTATGAATCTGAAAGCGCGTTTAGTACCGCATTTAAACGTGTGATGAACAATTCACCGAGCCAGTATCGACGCAAGTTCAGCGCAGCTGATTAATGTTTGCGATACGTTAAGTCATTCGTGTTTTACTAAACTAAGAAACAACACTAAATGGCGCATACCTCGCGTTCAGAATCAATTATCTGAATGTTCATTGATGACACAGGCTGTATGGTGTGCATTTTGATCTAAAAAAGCCGTTTATGAACGAACAGTCCATGCTTTTTATAAAATATACTGATATTTATAAATAAAATTTATTCAATTTAGCTTCGAGTTTTATTGAGCTAAAGGTGAGATCGATAGATAGCCGTCTTTGACGGCATTTATTTCTAAACAGGGTTCTTTTGTATAAGAGTATCTTGAAGAACAATCTAGTTTGGACACGTAGATTGTGTTTCTCTACTTATTAAGCTGAATTTCATCTGCCAGTTTACTTCCCACGTGTTTCTATTTTCATCTGAAATAGCATGCGCTCATTTAGGATATTCTGCATCGCTTGAGCCCCACTTTTCGATAATAAAAGGGCATACCTGGATCTGCGTTATGTCGCATAACGTTTGCTACTGGGCAGTGATTTTTTGTAAGACGTATCATGTTGCACTGTTTCTTACGCTCGGTTGTCTGAGTTATGGAAATTCAACTACAGGAACTAAAACATTGTGAGTTGACCTTCATGCTTAAGTAAACGGTCATTCAAGAAACGTTGAAAACATCGAATGGCGGTTTGTCAATGAAGGCGTTGTTTTTATGTGGAACGTAATATAGAATTTTGTTCCCCGCGAAAAATTGTCAGCGCGTGTTGGCAACACATATCCTCGTAGCGTTCTACATGGTCAGCGTTTACCCAAGCATCTTTTATCGATGCGGTCAGGTTAACGCGAACCAGTTCAAGTGTTAACCTGATTTTTCAGGACTGTACATTATGAAAAAATCGCTAATTGTAATTTATCTTGCCGTAATACTGGATGCAGTTGGAATTGGTATCATTTTCCCAGTTTTACCCGTACTACTTGAACAAACAGGCCAAACAGAGAATGTCGCACTTTATTTGGGGGCCATGTCCGCTTTGTATGCGACCATGCAGTTTGTTTTTTCACCGATTTTAGGCGCATTAAGCGACAAGTTTGGACGCAAACCAATATTGGTTTTGTCGATTGCCGGCGCCTGTATAAACTATGTAATGCTCTCTCTCTCATCAAGTTTTACGGTATTGTTTGCTGGTCGCGCAGTTGCAGGCATGACTAGTGCGACAATGGCCATCGCCTTCGCTTATATTGCAGATCGTTCCACCTTAAGCCAACGCTCTAAACGTTTTGGAATGTTAAATGCGATGTTCGGGACAGGCTTTCTAATAGGCCCTATTCTGGGAGGATTATTAGGGGAGTACGGTGCGAAGGCGCCTTTTATGGTTGCTTCATTCCTTTCGATGATTAACCTTCTGTTAGCCATGCTATTTTTGTCTGAATCAAACTTTACCGGAAGTAAAGACACACCTGACGCTAAAGTGAACTTACTTCGTTCGCTGAGAATGTTTTCAACCGATAAAATGTTGCAACCTTTGATGTTGTTGTTCTTTTTGTTGAGTTCGACCGGCGAGGCCTATGGAGTGTGCTGGGCACTGTGGGGAAAAGACACATTTAATTGGAGTACTCTTTCTATTGGTGTGTCGCTCGGATTATTTGGTGTGTGTCAGATAATTGTTCAGGCATACCTTGCTGATTTTGTAAAACAATGGTTTGGTGACGTTAAAACGGTGATATTAGGGCTTAGTTGTGCTTGTCTTTCACTGATTGGGCTTGCGGTGGCTTGGCAAGGATGGCAAGTTTATTGGGTTATTCCTTTGTTCTCATTAGGCACAATTGGCACGCCTATTTTACAAGCTTTGGCATCTAAACGGACTCCTTCAGAACATCAAGGTGAATTACAAGGGGTTTTGATGTCCATAGTGAGCCTGGCATCCATTATTGCTCCTCTACTTTTTTCTTCATTTTACTTTATTGTTAAAGACAAATGGACAGGTGCTATTTGGTTACTTACGATGGTATTTTACGTCGCTGCTATCCCACTTGTTCTGTGCTTAAACAGGCGTGCGCCCGTACACGAAATAATGTAGTAAACAGCGCTTTGTGAGGTATGCGATAACGTTCTTCGAATTGATGCGCGAACCTAGTCAAGGCCACACTTACCTAAAGTGCCTAAAGTAGAAGGCAAAAGTGAGTTAAGCAATGGTGCCTGTCGAGCTAAACATTTAACAATAGAGGCGACCTGAAAGAACAACACTCAGGTCGCCTCATGCTGCGTAGTGCAAACAAATTAGCTTACTTTTTCTTCCACTTCGCATTATTCGGTAGTGATTTTTGCGGTACTTTGACCTGAATGATTGACGGACTATCCAAATTGTCTAGTGCTGCGGACATTGCATTCTCTAGCTCGTCGTAGGTATTGACCACCCAGCCTTTACAGCCAAACACATCTGCGAGCTTGCTATATTCCCAGCGATGTAAGACACAGGATTCGAAAAATGCCTGATCGGTTGAGAATATCTCCGCATCATAAAGCCATTGTTCAACGCCATATACGCCATTATCCATGATAAAAATAATGGGATTTAGTGAGAAACGTGTTTGTGTAGACAAACATTGTACCGTCATTTGGAAGCCGCCATCACCAGTAAATGCAACTACTCGTTGATGAGGTTGTTTCGCTAAACTTAACCCGGTTGCAGCTGGACCAATGTAGCCAATTGAAGAGTAAGTCGGTTGCGCAACAAAGCCTCTAGGTGCGCCAACTTTTAACAAAATGCCGCCAAAGAAATTCAAGCTAGCGTCACTGCCAACAATCACATTGTCGTTAATGAATTCTTTGCTCTGGACAAAATCATAGAAACCTTGGTAAGAAATCGCACCGTTGAAGTGTTCACTTGGGGTAACTTGAGCTGTTTCTATGCGCTGAGTTGTTGAACATTCAATTGATTGTGACTGTAAACTCGAGATAAAACTTTTAAGTGGGACTTGTGCCTCAAAATAAGTACCCAATCTTACGGTATCCCAAGAAACAAATGCGGTTTTATCGTAGTCGACCGTTGCACCCAACGAGTTGATGTCAGAAAGCCATACACCTAAGCCGAGCACAAAATCGGAATTCGCAATCAATGACTGTGTAAGCATAGAGGAGGCTTGCCCGTCATAGACCCCTGCAAATAAAGGGTCATTTTCAGACACTACGGCTTTACTAATAAGTTCGGTCACATATGGCAGGTTTAATTTTTTGATTAACGCTTTAGCTTCATCATGTAGTCCCATTCTATCAATTTCAGCGCCCAGCCAAACTACCGGTTTTTCGGCTTTTTCCAAGCGGATTTTAAGTTTCGCTACAGCTGCAACCACGCTTGCGTCATCGGCAATTATGGCTGTTGGTTTCAGTTTCCCTTGCGGAGGTTGACATGGCAATTTCACTATGTCTTCTAAAAGCTCAATGTAGGCGGGTCTTTTTTGAGAAATACATTGAGTAAGCGCTAAGTCAATCAGCATTGGTGCTAAATCAGGGTTATCTAGCTTGACAGCCGCTGCGGTGATATTCTTGTAGATGTTTAAATCGGTTTCACCGTCTAACATATGGTGATAAATGAATCCGGTTTGTTGAGCTGTTAGGCGTTTCTTAATGCTTGGAGCCCCATTAATCACCACAACCGGTACACGCTCGGCGTACGCCGCGGCTACGGCATTAACGGCGCTTAGTGTGCCGGCTGAATAAGTGAAGCACATCGCACCAATGCCTTTTATTCTAGCGTAACCGTCTGCTGCGTAGCCTGCATTTAGTTCGTTAACTTCTTCTATAAGTTCAATACTACTTGGTTCAATATGCTCATTGATCCACTCAATCGTGTAATCTCCAGCAATCGAGAATAGATGACCTAAACCGAGTTGTTCAAGTCGTTCAGTAAGGTATTGCCCTACAGTATATTTTGTTTCCATGCTTAATCTCCTTTAGCGTGAAAAAGCGTAATTACAGCCGACTAAAAGTCACTTGCACCGTCAAACAAGCGGGGCAGATAAATATTGAAAATTGCAGGGCATTGGCGAGTCGGAAAGCGTTTCAACATAAAGGATTTAAATGCCTCATCTTTTAATCCATCGGCCATGGCCTGTTTTGCAGCAATAAGGTACTTAAGGTTTTCCGTTACCTCTTTTTTATCTGCAGGTTCGCCATGACCAGGTAGAAACAAGTCGTAGTCTGACGTAAGCATGTCTTCAAATTGCGCCATCCAGTGGTCTAAATATTTTGTGAGGTAGAGATGTGTGCCACTGTAGATTAAATCTTGAACGATATAGACGCCTAATTCGGGTAGCTTTAGCGTGATCCCGTAGTCAATTTCAGTATCGACAATTTTCTCAATGATGTACGTAACGCCATCAACAACCTCGATACCAGGCTTTACAGCATTTTTCGGTATAACGACCGAATCAGGCGCAAGATCACCAAGCTTAGGTATATGGTCTTCTCGAGACGCTTCTCCATTTTCTTTTAGAAAGTCAATGGTTTCTTGCAGTGTGTAGATTTCAACATCACTGAACGCATCACCTAATCCAAACCAGTGATCTGGGTGGCGATGAGACAGATACAGTCGAGCAATTGGCTTTTTAAGGCTGTCCGCGTATTCTCTAAAGAGTTTTGCATAAGGTTTTAAAAATTGGCCATCAACCAAAACCAACACATTTTTGCTTTCAATGATATGTGTTGCATTGGCAATGTTGTCGCCTTCATAGGAAGAGATGAACGTGTGAATACGTACATCGTCCACGCGTTTTACCATTATCTTAATTGGGGCGGTAATTGGTATATTCATGTCTTGTTGCTCACGGGTTAGTTTACGTTAATATGGGACTGATGATTGGACACAAAACAAGGTAACACTCATCTTTGGCACCTAGTTTTTTGGGCCGCGGTAATGAAGCAAAAAATTTAGAAAGCACAGAGGGGGCGTTGAGATTGAACCGAACTCGGCGAACAGGTCTTTCTAACATCGAACAACGTGTCACTAAGTTTGGTAGTAGCAAGTTTCCTTGATATTTAATGAGACCAATTGCGTCAATTTCACGCGTGATTCGATAGTTCATCCAATGTCCATATTGTTAGTGATGGAAATGGCATCAGATGCCATTTCCAATCGGGTTAGCTGTGCGCTAGTGTCACGGGCACACAGTACTCATCACATACAACGGGATTGTGAAGAATTAAGCGATCTAAAAACCAAAACGTTTTGTTTTAGGCTCCGGCATTGTTAAATTTTGAGTGCGTTGCGTAAGTCGATGCAAATAGCAACAGATACATAACTCCACGTTAGATCATTCGCACTGGTCATGTATCCGTTATAGCGACTAAATTGCTCAGACAACGACACATTTTCACCCGCATGGATTTGAATGCGTCGCAGGTAAGCATCACCTAACGCTTTTAAACCAAGCAAGATTGTTTTAAACGCTTTTGTTTTGTTGTTGAAACTGTCACCTGATTTGAGAATCAAATTTTCGTCAATTAATTGTGCCGAGAGATTCAATTGGTCAGCATTATATGGCGTGATTTCAACGTTTTTTTGCTCAGCAAAGAGTGCCGCAGCTTTGTAGCAAACGCTTGCCAATGATGCAGTACACAAAAACCATGGATTACCTTCACCCAAAGGTGCGCTGCCTGCGTATTTGTCTTCAGGGTAACGCCCAATACCCGGCGCTACCGGTTCTCCGGATGCAATGTG
Source organism: Pseudoalteromonas xiamenensis (assembly GCF_030994125.1). NCBI lineage: Bacteria > Pseudomonadati > Pseudomonadota > Gammaproteobacteria > Alteromonadales > Pseudoalteromonadaceae > Pseudoalteromonas > Pseudoalteromonas xiamenensis. Next base: position 153,096 of record NZ_CP099918.1, on the reverse strand, counting down.
TTCTATAGAATTTATCGGATACAGAGGGTTAAATGCCTGATGGAGCGCATACGCGGTTGCCAGAATTTTATCGTTGTTTGCACTTAAAAATGGGTGGGTATCTGACAATGCCTGACAAACACCCAGTGTCGTAGCAACATCTAGATTTGAGGTTTTATAGTCTAAACCGCCAACACGATTTAGTGTTGCGACGTAGTAGCGTTTTTCTTCATTCCAAAAGTCGTCAAAGGCATTTTCAATTAAGGTTGCTTGTTGATTATAGTAATCAGCCGCTCCTTTATCATTCAATAGCGCAGCGAGGTCAGCGCCTTCACGAAGAGCTACTCGTTGCAGCATACGCGTATAGAAATGCGTGCCATCAACTTCTTCCCATAAATCGAAACACGGGTCTTGCCAATGGTTTGCGACGAAATCAAGGTCGGCTTTGATAAGGCTAAAAGACGGTTCTTGTCCGTCATATAACGTCCCCGAGACGTATTCTTTCTCATTGTTCGCAAGCAGAATATTAGCCCAACGTGTCAAGGTTAGGGCGCGCTGCGCAGGCCCATCATTCTGTGGTCGACCCCAAGGACCATTAAATGCTTGACCTGTGACTTTAAATTTTGGTTCGCCAGGGCTGTTGCTTACTGTGGGGGTAGTTTGATTTATCTTGGAGAATTCAACGTACTCAATCATTCTTTCATAGTTTTGGTCTTTAAAGTTTTTCTTATCTAAACCATTTAGTTTTGCAATTTCGCTCATTGTTCGAGCTGCGTCGCGGATCCAATGATAGTAGTAGTTAGGGTTAGAACGAGATGGAGAAGCCAGTACTGCGCCACGCTCACCATCGTCAGGAGAGATGTTCGCTACCATCTTTTCAAGTACGTGTTGACGTGCCGATACTGCCCATTTGTCCAATGGTTCTGCGGCGATAGACGTTGCACATTCGCTCTCTGCAGACAGTGCTGTATTTGTTTGATTAGTCATAACTTTTCCAAGATCAACTCAATGAATAGATTTCAAATTCTCGGAATGTTTGTGTGAGAAGCCAAACATACAACTAATTTAAATTACTCCAAGCCTCACATTCGCAATCCGTTGTATACGCACTAAGCGCACTCAAAGTATAAACACGATTTTCGATTCTTCTCTTGAAAATTAATAACTATTTAACAAATGTTTGATTTGCTATCGAAAATATTTTTTGTGCTATTTATCTCGATATGCTTGCCTTTGAAATGCTTGAATTTTTACTTTTTGTGTGAATTTGGCCTATTTATTAGGTATTTTGTTGTTAATTTTGATGTTTTTAGTGGTGGTTTAAATTGAACCGCTATGTTTGATTCCAACAATTAATTTGCTTTTTGAAATCTCTGCTACACTCACTTTGGTATAAATGTTAATCAAGTTGTTAATGGGTGATAGCAAAGGAAAAGCTAAATGAACGACTCAATTTCGACACTGCAACAAATCACGTTAGAACAAGCGATTGAACGCTCAAACAAATCTGAGTATCACGCTTGCATCGTTGGTTCAGGGATAAGTGGGGCAATCCTTGCAAAACAGCTCACTCAAAAAGGGTATCGAGTATTATTGCTCGAAGCCGCGCCTGCCAAAGACATGACCTACACAGGATTTAAAGAGTACGTAAGCAACTACTACCTAAACCCCTCTAAAGATAACAACGCACCCTACCCTGAAAACCCAAATGCCCCAATGCCAAGATCTACTGATGTGAGTAAATTGACGCCGGGAGTTGATGACACAAAGGGTTATATGGTGCAAAGAGGCCCTTTGGCACTCGATAGCACGTACACGCGAGTAACTGGCGGCACCACGATGCATTGGGAAGCAAAAATTCTCAGAATGTTGCCGGAAGACTTCGCAATAAAGAGCACCTATGGCGTTGGACTTGATTGGCCTATCAGTTACGACGATTTAATGCCCTATTATCGTTTGGCTGAACGGGAAATTGGCGTGTCTGCGAATGTGGAAGAGCAGGGGTTCTACGGTATTAAGTATGAAGATAATTACGTTTACCCTATGTATGGGTTACCACCATCCTACCTAGACCAAATTGTTGGAAAGGGTATTGATGGCGCCGAGTTTGAACTGTATGGCGAAACGCATACAGTTACCGTCAGAACATTCCCACAAGGTCGAAATGGGATTCCCAATGAACGTTATGACAATGGTCGAGGGTTCAAGCCTGTTGGAGCGATAAGTTCGCATCAAGTTGAGCAAGGAGGCCGATGTCAAGGCAATAACAATTGCGTGCCGATCTGCCCTGTTCAAGCAAAATACGATGCAAGAAAAACATTATTAGATGCAATGCGAACTGGGTTAGTTGATTTCTTACCTCAGGCGGTAGCGAGTAAAGTCGTTGTGGATAGCGATGACCAAAGTATAAAGCATATCGAATTTAAACATTACTCAAGTACTGAACGTACAGAGTTTACGCTCGCGAAAGTGAGTGCAAGCAAATACATTCTTGCAACAAACGCAATCGAAAATGCAAGATTAATGCTGGCTTCAGGATTGCCGAGTTCAAGTGGCCTGATGGGTAAAAACCTAATGGACCACACCTACCTGCTGGCATGGGGATTATTGCCAGAGGCAGCTGGAACCATGCGTGGTACGAAATGTACGTCTGGTGTTGCAGATTTTCGTTACGGTCGTAGTCGTTCAAAACAAGCTCCATTTGGTATTGATATTCATAATGATGGCTGGGGCTGGGCTACAGGTTCGCCGTTTACTGACATTGAAACCTTAGTTGATGAACAAAATCGATTCGGTAAAGATTTACGCAAAAGTGTTGTAGATCGTATTTCAAACCAATTGCTGTTTGCTTATATGGTCGAGCAAGTAGCGGATGAGAGTAACCGAGTTACAGTGGATCCAGAGTACAAGGATGCACTCGGAAACATGCGGCCCATAATCAACTACAATCTCTCTGACTACTCTAAAGCAGGCATTGCATACTCGCGCGAAACATCCAAAGTATTTTTCCAACGGCTTGGAGCGGAAGACTTCTCTAGCTATTCACCTCTCGACTACGGCTACTTCAACTATCAAGGCGAAAACTACTATTTTAGAGGTGGAAATCATTTCTCAGGCACTCATGTTATGGGAACAACTGCGGGCAACTCGGTAGTTGATGCATATCAACGCTCGTGGGATCACCCTAACTTGTACTTGGTGGGATCAGGCAGCATGCCAAGTATCGGTACTTCGAATACCACATTAACCTTAGCCGCACTGTGCTTTAAAACAAGTGAATACATTCTGGATGAAATGAGTAAGCAGTCCGTGAATATTGTCTCGAATTCCGATTTTCGACTAGCAAAGGAAGCAGGCCATGAGTGACCGAGTGATAAATAGTATAGAAGATTTGTACCAAATGCTCGATGCCGCAGTTCAGTTGGAGCACGCTACAATTCCACCTTATTTAACTGCGCTATACAGCATAAAGACTGAAACAAACCCAGAAGCAAGCGCAGTTATTCGTGCGGTACTGGTTGAGGAAATGCTCCATATCACACTGGCTGCGAATGTATTAAATTCACTGGGTAAACACCCAGATTTTGAAGCAAAGGATTTTGTGCCAAGTTATCCCACTTATCTGCCAGATGGTGAATCGGAGTTTTTAGTTTCTATTGATAAGTTTTCGTCTACAACACTCGATACGTTTCTTCAAATTGAACGACCTTCAAAGTGGGTGCCACAGTTAGACAGTAAGTTTAAAGGTTGCGTCAAAAGAAGTAATCACCATGTTTTTGAATTGAAAGCAGTCAAACCACTTAAATCGTCAACTTACAGTTTTTATAGTATTGGCGATTTTTACGAAGCCATTCGAGAAGGCATTGAGTATTTAGAAGACCAAGCAAATCAAAAAGGTGAAACCATTTTTATTGGTGACCCTAAATTTCAGGTTTCCAACCGCTATTACTACTCAGGTGGTGGGGAAGTGGTAGAAGTATTTGATAAAACGTCGGCACTCAATGCACTTGAATTGATTATTGAACAAGGTGAAGGGCATACCCATCAAATATTTAACGAACAAGGTGAGTTATCTCACTACTACCGTTTTCAGCAATTGAAGCTAGGACAGTACTACCAAACAGGTGACTCCCCAGATCATCCAACGGGGCCAAAATTTGAGGTGGACTACAAAAACGTACATCCCGTGAAATGCAATCCAAAAGTGGCCGATTTCCCCGATGATTCAGAACTTAAACAGGCCGCGCTTCAATTCAATGAAAACTACCAAGCCTTTCTTTCAACGATTAATCGTGCATTTAGAGGTGGCCAGGAGGAATTGATCGGCGCTGTTTGTGGCATGTTTCGTTTAAAAGAATGTGCAAGCCAGTTGATCCGAAATCCATTACCAAGCAACCCGTTAGTGAATGGTGGACCAACCTTTGAGATGAGGTATGACTCGATAGAGTTAAAAGCAAAAAGTATAAAAACTTGGGAGACAGCATAATGGTCAAGGAAGTGTATCAAGTGCATCAGTTTGTTGAACTTTCCGGTGCACTGACCGATTTCAATGCCTTAGCACTTAATGGCACCGGGCAAGTGAATGATTATTTGCACACGCTTACTAATATTGTCGGCGAGGAGATAGTTGAACAATTGCTTTCAACGTTTAGTGCTGTCTATGAGGCGTCCGCCGATGAAACAATGTTTATCAATGGTATTCGTCAGCAAATTTTAGGGGATGTGAAATTAGGCCCAGTTGCACGCAACCTCATTAAGCTTTGGTATACAGGTACATGGTATCAATTACCAAACAGTTGGCGCGAAGGCTTTGGCAAGAGTGAACAGGATACGACGTTTTTTGTCAGCTCCGCATCCTATACAGAAGGCCTACTCTGGCAAGCAATTGATGCGAATCCGTCTGGTGCAAAGGGACCAGGTTATGGTTCATGGAGCCAGCCACCCAGAATCAATTTCAACAATGCTTGGCAATTTAAGCCAAGTACTAAATTTAGGTAGGCTCGCGTTGCATGTCCAAACATGAACCTAATTCACACCATCAACGACAGGAAGTTTAAAATGAGTAATGACACTATGTTTCCAGCGGGTTCCGTCAAATTTGGGATCACGCCTACTGGTTGGGTAAACGATGATTTTCCAGACATCGACATCGGTATTCCTTTTGGTCAAATTGTTAGCGAAATGGCTTTAGCAGGGTTTGAGGGATGTAGCCGCGGTCACAAGTATCCAACGGATCCTGTTGTACTCAAACGTGAACTTGATATTCGCAATTTGAAAATGTCAGAGCCTTGGGTCAGTACTTATTTTACGATTAATGAGATGTACCAAAGTACGCTTGAGAATTTCGACAGAGAAATTGAATTTATCAAACAAATGCAAAGCGGTGATCTTGTGCTCGCTGAATTGGGTGGTTCATCACATCAACAACCAATAGCGTTGGTGCCTAATGCGCCGAAGTTTAACGATGATCAATGGAAACGACTTGCTGATGGTTTAAACACCTTAGGCCACAAAGCAAATTGTTGTGGTGTGAAAATGTGCTATCACCATCACATGGGAACGGGTGTAATGACCATGGACGAGATTGGACGATTAGCAGAGCTGACCGATCCTGATTGTGTACATTTATGCTTGGATACTGGGCATCTTCATTTCGCTGGAGGCAATAACCTCGAATTTATTAACTTGTATAGTAACCGCATAAAGCATGTTCATCTGAAAAATATTCGCCAAGATGTGATGAACTATAGCTTAGACAACAACCTTTCCTTTAAAGAAGCCATATTACGAGGTGTCTTTACAGTACCGGGCGATCCTGCAGGGTGTCTTGACTTCAAAGAGATCTTACAAGCGTTGGCTGATAAGGATTTTGCAGGTTGGCTGGTCGTTGAAGCGGAACAAGACCCAGCAAAAGCAACGCCATTACTTTACGCTCAAATGGCTCGTAAATATTTGCGAGAAGTGATTGGTTTGTAACGCCAAGGAATAGGAGCAAACGCACATGCAACAAAAAATAGACATGTACTTTAGCTTTTTTATGTTCGGGTCCAACTTTTCGATTGAAGATGGTGACTTTCTAGATCAGGCGATAGTCCACATGCGCCATCTAGTTTCGATGGGATACTGTGGTTTTGAATTTCACCCAGGTCGAGAACAGACAACATCTTACAAGTACCCCACCTATGAGGAGGAGCTTAAAGCGTACCAAGCCTTTCGTAAGCGGATGGATGAAGAAGGCTTTAGCAACATTAAAGTGGCGACAAACGTAGGTGCGACACCCGATTGTGACCCTAGTTCATCCTGTAAGGCCACTCGCGAAGCTGGTATCGCTTATCTAAAGTCACGAGTCGATATTACCAAGGCGCTTGGTGGAGAAATTATGATGGGGCCGATGGTCATACCGTATGGCGGCTTTGTCGTGAAGGCTCCAAATGGTGAAGAGGTATGGAGCGATAGTCTGCAAGATGAGCTAGCAAAGCGCTATGACACGGCGAAAGAAAGTTTTGAAATTCTCGGCGAGTACGCTCAGTCACAAGGTGTAAAGCTCGCGATAGAGCCAATTAGTCATTGGGAAACTCCAGGTCCCAATAAACTAGCACAATTGATGTCATTTTTAGACACAATCGAGAACCAAACGGTTGGTGTCGTACTCGACAGCGCTCAAGAAGTTCTCGATGGGGATGGACCAACGGTTTATGCGGAGCAGATCAAAGCAATTGCCAGCCAAGGGCGTCTTCATTATGCGCAAGCTTCACCACCAGATAGAGGTGATTTGGTGAATTGTTGGTTGCCTTGGGAGGATATTTTTACGCCCATTCTAACGCACTTCAATGGGCCTATTGCAGTGGAAATTTTTAATGCTGTAGGTGGCTTCGATCATGGGTTAAGGCTGTCTCGTCGAAAGTATTGGATTCCAGAAGTGGATAAGCCGAATGAGTACCCCAACGCCTATGAAGTGGCTCAACAGGCGCATAACTACACATTAGAACGGCTGACACGTATTAAGTGTATGTTAAATGTCAAGTAATAAGCACATAACCCTTTAATGTACATATTGTTTTTACGTGTGTCTGAAGCTTAAATGGTTTTCAATATCCAAAGGACGTAAGCTGTGTTTGCGTCCTTTTACCAATCACTTTAGGCTTTTTTACCGTAATTGTGCGTTTATTTCATTCCAAGCAGCTTAGATATTTTAATTTGTTGAGAATAATAGGTAGTTATATTTTTATTGTAGATTAACGATTCATGCTCAAGTTTATAATTTATTTGGTTGGTTTTATCTTAAATAGGTATTTAATTTTTGGTTGTTTTTTAAGTGGCTTTTATTATAAAGATAACATTTCATGAAGGGGTTGTAATTTTAAACTTCAAGCGAAAGTTATATAGTGAAAACTTCTATTCAAGAGTCTTAATGCCTATTTTCATGACGAAATTCAACTTTATTTGGTTCGTAAGAATGTTTGTTGATGACCTTTGAACTAAGTCAAGGCCATCAAAAAGCTAAGTGTTACTCTTTTTCACAGGCATAAAAGCGCTTTGACACTTTATCTTCGCTTGGTCCTGCTCCATTATTGCCACCAAAAACATTTGGTGTGTTAGGCGAAAGCAATTTAGATTTATCATTTGATAGAGATTTTAATTCTTTTTTCTTAAATGAAATTTTCATAAGTTTTCCTTGTTATGTATTTAACATGGGTACTTTAGATTAGTTAAATCGAATTGTAAATGCTTTATCTGATTATTTGTAAAAAGTGAGGGTTATGTTTCTTTTGTGTTTAGAAAGTGTGTGCGCGATTATAAAGATAACAACAGTATTCCTTGTTAACAATTAACTTAAAAAGTTTTAGGATTATTGAATCGTTCATATTTGAATTAGAAAATTTTATCAGCCTCAATACCTTTCTAGCTTCAGCCAAGGGAAGCATAGCAATTTTGAGCAAGTTCGTTATACTGTTTAAAAAAACAGTAATGAGCCGTTATGCCTCAAGTCATCTTGCCTGAAAAGTACTACTTAACTCATTTTAATGAACTAAGGCATTTTATTCGCTGTACCAGTTTGTCACTGTTAAATGAAGCACAATTGGCACGGTTTCATGCTCTTGATACGTTGTCTGAAGATGCCTTGTGCTTGCTCATTCGGCTGTTCTCTCGTAAGCATCAAGTTTTTGAACAATCAACGCTTATTTATAAAGAAATAGATGATGTACCGACCCGAATTTTAGAGCTTTTTGAGAGTGGATGGGTTTGTACCTTAAGTTCTGGATACATTAATGAGTTTCTGCTGAGCTTAAATAAAGCTCAGCTTCAAGCGTTGTCCTGTGATTTGAACTTAACGGGAATAAGCAAATCAGCGAAGAAAGCGCAATGGCAGGCCTATCTGACTGACACACAATACAGTGAGTTGATTGTAAATAGTGAGTTTGCCAAACAGTTTATTATTCTGGGGTCACAAACTGATTTTGATTACTGGCAGTTTCTGTTCTTTGGTTCAGGCTCTGGACAAATTAATCAATTTTCATTACGTGACATGGGGATTTTGTCTACACGACAAAACAAATCAGAATTTCAGCAAGCGCGCTTCGAAGATATTACCGTTGCGCAATTTGCCTTTAACTTGTCGCAGTGGACAGCCATCAGCAAAACGATGGTTGAAGAGGCGTTGGTTTCAGCGGCTCGCAGTGCGCTCGATGCTTTGAGCGAGTTAAAGCACATTGATGATCCCTCGTTAATTGAGCGTTATCACCATCTACTCCTGCGAATGTCTACGAAGTTAGAGAAAATCGATGAAGTACTCGCAGAACACTGTATTTTGCAAAGCGAGCACCCTAAAGCAATTGAAAAGAAAATACGGCGACATTTCCAAAATGGCGATGTTGAAGCATGTAAATCGCTGCTTGAAGGAGTGATGGCCGAGCCTGAAAACGAAGAGCTGATTTTGTTTGCTGAAGATTTTTGGCAACGCAAATTTGAACACAAACGAACGAGCGTTCTCACTGACGTACTTCGAAATAATGTGTCGACCCTAGCAATCGATGAAGCTTTTAAGAATCAAGTCGAGCAAGGCGTATGTGAACATTATCATCGGCTTGGATGTTCCGCTATGCATGTTGAAAATACCTTGTGGCGTGTTCTATTTGGTTTGGTATTTTGGCGTGAATTGTACGAGCATGAAAAGTCAGGTGTGTTCAATGAATTTCAGCGGACACCGAAAGTCCTAAAACAAAACCAGTTTTATCGTGTTTTAGAAAATGAAGTGAATACACGTTTAGCGTCAATTCAAACGTCAAGTGATCTAAAGAAGCTCTTAATTGAACACTCCACACGCTATTTTGGTGAACCAAACTCGCTGTTTTACTGGCATTCAGAATTGCTAGAGCCCTTAATTCTATTGCTTGAAAATGCACCTATCGAGTCTATAAAAGCTCACCTTTTAGCAATGACGAAAGATTTCAAAGGATTAAAAGATGGTTATCCTGATCTCGTCATTGTAGATGGATCGGGTCTTCGTTTTGAGGAAATAAAAGCACCGGGAGATGTCCTTCGACGAAACCAGCTCGTTTCAATCCGAGCATTAATTCAGGCAGGCTTAAAGGTTGGGGTGCAAACGGTTCAATGGCAGCTCGACCCCAAACAGCCATACGTAGTTGTTGACCTAGAGACGACCGGTGGAAAAGCGCAAAATGATCGAATTACTGAAATTGCCATCGTGAAATACAGAAACGGTGAAATTGTGGATTCTTGGTCGAGTTTGGTTAACCCCGAGCGGAGAATTCCTCAATTTATTATAGGGCTTACTGGAATTAGTAATGAAATGGTGCAAGGTGCACCGACATTTGGCGAAATCATGGATATCGTTGCCGAGAAACTTCAAGAGGGGATCTTTGTTGCGCATAACGTCAATTTTGATTACGGATTTCTGAAACAAAGTTTTTTAAGGCACGGGCGGACCTTTCAAAGACCGAAACTTTGTACGGTTCAGCTTGCTCGAAAATTTTTACCAGGTCACGCATCCTATTCGTTAGGTAAATTATGTGCTGCACTTGACATTGAACTACGTGACCATCACCGAGCGCTTGCGGATGCTACAGCAACTGCGCATCTACTTGGGCTAGTCAATGAGCAGCGCTTTGCAAAGGATAAGTGACAGGAAAATACACGAGTCCACGTCGAGCTGTGGACTGTACCCTGAGCCAAAGTTTGTACCCCATTCAATTCAAATTAGATGTTTGATTGTATTCTCCTGTGCGGAACAGAATCGCAACGACTAAAGCTATTCTCTAATATTCTGACTGCATGCAACCCTAAACGCTTTGCTCGATAGATGGTGAACTACTTCGCTTTTTTCTCACAGTATTAAAGCCATTTCATTAAGTGGATTCCCGCTTTCAAACATATATGCAAAGGAAAAGGGTGCAAAACTAGATGCATAAATCAATTTACTTAGCATGCTAATTAAGTTATATTGCTTAGCATGCTAAGTAAATTAAACTTCCAATGACTCAAGAATTATCAACCTTTATGCAGCTTTCACTTGCCGAGCAGTTAGGGCGCGTATCCCGATTGTGGAAATCTGTTGCGGACAAAGCATTGGCACCGCTCGGTTTAACTCATCCAAGATGGACTGCGCTGTTAAAGTTGCAGCGTTTGGGCGATCACTTAAGTACTAAGCAATTGGCGGAGGCTTTGGAAATCGAATTACCCTCGTTAATGCGAACACTTTCGCAACTGGAAGAGCAAGGGTTGATTACGCGCCAGTGTTGTTCGCAAGACAAGCGCGCGCGCATTGTGAGTTTAACGGCTAACGGCAAAGTACTTTTGGAGAAAATGGAATCTGAGATTCTGCGCGTGCGGCAACATATCTTGGCCGATTTGGGTGAGCAGGAGCAAGCTGCTTTTGCACATGTGCTTAGTGTAATTGCAAAAAATGCGCTAGAGCAACTGGCTGCTTTTAATCATGAGGAGAAACAATAATGACGCCCGATCAACAATTCGCTCGTTGGATTCGTTTCGCCAGTGCTTTTTTTGCACTGGTATTCGGATACTTTTTGATTGCTGATCTGCTCATGCCTGTGACACCAGAAGCGATGGCAACGCGAGTGGTCACCAAAGTCGCACCTCAAGTTAGTGGTCAAATAGCAAAAATTTATGTTGCCAATAACCAACAGGTTCAAAAAGGCGACAAGCTATTTTCACTAGACAGCGCTCCTTTCGAATTAGCTGTTAAACAGGCGAAACTCGATATTGAGCGAGTTGAACTTAACAATGCGCAGCTAGATGCGGCGATTGCGGCAGCAACAGCACAAGTAAATGCAGCTCAAATTGTAGCGGAGCAAAAGCGCCGGGAAGCCTCTCGATTAGAAGCTTTGTTTCAACAACATGTGGTTTCTACGCAGATCCGTGATGATGGGCAAAGTGCAGCGACAGCAGCACAAGCCAACTGGGTTGCAGCAGAAGCAAAGTTAAAAGAGTTGGTTGTTTCGCGTGGAAAAACCGATGATTCAAACCTAAATGTTCAAATCGCGCGCAATGCGTTGGCAAAGGCGGAATTGAACCTCTCTTATACATATATTGTCGCTTCACATAGTGGTGTGGTGACGAATCTGCAGCTTGAATCAGGTACTTATGCTGCCGCAGGGACTCCGCTCATTGCGCTTGTAGCGGATAACGTAGATGTTGTTGCAGACTTTCGCGAAAAAAATCTTCGGCAAATTCAATCTAAACAATCAGCCTTAATTGCATTTGATAGTCGTCCTGGACAAGTATTCACTGCTCAGATTCAAAGTCTTGATGCCGGTGTTAGTAACGGCCAAATTGAAGCAAATGGACGTTTAGCGACGCCAACAGTGTCAAATCGCTGGGTTCGCGATGCACAGAGAATGCGTTTGCATTTCACGGTAAATGATGAAAACGCCAATACACTGCCATCAGGTGCTCGAGCAACCGTTCAGCTAGTACCTTCAAACACATTTTTAGCTTGGCTTGCCCGTGCGCAAATCCATTTACTCAGTGCTCTCCATTATATTTACTAAGGTAAAAGAATGAAGCTTTGGACTCATCCTATCAATCAGAACGATATTCGCCAATGTTTGCGTATCGCAGGTGGGGCATCGATTGGATTCACGGTGAGTAAAATATTTGGTTGGAATTTCGGCGTCTTCTTTACTGTCTTGCCAATGTTGTTATTGGGTTTAGTCCCAGTTATGTCTGCACACGCAGCTCGACAGCTCGTCGCGTCAGGCATTGTGTGCGCACTGGAAGTGGGCATTCTTGCAGGTGCACTTGCGTCTCACCCTGTGTTGATGACGATCGCGGCTTTTTTGCTTTTTGCCTATAAATTCCATTGTATGGCTAAAGGACCGCTTTTCCTGTTTGGCGCGACAGGCGTGATAAGTTTAAGCATTATGTTGCACTTTCAGAGTTACCCGTCCACAGGTTTGAATGAACTGGTGTTTGGTAATTTACTTGCGGGTGTTCTTTCTGTCGTGATTGCCTATTTGATGGGTTATGCACTACCTGATGTGGAAACGCGGATAGCTCCACCTATACCAGCGGTAAAACAACCCAGTCAGATCCGGCATGAAATGCTATTAGGAGCAACAGTAGCGACCTTGTCGTTCATCGTATTTCAAGTATTGAATCTCAGCGACTCTATGTCTGCGCAAGCTACAACCGTGTTATTGCTGTTTCCAATGAATTGGAATGGCGCGCTTAATTACGCGAGAAAGCGAACTATGGGTACGATACTTGGGGTGAGTTTTGGTCTAGCTGTGCAGCTATTGCTCTGGGGGTGGTCGGACATATTATTGTTAGTCGTTCCTTTACTGTGGATTGGCGCGATGTTTTTTAGCTATATGCATGTCAAGGAATCAATGGGCTCAGGCACTGGTTTTGGAGGCCTCACCACGATAGGGATCTTGTTTGGCCAATATTTGGCCCCGAACAACGATTTGGTGTTTAGTGCAATGTATCGAATGTCTAGTGTGCTGGTGGCCATTGTAGCAACTTTGATGGTTGTGTATGTTATCCATCGCATTTTGAATCAATTCAGTGCAACTCGATTTAAAGTAAATTAGGACGAATTACGCGCAAAAGGGCATGCGGTAATGATACTAAAACAAGAGAAAAGTGTTTTGCTGATTATTGATATGCAAGATAAATTGGCCAAGGCAATACCTGATTTTAGTGCGGTAACACACACGCTTTTCAAAGCCGGTCAAATAGCCGATAAGCTCGATATTCCTTGGTTGGTCACTGAACACTATCCTGAGGGCTTGGGTAAAACCGTAGAAAAGCTGCAACATGAAAATACGTTAGTGAAATATTCTTTTGCAGCACCGGTACCGGACATTTTAACTAAGCTCAATGACGAATCGAAAGACACCTTTGTGCTGGGAGGAGTAGAGAGTCACGTTTGTGTCTTTCAAACCGCGTTAGCCCTGCTCGAGCAAGGGAAGAACGTTTGTGTGTTAAGTGACGGCGTGGCATCACGTGACAACGGGCATCGGTTGCAAGCATTCAATCAACTACAAGCGTTAGGCGCTTGGATTTTGCCGTTGGAGAGCGTCGCCTTTATGTGGTTGGAAAACTGTCGCCATCCTGAATTTAAATCCATTCTAGCATTGATTAAGTGAGTTTATTTTGAGTGCCGTAGTCTATCCGAAGACATTGAAATTAATCAAAGGGTTGCAGCTAATTACAACAATGTGGATTGTGTTGTTTTTTACGCTGAAAAGTGTAACTGTTTGGCAACCATATTTAATCTATTTAATGCTGGCAAATCTTGTTGTTATTGCCTTGTTTTGGCTCGATAAACGCCGCGCAGCCAGCCAGCCTCAAGCCCGTATCTCAGAGCGGATGCTCGTGGCCGTCAGTTCATTTGGGCTTTTTATTGGTTCTTTGGTCGCGAGAAAGCTGTTTAAACACAAATCGATTTCGTTGAAGTTTAATATAAAGCTACTTGCCGCTCAGTTAGTTGTAACGTTGTTCACGGTCGGTCTGGTTTGTTTCAAACTTGTTGAGTTTCCATTGCTTTAGGGCATCTTGAGTGCGATGCACTATCGGACTCAAGATGATTACTGGTTCCAAATGTTGATATGGACTACTCATGCCATTCGTCAATTAATGACCAACGCTTTACTCTGATCTGGCTATTTTGACCAAGGATCCAGTAATTGTAAGTGTTTGAAACCGTACCATTGGTTTTTTGAATTTCCAGCCACCCATTGATGTAACTCAGCAAATCCTGATTGTATCGTGCAACAGCAAGTCCGATAGGGTAATGACGTTCAGCACCTTTTGGCACAATGACGCCAAATTCTGGATAGAACATACTCCAAGCAAATCCGGCTTCAGCACTCACTACGAGCGCATCATACTTTTCAGGATGATCAAAGTAGGCTTTGATGTTGGGGATACTCACCGGCTTGACTTGCGGGTAGCTGTTTTTAATTTTACTGAGTAATGCCCCATATTCTACATGTGCTAGTTTTAACTCTGTGTGATTAAGTACATCCTCTCGCTTTGCAAATCGCTTTAATTCATGGTCTTTTGCAACGAGGGCGAGTTGTAAGGTCATTACTTGATTTGAGAAACGTACTCTGGTTAGATCTTTGACGTTTATCTCCAAACCAGACATTGCTACGTCGAAATAGCCTTTGTTCAAGTATTCCGTCAAATCTGGTTTTTTGAACGGAATAAACTCAACCTTTACACCTAAATCTGCGGCGAGTTTATGTGCCAATGCGATGTCAAATCCAACCAACTCACCTTTTTGATTAAAGTATGAAAAGGGGACATTATCGGTTAAATACCCTACGCGTAAAAGGCCCCGCTTTTGGATGACATCCACATTGGTTAGCGCCATATCGCCAAATTGATACGATTTTGGTACGTGATTCAATACCGCTGCCGGCACAGTATCGGCAACCACCATATTGGCAATAACTTCGTCTGCGGCCTGTGTATTTTTTGCCAACCATTGGTTTACAGTAAAACTGGCAAACATACATGCAGGCAAAAGAGCAACTAATAAACTGACATAATAAAAAGAGCGAATGCGTTTAAGGTGTAATTGTTTGCGTACGTAAAAAATAGTCATGAAGACGAAGGCGAAGATGTATACCACCGTAGTTGGAGAGACGACTTTTGCACTGAGGACGGACATAGAAAGATAGAGTTGGTAGCTATCTGCTGGGATTTTAAGTACATCGAGCAGATAGGGTATGGCAATATGGACGTTGGCAAAATAGCTCAGCATTGCACTTAAAGTAATATTTGGAATTTGCTCAACCCCAATAGGATTGCCGGTTAACCACGCAGCAAAGGTAACAAACAACAGCGTGGTTAGTTTTCCAAGACTCGGGAAGGTGTAAGCAATTGGAACCAACACTTCTGCAATATGATCCGATGTTTCGTCACTTTGCTTGATTCTACGCAAATGACTTTTAATGCCTTCCGTGATAACGGGCAACACGATAAACACATTACCTGTACTAAATGCGGTGATCCAAGCGTTGCGTAAAACAAAAATAAAGTCGCGATATTTTACAGGGGTAATTGCTGCAACCAACATGGGTAGTAACACCAACATTAAATAGACCCCAAGACAGATAACCATTACCCAGTAAACTTGTAAGTTAGCGAGTTCAGCCTGGCTAATGGTCCCAGCCGTACTGGCTGTCATTGCAAAGATACCGACAGGGAAAAGAGCGATGATCTTCTTTGAAATGACACTGAGTCCTTGACCTACCACATCAAGAACATCAAGTAGAACATGTTTACTTTGATTTGGAATAAGTGCCATACCGAGCGCGATACAGAAAATCACAAGGGCGGGTACGTTTCCTTCAGCCATCGATGCAAAAGGATTGGCGGGAATGTACTGAGCAATAAAGTCGATTTGAGGTGCTGGTGCGACTAAGGCGGGAGAGAAAAACGTGCCTGCATCATGTTTTGGTAACGTGAGTGAAAAGGCCCATATTGCAGCAAGCCCAATAGTCCAAAGAAGAAACATCACCAAAGTAGCTTTGCCAAGAACTTGTTTCACTTGTGCTTGGCTAAATTTACCAAGGCCAACAATAAGACTGACCACAATATAGGGGAAAATGGTGATTTGCATCAATTTCACAAAGCCAGTGCCGAGAGGCTGCAAAGCCGCCATTCGCTCACCGAAAAGTAAACCGGCCGCGATACCAAGGATCAAAGACCAGAGCATCCAATTAATGTTTTTAAAAAACGCAAGAAACGAAGACATATGAACAAACTGAGAAAAAAGAGCGGGATTATACTCAGTTTAGCTTAAAACAAGATGAATCGAGTAATCGCAAGTAGTCAGTATGTACAAATGAAATGATGAATAACTAGTCGATATTGCGAACCGGTATTTGAATGGTAATACTGGTGATTTTACAAAAGCCCATGCTGGCTGATTAAAGGAGCGTGCGTAAGCATCTAGATACTAGCGAGCGTTCTGATAGAAATAAGCCAGTAACGGTACTGGCTTACCCAAAATCGGTTGCAGTGTAATTAATTACAGGCCGATTTTGTGATCCAGAGTCACTTCACATGGTGCAGAGTTTGTAGAAAACCCTGATTGAATGAACAAGCGGTCACCTTGCTTAAGGTTTAATAAGATGTCACGTGTGTTGTTGTAACGACGTTTAGCTGTTTGATCATCAAAATTAGTTGACGCATCTTTGTTCACATCGTAGTAAATGTGACACCCACCAGTAGCGCCTTCGTTTGTTGTCCAGTTGAAGTTTACTGAATAGTTAGAGATATTGTAGCTAAACTTAGCAACTTGGTTTTGAGAGAAACTGTCTGTAATGTCAACGTAAGTCCAGCGAGCCTGAGGAACACCCGGACGAGGTTGTTCAGTGATACTAGTGCCCAAAGATGATTGTGCTAGAGATCCGAAAGAAGCTGCAGTCATTGAAAGAGCTAGTAAAAGCGTAGATTTTTTCATTTAAAATTTCCTTATTGAATTTAGAGTGTTAAGGGTGCAACCCAATAACAGGTACAATTGTTTAATTTTAGGGAGTAAATGTAAACAATTAATTTACGGAAATTTGCTGTTACTTGAATTGAGCGTTCAGAAAAGAAGGTTTCTACGATTGTTTTGCGGTGCATTGTGGAACTTGTCGAGAGTTTTTTATACTTTTGAGATAATTAGGGATAATAAAAACAGGGCAATCTGCACGTGATGTTATTGTCTAAACAACGGGGTTAATGGGTAATTTAGGTTTTCAAAGGGGTGTACTTGATAGAGTGTAACATGACAATGTTACTCTAAAATATGCAGCGTAATTACGACCGTCTCTGAATTGAAATTCAGTATTCAGTTGTTGTTATGGTTAGGCTGTTGTGGTCAATTCAATTTGCGTGAAATTGAGAACTGGCCACGACACGATAATTGAGCGCAGCCGCATATCCATCTATTAGGCAATCTTATTCAAGATTTTATCCATAACCCATGAAGTATGAAGTGCCGTTAGGCCAGTCGACGGATGCGTATTGTTGTTTAAAAGTGCGGAATGGATATTTTCTACATGAAACTTTTGGATGTGTTTTGGGTATGGGTATTGTAGTTCAACGACGCCATTTGGTGTAATGATCTTCGCATCTTGGTCTCTAAAAATGGAAAATCGAAGTTCACCCGCGCTTCCATACACAACAACTTCGTCGACTCGAGTGTAACTGCCAAAATTCCAAACCCCTGTGCCAGTTACGCCAGATTCATGTTGCCAAGTTGCAGAAACCGAATCGTAAGAAGAATACAGTCCGAGCTGATTACAGCCTATCCCTTTTGCATCAGAATAGTCGCCGAACAAGTACGCGAAGATGTCCAAACCATGACTCGCAAGGTCGTCAAAATAGCCGCCCGTTGCGATACTTTTATCTGTGCGCCAATTATATTCTTTTGACCTGTCGAGTTCAGAGGCAGGTCTACAATAGTGCCAAGCAACATGTCTAACCTTGCCTATTTTTCCTGTGTCGATGACCTCTTTTATCGCGTTAAATAATGGGAGGGAACGGCGGTAGTAGGCAACAAAAAGCGGAATATTTCTTTTTTCAAATGCATCACAGATCTGTTGGCTTTCTTTAAAACTGGGGGACAACGGCTTTTCTATACAACAAATTTTCCCGACATCCGCGACAGCCAGCGCATACTCTAAATGAGTATCTGGTGGTGTAGCGATGTAAACCGCATCAATATTTGGATCAGAAATAAGCGCTTCAGCTGATTTGTGGACATGAGATACATTGTGGCGTTTTGCATAGTCAAGAGCGAGTTCGTGGTTCCTCCGCATAACGGCATAGATTTCAAATCCGTCCGTTTGCTGATAGGCTGGTACGCTTTTTACTTCCGTTACGCTACCGCAACCGATCACACCCCAACGTAAAATGTTACCTTGCATCTTTTGAGTCCTTATTTATTAAAATATCCGAACGTAGTTACCGTTCTTCGTGCTTGTCGAATGCACCACAAAATACAGCTACAATGGCAGTAAGTAAAAAGACAGCGGTGTCATTATCATTCCTGTTGTCCGCACTGAGTATTTAATGAGTAGGAAAAAATAAGAGAGTGCGTAGGCCCTTTCACGGTCATTATCAAGAAAAATGAAAATCATGTAAATAATGAATTTTAATTTCATGAAAATGCAATGCTTTGGAATAAAAGGAGCGTTTATTCAACGTACTCTTTCAACCAAAACCCACTGGCAAAGTTTGAAAATCGAAGCGATACGGGTTCATTTGACTGCTTGTTAGGCATGTTTTGATAAATTCAAAGTGGCTGTCACACTCATTCTTTTATTTTATTAAGGCAAAAAATTAACACCACTTTTTTTCCCAAACAGACTAAAATACTATTGAGCATTTTTCAACATAAAATCATGAAGGCACTTACCACCATACTTTAGTTCTGCAGTTACATATATAGTTTCATTTGAATCAAGAACTATTTTATGTTCACCAGTAAAAACAGCCCTCTTTTTTTCTGGAGACCAAGTTAACAATAACTCATAACGATATTTCTCGGAAGTCAGCGTTAAACTGAGTTTCTTATCTCTACCGCCATATGTCCAAAATTTACGTACGCCATTTCCAATTTTCAAGCAGTCGCTTAAATCAACCAACGCAATAGCTTTATAATCGGACGTTACTGTTCCATAGGTTTCAAAGGTTCCATTGTAGCTGTCCGGATTATTCATAAAGTCCATATAAAATTCTTCGTGATTTTCTCCAAATAAAGACTTTTTCGCTTGAAAAAAAACAAACTTGTACCTACTATTATAAATAACAATGTAACTTGAGCTATTTTCATTTTTTATCCTCATAAAACGAAAAGGTATCGGATATTTTTTACTATTCTTTCGTTTAGGCTACTTCTTTCTGGAGAGGTGAGACCTATTGAACCTTTGATGGTCACCAAAAAATCGAGTAACACCTTAAATACTATTCTTTATTTTATTATGGCCTATCTTAAAGTGGTGGCTATAAGTTACGTTATTCTAAATCATGTCAGGAAAATAAAGAAGCGGGTGGATTTTTTAATGTTAAATAATATTAGAAAATATAGATTTAACATCCTTTGTATGTCAATAATCAGTGCTTATAACCAACTGTAAGTTCAAGGCGAATAGGACGAAGTTGTCGGTGATTCAAAAGGTCTCTCTGTAAAGTGTTTCTCTTGAAGATTTACATTATAAAGGCCGCGTCGTTATTGCGAGTTAATAAAATGGCTTATCTTAGCATGAATAACAGAGCGTCAGCGTGATTTTATAAATTTGTTGGTGCTAAGTTGAAAAAGGGCGCTTTGGCCCTTTTGTTATCTGATGTGAAAATAGGATAATCGTGCCGTTTACGTTAAATTTGACTATTTTAATTCAGTTATGCTTTATACGGATCGCAAACCGTTTGAAACGCATTGTTTATTTCACCTTGCAGAGGGCTTTCGACAGCGTTTGATTGATCATTTAAGGTGATTAAATCCACTTTGGAAGATGGTGTTAAAAACTGGAAACGTTCTAGATCAACCCACACAATGTTAGGCGTTTGCGAATTCTGGAAGAAGTATTTCAGACTTCTATGTGTTGCCACGGTTGTCCACAAGGTGTTCGAAATATTCGGGCTTTTGGTGTCTGTAAAATTATAGCCAATAGGCACCGATGCACTTGCCGCGACAGTGCGAGCTTGAGCTATCGATTCAGAGTCGCTTTCAGGAGCATTTACATGATTTATATAGAAGCTCGCACGTTCAAATCGGTCTGTTGAAAAGGCTCCGCCCGGAATGGTGTGGCTTGGATGTGGGTTTTCTTCGCTCCATTGCCATTGCCAATAGTCGTCAAGTTTGAGTTGCGCATCATAATTAGGTTCATTCGTCATGACTTTATAATTAGCACTTTCGTGGATATGAAATTTGCCTTTGTAGACTTCGAGAATGGCCGAGTTGCCTGTGGCATCGGATAGAGATAAATGGACCGTTGCGGATTTATCTTGACTGTGTGGTACTTTATCACCAATGAGTTGTATGTCGCCTGCACTAAACGATTTTACGACGTCTTTAACAAATACAAAGTTGTCTAGCACATACTGAACCCAACGTAGCACGCTCAGTTGTTTTGCAGAGCCACTTGAGCTTACACCGTCATAAGAAGCATTGGTGTCGTATAACGCATTTACAACAAGGCCCATTTCGTTCATGCCATCAGAGGATGCCCAACCATTGCAATCGTCGCCTACCATAGCAACAACACTGCTGTAGCTTGATTGCCATTTAAGTGCTTTGGCGCGCTCTTCCGGTTTGGTTGAAGAAACGCCTATTTTCTTTAAGCCTTTTTCAAAGACAAATAAGCTGGTTGGCAATACATACATCCAATCCATGTTTCTAGCAGTAGTTAAATATTGAAAATTGATATTGTTAAATACGCGTGTACACATAATCGACCTCGATAGTGATGAATTTCCTTTTAGAGACGGTTTGAGATTGCCGTCGGTACCGAATTAAATACTAGGGCGATTCGATTAAAGTGGTTATTACATAGAATTACAGATGAGTTTTAAGGTGTAAAAGAGGCCACAACGTGACCTCTGCGAAGTTTACTTATCGAGTTTCTAAATCCTTTTGAACAAAACGTTGTAAGCGCGTTTGGTCTTTCAATTCAAGAATGTTTACTTGATAAGGACCCTTAGCACCATTTGGCAATGTAAATCGTATCGGCAACGTATCGGATGTTGAAAAGTCCTGTGCGGCTTCCGACGTTGCAAGCGCGATTTGTTTGTCATCACGGTAACCCATCAACGTCGCGACAACACCGTAGCGACCTTTTTGTAAGACATTTACCGAAACCTCCGCGTCAACGTATTTTGACGTTTGTTCAGTTAACGCGAATGCATCAATTGACGCGCTTTCAAGTTGATGCACGAACGGCAAACGAATACTGCGTTTGACATCAACCCCGTCGACAGTCGTATGGCTGTGGACGACTACATTGTACAACCCAGCCCGCGCACCTATGTGCTCGAGTGGCGTATCAAATGCCACTTTATCGTTGGTAAAGTGGTGCGCTATCGATTGGCCATCTGGTGCGTTAACTTGAATCGTTAACTTTGATTTAATGTTCTTCACACCGGTGACGTCTGCGCGTAAAGCAAGTTGCGCTTCCTCGCCAACCAATACATCGCTTTCAACATTCAGTTGATAGGGAGAATCACTCTCTTTAACATGGAGTAGATACAGATCATCATCACTGATTTTTTGATTAAGTCTAAGCGTTGCGTTTTGGCCCGCAAGTTTGTTCGCTTGTACTGCAGCACTTCCGGGGGCAAACCCATAGCCACTCATTTCATCGCGATTGTAGGTCGCTGATAGAGTGGCTTTTCCTTGCAGCGTACGAAGTTCAATTGCATTTTCTTCGACTGCTGGAGCTCGTTTGAGTCGGCTCATATCGCGGGAATGTTGAGGAGACAATAAAACAACACTTTTGTTGCTTGTAAACGAGATGGGCACGCCTTTTTTTAATTCATCTCCTCGAACAACTTCCCAGTATTCTGTGCTTGAAAGCGTTTGGGTATGAGTCGAAGGATTTGCAGAAATTACCGTAGGATAAGGGAAATTAACATAGCCGTTGTTCGCAAGTACTCCGATACTTGTAAGCGCGCCGAACACAGGTAAAGCTTGGAGCAGTTTCTTGATTTTCATAGTTATTCCTTAAATGCGGTCACGGACAAGGCTGTCTAAATTGAAGCAAGCGCGGCGGCTTTGTTGATGGCTTAGCGGTTCACTGCCCTTGGTTTTTTGTTTATCTTTGAACCAAACGCTGCCTGCGGCGGACTGCGATGAGCAATTGAGAAAGCCATCAGAACAGCTGTCCAACCAGTTTTGGGTAAATTCGAGCGCGACTTGGTTTTGGTAGCCAGCGCAGTAGCTATCGCCATCCCAAATTGCGGAATCCACATCTGAGCCTACAACTGATTCAAATGTTTTTCCGAGGGATGGACGACCTGCAGTACCATACAGCCAATTCGCGTTGTAATAGGCCATGTCAGCAACTTGTTGTTGTTTTACGGCGTTGTTACCAAAACCTAAGATCCAACCTAATGTTTGTTCAAATGAGTTTCCTGCAATAACGGCATCCGCAAGTGGCGTGCCACCACTTGATGGGGCTAGTGCAATAATGTGTGTCGTTTTATTGATGATTGACGGATAACGAGCGTCAGAGGTTGGATTAGAGAGAATCCATCTGACGACATTGCCCCCGTTGGAATGCGTGATAATTTTTAAATTTGTGATAGCGTTTTGGTTTATGAACTGGGTCAATTGCTGTGCTAAACAGCCAGCCGCGCCGTCATCCCACATGTATTGTTCAAAATCACAGTTTACCACCGTATAAAGTGCGCTATTGGGCAGTCCAGAACGTACTGAGTTGACAAATTCTTTTGTCCAATAGTCATTAAGTGCATCAGTTTGTTTGCCCGTACCGTGAACAAACGCCAGTCCCGTATTGCAAAGTGCAGTGGTGCTAAATAGCCCAATCAGCAATGCCGTACATTGGCTCAATCTCTTCATCTTGTGTTCCTATATTGTTGTCATAACTGGTATGAGGTGCGAGGTGTGACCTCGAAATAAACTGTACTTTATTTAACCAGTCTGTCAAATAATATTCACAAAATAATAACGTTGTGATGCGAGTTTGGTCACATAAATGTGAATGGCACACTAAAGGGCATTAAAGATGTGTTGGAATACGTGAAGTCGAGACTTAAATCGCGGCTTTCGACAGGGAAATCAGTCTGTAAACTTTGCTATAACACAGGGGGCATGTCACCTAGCAGTGGTCGTTTGACTTGGTATGCTTTTCTCAAACGTTGAACGAGTTCAAGGTCTGTACTCAAACTCGCCGCCACGTACAACGGCATGGACAAAGAAATGGTTTCAAGTGTTTTGAAATCTTCTTCTTTTAGATGTGCTTCTTCAATAATTCCCTGATAGGGCTTATGTGCAATGGTGAAATCAGCTCTTTTTAACTTGAGCATGGTCCAAACAGCGAGATAATCCTTCACAATAATCAGATTTCGAGACTCCTGAAACCCCTTTTGCTTCAACAGGTCGGCCTCGGCGCTGTCTCGTACCGCAACGGCTAGGTAATCATCAAGATTATTGTTTACCAAGTCGACAATCGACCCGTCGCTTGAGGTATAAACATAAAATGGGATAGCCCCGAGAGGACCAATCCAATGAAAGTTGCTTTCCCGTTTGCTCGTTCTAAATAACGAATAAATAACCGTGTTTTTGTTTTCATTCGCCATTTTGTAAGCGCGAGCCCAAGGCAACGCTAAGGTGTGGTGAAGTATATTAGCTTCTCTGAACACGGATTCCATAAATTCATATGAACTGCCGCCAATTACTTCGCCATTTTTTACTATTTGGTAGGGAGGCAAATGCTCCGTCACTGCCGTCATATCGGTTGCGTATGCACAAGCGGAGAATAGGTAAATGAGAGGAGCAACCAAAAATTTATGCATGAGCAAGCAAATGGTTTATGAGGTTATTTCAGTGTAGCAGACGAAATTAGAAACACGGCTCAGAAACTCAGGTTCGTGCAAAATAGAATGAATTTTTGCCAAGCTTTTTGAGTGATTGTAATTTAGACGTTACGAGTTTTGATTCATAATTTTAAAACTTACCTTCCATATAATCGCCAACGGCATCAGCAATCATGTGCTCAATCTCTTCTTCCAAGGTCTGCTGATTTACTTTAAATGAAGACAAAACAGCCTCAATTTGCTTTTCCGTTAAGCGCTTTTCTTTGTGAAGATACTCCCACTCCGGTAACGATTTGTCAAAACGAGGAACCACAAGTAATGTCGCGAAAGGCGTATTCCAAGGAGATTGGTTTTGTTGTGCGCAAAATGCTTCAATGTGCAACTTACCATCGGGGCCCATGCATCCAGGTTCAAGGCGAAGTTGTATGGTTAATTTTGTGTTCGGCATGTATCAATTAATTTGGACTAACACTTGGTACAGTGTAGTGCTTTGACGGTTAAAAATTAACTACTATTTTGGTCTGTTTGGAATAAATCATTCAAAAAAGAGCTAGGCGCGTGTTTACCTAGCTCACGGAGAATTAAAGTACATAGTCTGAACCGTCTTTTGCAGTAAAGCATTTGCAACCAGTGTAGGCTGAATTGAGTGTTTGAGCGCCATTCACAAAGCTTAGCCAAATGCGCTGGCGTTCCGAATTTTGCATCGCAGCAAGTGGTGTTTCAACTTGCACATCGTCAAGGTGGGCAAGGTCTTGTTCGCCAAGTCGACCCTTACGGTTTATGGTTAATTCAACATGCAATCCATCTTGTTTTTTTAGTAGTAACGTATCCGGTTGCTCTTTATGTCCACAAAGGGCGACAAATTGCGCGCTATTTTCCAGTCCGCAATGTGTTCCGTCTGTAAAGAATGCTAAAAGATGGCGGTAGTAAACCACGTAGTGCGCAACATGTTGATGAGAACCAAATTCTAATGGACAGTGATCGTCCAAATATTGTTTCGCGAGAGTCAGTTGATCATTGGTTGACAGTAAGTGGTGTAAGTCCGATTTTAACTGGGTATGTGTTGTCATTTTGCTCACCTTAGCTACATGAATTTTGTTGTTAAGATGAATGTAGAATATTCAGGCAGAAAATTTCACAAAAAGAATTTCACATTGTAAATTTTACAAAATGGTGAAATTTCACACAGGGTGTGCAATGAAAAAAGAACCCAGTTTGATCCGAAAGTCGCATTTTCTCGGCACAAAGGTTCGTAACTTACGGAAGCGTAATCACTTAACACTGGAAGATCTGTCGGCTCGATGCATTCGCATCGACCCATCTAGTGCACCTTCAGTATCTTACCTGTCAATGATTGAGCAGGGTAAACGTACGCCAAGTATGAATATGCTCGAAAATCTATCAACCGTTTTTCAAAAGCCCGTCGAATGGTTTTTAGATAACGAGCCTGAACCGACAGAAATCATCCCAACGAAAGGGAATTCGGGTGGGATTAGTGGCATGGCACTTGAGCCAAACTTTCTTTTTTCAAAAGATATTTTGCAAATTGCTATTCCTGAGATGCTTTCGCAAGCAGGAATAAGCGGCCGCCAATTTGCACACCTTCTCATTCGTGCCCATCAAGAGCATCATCAAAATCATTTCCCCGATTTGGAGCGTGCAGCCGAAGAAATTGGAGGAAAAGATCTTTATTTGCTACCCGAGTCGTTGCTTGTGCTTTTGAAGCAACAGGGCTATCAATATCGATGGTTTTCAAACGACGAGGTAAGGTTGGACGGCATAGTCATAAAACCTGGTAGTGTTGTAACGTCTTATTTTGTTCCGCCAAACCAAGTCTTTATCAACGAGAAATTGAAAGCGTTTCCAGCAAGGCTAAAGTACGATATTGCTGTACATATTGGGCATGGCGTACTGCACCACAGTGATGGTGTTCAGTGCGTATTGACCACAGGGGGTCTTGGGATAGAAACCGACCAAGAAGATCACCATGAACCAAATGCGCAAGATATTCTAAACGCGTGGCGAGACTTCGAATCGAGCTTTTTTGCAGGCGCATTACTGTGTCCCAAAGTCCCCTATCGGCAGGTATTAGAGCGGCATGGCTATGATATCGGTGTACATGAAAAGTTGGGGATTTCAGCGTCGGTAGCGATGCGCCGAATGACCGTGGTGTCGCCTTACCCGCATTGGCATTACTTTGATGCGTATCAGCCAGGAAAACTTAAAGCGGTGTACCGGGGTAATGGTATTCCGTTGCCATGGGGCAACATGCGCGAAGTGCCTGACCCATGTCAGCATTGGGCCGTATTTAGGAAGTTTGCCTCGACGAATCAAGCCGCTACCTCACAACTTTCCATACTGAACGTGAACAACAAACCTCGCCTTTATTGCTGTGAATCGGTGAGTATTACCGATTTAGCCGAACAACCTCATATCTTATGTGCGGGCATTGATTTAAATCCTGCGATTGCGGCACAAGGGTTGGATGCTGATAGTGTTGTCGGTGAGTTACAGCAGCTCTGTATTCAACACGGTGGTAGCAGCCAAGTACCATACGCACTAGCAAAACAATTGGAACGCGTCGCTAAAATTTTAAACATCAACTGGATTGAAAAAGGACTTGAAAGTGATGTGCGAGTGATATGCACGCGTGGAAGTAGTTGCCCAAGGAAACCAACCTGTTATGAAGCAGGTCAATGTGAGGGATGAACAGGGGGAAGAAGACTCAACATAAAACCCTCAAGCAAGTTGAGCGTGTGCCGATATAGATAACACGCTTATCGGTACATTCAAGGAGCTGAATATGAGTATCGACCCTGTCAAACACGTCGTCACAATAACGAGCACGTATCGAACACTCGCGAGTCACGAGCCTTCTCTAAACGCTCACACCAATGAAGCTGATGTTGAAGCTGTTCAATCAGCAACAGTGCACCTACGGCCCAATTCGAATAAAGAAAAAGGTGAATCACCTCTGTCTGTTTTAGATGAAGAAGCCAATAGCTACAAGAAGCAAAATCGCTCTTTCAAACGGGCCTATGAAAAGCTTGAGCAAACGTTGATTGCTGTTCGTGAACAACTCAATCGTCAACTTGAAGAATTAACCAAGTTGAAACAGTCTAAATCTAGTAGAGCCTTAAAAGTCCATATTGCTTCAGAACCCGACAAGCCCGAGATTGCTGCCCATAAGAATGGACATTCGGTAAACGCTTATCTGCAAAACGAACCACAAGATGAAATTGAAGCGCTCGAATCGCAAATCGCGGCAAACAAATCATTGGAGGGGGAACTGCTGATGGCGATGGCAGAGATGGTGTTTGAAGAAAGAGCTCGAATTAAGGAAGAAGCAGAGCGTAAAGCGCGGTTAAGTCGATTAAGATAAAAGCGAGCCTAGGCTCGCTCGTTAACGTTAGGTCGCGAATAGAGTCTAATAAGGATTGGTTGGGTTATAAAATAGTGTGCTGTTGCCATCAATACTTAATCGACTAGGTAAAACATTTGTTTCACCCGTTGAAAGGTTGAATTGATCGCCAGATTGTAATCGGTAGTTAAGTAAATCCTGGATGATTAGAGGTTTTCCACAGGCTGTTTGTTGAAACTGGGTTTGCATATCTTTAGCAAGTACATAAACGTTGCCAGTGCCATCAATAACAGACTCTCCATTTTCTTTTACGAACATAGCGGTGTGTTCAGAAACTCCGAGAGCGTACTTTTGAGAACTAATGTGTGCAAAGAATGATGCCATTCGGCCCATTCTATCGCGTTCGCTAAAATGGGTGTCGGTGATTACGCCTTGCAGGATTGGCGTTGCCAAAAAGTTGCTGGAAATATGAATTGTTTCGTGGCAAAAATCGGTGACGACTTCTTCGCTTATGGCTCCCAACAAACCATCAGGGTCATAGATGTATTGGCCTTGAACTGCATTTCCTGCTGAAGTTCCACCGATGATCCCATGCTTATCATAAACGTGTGAAAGCGCACTTTGTACTTTTGTGCCTTGCCATTGATTGAGGTAATCAGATTGATCTCCACCTGCGATAAAAACGAATTCTGCAGAGCGAATTGCCCAATCAACGTAATCCGAATTGGCTTTACTGATTGAATCAACGATAAGCGTTTCAACTGAATCAGCACCCGTCAAAGGCGATAGATAGTCGTTATAAGCATCTGTACCTGACGTACGAAGCACGACTACATCACCTCCATCGATGTGTGGTTTGACCCGGTCTGAAAAGGACTCATCCACATCCGTCCCACCACCCATTAGAAGTACGCCGGCGCCGCTGCTAAGCGTCGGGCACACATCATTATCGGAACCAACGATAAACGATTTTAATGCCCCCGGTTTAGTTGGCCGAGCGCCATATTCACATAAAGCCGGTGGTGTAGTGCTGTCTTGCGGATAATCGATCGTTAAATCGTACCATCCTGTGCCAGTGTACCGAGTTACTTTGACAAAGTATTCACCGCTCTCGCCTTGATAGTTGCCTATTTCAGGGTTGGCACTCGTTGCGCCAGAAAGTACTGCACTTCCTGTTGTTTTGAACAGACTCCAATCAAAGTCGTCTGACTGGGCATGAGTAAGTGAAAGAGTAATTTTGCCATTACTCATTGCGTTAAAGGTATACCAGTCTACGTCTTGGCGTGAGTTAATTGAACCTTGAATTAAAACGCCAGAGCACAAGCCTTGGTTAGCAGTAGATTCAAGGTCATTGTTTTCAATTTCTGCGGTTAAGCAGGCATGAGTGGATACAGACGCAAGCATTGCGCACAGCGATGCCGCGAAAACAGTTGTTTTCATGGAAACTCCCATTGATGTTGTTTAGCTATTTATCGTGTTTTACTTTTTTGAGTATTAACGCAGGGCACAAGATTAATTTGTGCTCAGTTAATTAGATGGTATTTGAATAATGTGGCTACTCATCGAACCATTCAGATAGATGGTAATTGTTAGAGCAGTAGAAAAGTGGTGAGACATTAACGTTAGAAATAGAAAAGCAACAGGTAAATACCAAAACCTGTTTTTTGTTGGCTTTTCTTATTTCTAGGTTTTTGTTCATGTTGTTTGTTCGTTATGTTTGTTTTTTAAATCTGTCACAAAAAATCAATTTGATCAATATTTATTCGTTTATGTTTTTTTAAAATAAGATGGTGGTTTTTTATTCAAAATATTTGCTTTAAAATTCACGTTTTGATTGTCTATCTAAATAAAAAATCATATTTTTTATGGAGTAAACACCATTAGCAACCGGAATACATTTACTATCCGTTTTTTTCAATATGCTAAGCTGCGTGTTTTCTTTTAGTGATAATGGATAGACAAGTTTTGATTCCATACTGCGACAGCTAGTTTGAACTACGTTTTTGAATCCGTTCTTTGAAAAAATTGCATTAATATCATTGCTAAACTTATTGTTTGTTTTTTCAACATCTACAGCTTTCGCAAGGGTAACATTCAACTTGCTTTGTTTATTGAGTATCGCTTTATCCTGGGGTTGTAGGTAATGATATCGGAAGCGATTCGGTGTGAGTTGTTCAAGGAACACAACACCATGTTCGCCCAGAACATCGAAGGATACAGCATCATAACCTTTCTTTGTGATCAAGGCGGTTGTTTCATCGACGCCGAAACCGAGTTTTTGCCCGGTTTTATTCAGTAATGTTGCAAGCCGAAATGTGCGGCTACGTTCGCTGAAGTGCGTGTCCAATATGCCGTAGGGAAAAGTGCCAAGACCGCCAACGCTATCGAACGTTACTCGGTTTGCTTTGTCATCTTTACACTTATTGTACTCAGCACAGTCAGTATCAGGTGGCGCTTGCTCAAACGCTCCGAAGTCGAGAGCCGCTTGACTTGTACCATTGGTGATCATCGGAACTCGTCCAAATTGATTCACCCCTCCAGATTGTATTGCTGTACCAGCGCTTGTTCCAATAATCACGGGTCTTGATTGCAGAGCGTCTAACCAAGGGTACGCCTGCCCAGAAGGGTCATACATTACCTGTTTTGTTAGGGATTGATCGCCTCCGTTAAAGATCACGGTGTCCACCGATTTTATTTTTGCAATCAAAGCACTAATGCCTTCCGTGCACAACAGTTGCTCTTGCCGAATTCGCTCTGGGTAAACACGTTCTCTTGTTTCACTTTGGGTCATTTCTTTGCGCAGTTCTGGCAGTGAATCACATTTACCGTTGCTTACGGCCATAGCTAGTGCCGGTGTTAATGCAAGCCATTGGCCAGATAAACCATATTCGTCAAATAAATTGGCATAAAAATCAGAGGCTTCATACGGATCCCTTGATGATGCGGTAATCGCAAGATATTGCTTGGTAGGTGTTGCACGTATGGTGTTTGATACGTAGTCGAGAATTGCTTTACTGCCAGCAATACGGGTTTGCTTTGCTCGCACGATTTCTTGTTGTCGTTGTCCGTTAGCGGCTAAAGGAGAGACCTCTAACGTGTCCAGTAATACCGACCATTCTTCGGAAGACAAAGCTGCTTTTAAGTTAGGTGTCTCAGTGTTTAAAAGCTTAACAAGGTCGGTATAGCGATAGCGCTTGGTTGAGTCAGCGATTTCTAGTGCTTTCAATGTGGAAAGGAGTTCTTGGCTGCGGCTATCCTGTGGCCAGCGTAGAGCGAGTCGGTTGAGTGATTGCTGGCTAATTTCAAAGAAGGTTGTTGAACGTGCGTCATTTGGGAAAGCGGTTGATTCGAGGCAATAGTCAGGGCTGAAGCTTGAGCAAGTTTTGAGCGCACCACCAATCAATATGAGCTCTTGTGCTTGAGAAATACTTGAGTAAAAGACAATAAAAAAACAGATCGTTATATAACAACGGGAAATTGTATTCATTTAAATGTTCCATAATTAGGTAATTTAAAATAACGCTTGTCAGTATAAAAAATACTGTGCTATAACAAAAATGAATACAATCAGGAGCAAACTAACATGCTTTAGTTTGCATTGTCAAAGTCCATCTGGAATGTAGAAATGTTAAAAAAGGCACACTCCCTAACGCATTACTTCTACACACCTCATTACCTGTCAGAATGGTTTAATGAGTAGATACACGGCATAGCCGTGGTTAGTCTATTTTTATTAGCCACCTCTTTTATCTAAATAATAATTATCATCGGTGATGTGACTTCGTATTTTCATATGCGAAACACGTATGTCGATTTTATTTTAATTTTCAAAATTCAATTCGCTTTTAAATGTATTTTGCATTTCGAGGTGTGATTTATTGTGTCTGAAATTTGATATTAATATAAAGTTGGTAATATATTTCGGTCATTTAGAGTGTTTGAGTCAAGCGCTTTGTAATATACGCAAGTCATCCACCGACCAAAATAAACAGGTTAGGTGAAGCAATGTATAACAAGATATCCGTCGCAATAGCGCTCGCATTTAGTGTGAATGCGCAAGCAAATTCAGATGCAGGCAACTCGCCAGTGGTCCCAGAAAAAATTGAGATAACCGGGTCTCGAATTAAAGGGGTGGATTTAGAGGGAACGCAGCCAATAACGATTTTGGACAGTGAGATGATTAAACGGACAGGTGCAAATACCGTTTATGAACTGCTCCAAACCGTATCGCAGGTAAAAGGCGGCAGTGGTACGTTTTCAACCTCTGAAAGCGGCAGTACCTCGACTTCCACACCTGCGGGGCAAGCAGCAGCAAGTTTGAGGGGAATGGGACCTTCAGCGACATTAACGCTCATCAATGGTCGTCGTGTGGCACCAAGTTCTTTTGCTGCTGGAACGCAGAACTTTGTCGACGTCAATGCGATTCCACTATCTGCGATTGAACGTGTCGAGATTTTGGCAACAGGCGCGTCTGCTATTTATGGTGCTGATGCAGTTGCAGGGGTAATTAATTACATACTTAAAGAAGACTATGATGGGGCAGAATTCGATATTTCCTATGGTGATAGTTTTGCTCAGTCAGATGACGGAAAAATTCAGCTTAATGCACTTTATGGCACTGAATTAGGGCGTGGAAATTTGACGGTATTTGCGGATTATTTTAAGCGTAATCAATTAAATGCCTCCGACCGGACGTA
This sequence comes from Pseudoalteromonas xiamenensis, assembly GCF_030994125.1. Lineage (NCBI taxonomy): Bacteria > Pseudomonadati > Pseudomonadota > Gammaproteobacteria > Alteromonadales > Pseudoalteromonadaceae > Pseudoalteromonas > Pseudoalteromonas xiamenensis. Next base: position 121,014 of record NZ_CP099918.1, on the reverse strand, counting down.
TACTCGTCACCCAAGTTTAGTGAACGGCTATTCTTATTTACCTAAGCTTAGTAATACACCAAACATTTATTATTACAGTAGCAAAGATGGCAATGAACTCGCAGCCCCAAGTTGCAAAAGCGCATTGGTAACAACGGAGTATGGCGAAAATATCTGCGCATATTATCCAAACGAAGACGATGTATTGAGCCCGCCATTTGAAAGTGTTTCAACGGGATTTATGTTCAACCAAATGTTTGGAGAGCATCGCCTTAAAAGTGACTTTTTCTACAGTAAAACTAAGTCAACAGCCTATTCAAGCCCTGCAGCGATTAATCAACTGGATGATTCTGAAGGCCCCTTTGTCTCAGAAGAAGCGCTGTTTATTTTTGACGATGAAAATGGCGAAAATCCACTGTTGTCTTCCCTGTATATTGACCCGTTTTTAACCTATCTAGGGCAAGAAAGCTGGGGATTTGCATTTGATGCTCGGTTCGATGCACCACGAACGGTCGAAGTGGAGTCGCAGAACCTACGACTCGTCGTTGCGTTGGAAGGGTATTTTGGGGATTGGAACTACGAAACAGGTTTAACCTACTCTCAATCAAAATCAGAGCAAGAAGCGGTAGCGGGTATTTACAATCGCTATAAATTTCATGCTGCCCTATCAGGTGAACTGTGTTCAACTGGTGAGATAGCGTCTTTAGTTGATGGCGTCGCATCGTGTAATGGTGGGAATCTATTGCCATTTTACAATCCATTTGCAGTAAACGATGCGCAAAACGACGCAGTACTTGCATTGGCGGCGGCGACCCCTTCGCGCAGTGGGAAAAGCGAAGTGTTTGGTGCGGATTTTAATATCAGTGGTGAGCTCTTCGAGGTAAATGATATTGAAGTTCGCGCAGCATTTGGTCTGGAAGTGCGTAAGGAAAAATTGTCCGATATTCCTTCATCAGATGCTGTAGCAGATGCAAACAACGGTTATTTAGTGGATGTATTTGGATTTGGTTCAAGTATTGCGAATGCGCAAAGAACACAATTCGGCGCGTACTCAGAATTTTTTATCCCAGTATCAAACGCGTTAGAGTTGCAAGTGGCTGGTCGTTTCGACCATTACGACGATTTTGGGTCGACATTCAATCCAAAGATTTCAGCGAGTTATCGCTTAGATGAAACGATGTTATTCCGAGCGGGTTGGGCAACTTCCTTTCGTGCACCGTCACTTACACAAGCGGGTGTAAAGCTGAGGACGACAACCTCAACCTTTGATTGTGGTGCCAATCAGGCGGTAGCTGATTTGTTCTGTGAAGGTGATGGTACGCTTGTAACGGTTAATTCACTGGAGTTAGGTAACAGCCAATTAAATGCAGAGGAATCAGAATCTATTTCGCTTGGATTTGCTTGGAGTCCGACGACTGAAACGACCCTCACGGTTGATTATTGGCAATTCGATTATTCAGATGTCATTGATACCAATATGACAGCCGTGCTTGGAAGAGCCATTTCGGATGCAACATTGCGGCATTGTGGTCTTGTGCCCGATGGAGAAATGGGCATTTCATTTGGCGAAGATGTGTGTTCGGTAACGGACAATCGAGGTTTGCGAATTGACCAACAAGGCGCTGCACTCAATGAAATACTAGCAAGTTACGTTACGCAATTTAACCCGCGTAATCAAAGTTTGCAGCTTTATCGTGACCATGTCATTCAATTAGAAAATACAGGAAGCCAAGATATCAAAGGGATCGATTTGAAATTCGACCATCGTTGGCGATTTGACCAAAGCTCGCTCAAACTCAGTCTAGACATGACACATTATTTGGCTTATCAACGTAACAAGCCGGGTTCTGATTCAGAGGAAGAATTGGTGGGTTCGTTTAGATACCCTGAAAACATTGCGCGGGTTGAGATGAATTATGACGTCAACGACTATTATGTCAGCGTATTTGCCAATTACATTGATGGATATGACGATGATATCGAGGGATTGCGTGGGCGAGAAATGGACGAACTGCAAAGTCTGGGTTTATTGGATGAACATGACGCTCGTAAGGTAGCAAGCTGGACAACCGTAGGCATTAGAGTGGGGGCATCACTTTCAGAGCAGTTGCACATTAACGTTGCAATTGACAACGTGTTCGACAAAGCACCCCCAAGAGTTTATGGCACGGCAAGAGGTTTTGACTCAATAAACCATAATGCGTTTGGTGCGACCTATCGGGTGGGATTGAATTATCGTTTTTAACTTGCCAAAGTAGGGCCCGACCATTTAGTACACTAAATCTAGGGCCTTTTTAGGCGTTTAGGGTATGTATTGCTTACCAAGGAGAAACTTGAACTTCGTGAGTATAAGTACATGATAATGTGTGACATTAAATACTCGTTACACTGAATAAATGAAGAAAGTCTAAAATGAAAAAAACAATTTCAATGCCAGATGCGTTCGTAATCTTGTTAGGTTTGGCACTACTGACAACGATTGCCTCCTATTTTGTTATTCCTGGGTCATTTAGTTCGCCAAACGCGGAAGGAAGTTTAATACAGCTTTCTGATTTCGTCCGTGCTGAAAACCCAAGTCCAGTCGGTTTGTTCGTCACAGAGTCGGGACGCGGCTTATTCAACATTCTATTTGAAGGGTTAGTCAGTGGTGACCGTTATGGTGCAGCTATTGGCGTGGTTGCGTTTATTCTCATCACAGGTGGTGCGTTCGGTGTCGTGATGAAGACCAACGCTATCGAAAATGGCATGATGGCGCTTATTGATAAGACCAAAACGTTAGATTGGGTATTTCTGCCGGCGCTATTTCTGGTTTTTAGCCTAGGAGGCGCGATTTTTGGCATGGGTGAAGAAGCCATTGCATTTTGTATCGTGCTTTTTCCTATTCTCAGACAGTTAGGTTACGACGCCGCAGTGACGGTGTTGGTTACCTATGTTGCCACTCAAGTTGGGTTTGCGACTTCACCCATTAACCCATTTAGTATCGCGATTGCGCAAGGTATTGCCGACCTCCCACTCTTTTCAGGCGCGTGGCTGAGAGTCGTTTCGTTCGTTGTGCTCAATACGATAGCGTTGTGGTTTACTTTGCGTTACGCCAAGCGAATTAGACAAGTTCATCGCGATATATCAACTACGGCATCGACCGCTCAAATGCAAAGGTTGGATACGGTGATATTAAGCGTATTTGCTCTGTGTCTTGCCTGGGTTGTATATGGTGTAACGGTCAAGGGCTATTATATTCCCGAGATTGCGACCCAATTCTTCGTTCTCGGTCTGATGGTGGCGTTTGTGGCAAAATTGGGTGGGCGATTGACTGTTCAACACTCGGTCGATGCATTTAAGCAAGGTAGCGCGGAATTACTTCCCGCAGCGCTCTTAGTTGGGTTAGCCAAAGGGTTAGTCATATTGCTTGGTGGCACAGATCTCCATTCACCTTCTATGCTAAATACCTTTTTGTACGATTGCGCGTCGTTAATTACATTAGTCCCTGACTATGTAGCCGCCGTCGCCATGTACGTTTTCCAATCGGCATTTAACTTTTTTGTTTCCTCGGGCTCGGGTCAAGCAGCAATTACAATGCCGCTTATGTCACCACTTTCTGACTTGATTGGTGTTTCTAGACAAACGGCGGTCTTAGCATTTCAATTAGGTGATGGACTCACCAATATCATCATCCCCACATCGGCAAGCTTGATTGGTTGTCTTGGTGTCACCAATCTTGCGTGGGGCGATTGGTTCAAGGTTATTTGGCGCTTAATGCTGATGCTATTTATTGCGTCAATTGCGTTTATGGTTTTTGCTCAGTTTATACAATATCAATAGAGAATTATGCTTACAATTATTCAAGGTGCAACGGTATTTGCGCCAGCTCCACTTGGAGTAAAAGATGTGTTGCTTGCGGGTGGAAAAGTGATTGCGATTGAAGACTCAATCGCGCTTGAAACTAATGTTGAGTGCGAAATAGTCAACGCGCAAGGTAATTATTTATTCCCAGGGCTGGTCGATTCTTTAGTGCACATAAGTGGTGGAGGTGGTGAGGCAGGATTTGCTTCTCGTACACCTGAAATGAACGTAGCAGATGCGTTTTCTGCAGGGATCACTACCGTTGTTGGTGCATTAGGGACCGACGACATTAGTCGTACACATGCGGATTTAGTGGCTAAAGCGAAAGGCCTAAAACAAGAGGGTCTCAACGCATTCGTGCACACCGGTTCATATCACGTGCCAATAAAAACGCTAAGCCAATCTATAAGCCACGACATGATGTTTATTGAAGAGTGCATAGGCGTTGGAGAAGTCGCTATCGCTGACCACCGAGGTCGTCAACCGACCATTAATGAACTAACTAAAGTTGCCGCCGAGGCGCGCACTGCGGGTTTACTTTCTAACAAACGAGGAACGGTAAGTGTGCATGTAGGTTCGGGTGTAGGCCACCTGTCATTATTGCATGAGGTGGCGAAAACGAGTGAGCTTCCGCTTGACCAATTTTACCCTACGCACATTAATCGTAATTCAGACCTCCTGCTTGCAGGGATTGAATTTACGAAGCTCGGTGGAACCATTGACTTTACGGCAAGCACGACGGACTACGATTTAGCCCATGGTGAACTCGCCGCGGCAGAAGCTTTGGCGTATTGCCTTGAAAAAGGCGTACCGGTGGATAAGCTAACCATGAGTTCGGACGGCCATGCGAGTTTACCCATTTACGATAATCGTAATCAGTTGGTCGGTTTTGAGGTGGGTGACGAGCAGGCGTTATTTCAATCGTTGCGACAAGCTATCGTCGAATTTAATGTGCCCGTTGAAATCGCAATTCGAAGCGTGACACAGAATCCTGCTCACATATTAGGATTGCCAAAAGGACACATCGCAAAAGGATGTGATGCAGACTTGATTTTAGTGAACATGGCGACGTTTGAATTAAGCGATGTTTGGTGCTTAGGTCAGCGAGTTATGAAAGAGGGTCAGGTGCTAAATCGAGGATTTTTCTCTTAGGCTTAAGCCTTAAACTAGCGTAGTTTCATTATGATGAAACACATCAAAGCCCACAATCGTGGGCTTTTTTTCGGACTCAAAAGAGGCTTTTGATGTTCGAACTTTTGTTCTTTAACACGGCTTGTGCGATCGCTCTTTCATTCATCGTGAGTGCTTTAATTGGCAAAGATGACAACGTTATTCTTCACCATTATTCACGTTTAGGTGTGGTGTTTGCTGTAACAACTCGATTTGTGATTTTTCTTCTTCAGAGAGTGCTTTGTATAAACGGGGGTAAGTCCAACCATAACCCCATCGAAATGAAGTCGGGAGATAAGGGCTGCCGCCGACGCGCACGCCAGCCAGCATAAGAGTTGCTATTTCTGGCTCGCCGACATGTGCCACACAAGACTCTAATGCTTCGTCTGCTTTTAGACGCTCATCAAACGTACCACCTTGCCAATATGCGAAATCATGCGCGGTACAGCAAGCAAGCCAAAGCTGTTTGTGCGCAGGCGTACCATCAGGAAAAATACTGCAACCATCTGATGTAAATGGTTTCAATGTATCGGCTTGAGCCGAATTGAATAGGGCGGATAATACAATGAATAAAAAGGCTCTCATCATGTAATGTCCTTCAGAGAAGAGCCTCTATTTAAGCGGAATTCCGAAATACTGGCAAGCTAAACTCGAAGCGAGCCTATGTTTGTGATGCTTATTTCAAATCGCCAGTTTCAAAATAAACAAGCCGCATCGCGTCTTTTGGAATCGCCAACGCGTTTGCAATTTCTTGAAGCGTTGCGAAATCCTGTCGCTTTGGAATGTCAAACTCGGTTGGGATCGTTCGCTTTCCAAACGCAGCGTGTTGTATCTCGACTAACGCGTCAAAGTCTGGTCGACCTTTTATAGCATGAAAGTAGTATAACGTTGATCGCTCTTTTTCATTAACTAGAAAGAAAGTAGCGTTTTTTGCGGGTTGTTCAGATAATGTTTGGAGGAAAACTGTTTTGGTAACAATGAGTTGTTTTCCTTCATATTCTTTTGTACCCCCACGTTCGAAGTGGTTTGCATAGATGTCTGCGGTAAAAGAGTGGATAGCATCAGGTTGGTTCGTGCCAAGTTTCGAAAGATCAAACCGCTCAGGTTCTAAAGTCCAATAATCTCCCTTTGCAAGTTGCGAGACGAGCTGTGAATTTAGCGTTTGGTCTTCGACATTGACAGCCATAATAATCTGAACATCATGTGGTTTATGGAACATCGGTAAATGTGAGGCATAAAGCTGTTCGCCATCCGAAAAGAGCAACATCCCATGAATGCCATGTCGACTCTGGTTTTCGTTGACGTTCGTCGTTTCAGCATTGCCTACGCTCAGACAAAAAACGTTTAAAAGCAGAAATAATGTGTGTTTACGCATTGTATTAATCCAAGGGAGTGGGTGAGGATTGACTCATCTGTAATCCAATGAGGCCAATGGTTATTACGAGCAAACAAACCCAACCAAACGGTTTAAGTTGTTGGTCTTGAATAAAGTGTTGCACAAGAGCGGTTCCTAAAATGCCCAAGCCTACCCACATCGCATAGGCAAATGCCATGCTTAAGGTTTTCGTTGCTTGTGCTAAAAAAAACAAACTGAGCGCCATACAGGAAAGTGCCACGACGACGGGTGAAAGACGTGTAAACCCAGCGGATTTATCTAGAAAGAAAACCCAAAGTACTTCAAAGAGTGATGCAAGAAAAAGAGAGATGTAACTAGACAAGTCGGCCTCCAAAATAAACTGGTTGGGGCCGTCCCCTATGAGCTTGAGTGGTAAGGTCGTCCTTACTTCATGAGTCAAGATATCAAAATGGCTTTTAGATAACAAGGTCGCTTTTTTGGTTAGGAATATTTAGACCATGCTAAGGGGCTGTTAATTAGGCCTGTTTCCATTGTACTAACATGGTAGAGTTATTCATGACGTATTGTTTAACTTAAAGAATTATGTTCATGACGAATATGAAAAATCTACTCATTGTTCTTTTTACTTGCACATTGATGGGTTGCAACTTCCCTCTTGTGGCGCAAAGTAATCCTTTTAGTGGTGTATGGGAATCTGTTGGGTATGGTTACTATATAAAAATCGACCGTTCACAAGTTGTACTTTACGAGCACACTAAAAGCACTTGTGTTCAAAGTGCAATGAGTGCGGGAACGTTAACTTTTGAAACAGCTACACCCAATGTTGGTGAATTTGAAGTCAGTATTCCAGGCTTTATTCAGTCGACGATGCAACTTGAATTGAGGAATGAGCAGAACGAGCTCAGTTTACATCGAACCGATACGTCGACTTATATGTCCGCTAAACGCATATCCGAATTGCCAACTCGTTGCCATAGTGACTCCAAGCTTGATGTCTTCTCGGTTTTTAAGGAACAATTTCAGGAGCATTATGCATTTGCGATAGACAAGCAAATTGATTGGGGATTGTGGCAAAACGATACCCGAAACGAGCAAGCCATGTTCGATAAAATGGTTCAATTGTTGCGCCCGTTGTCTGACCCACATGTTGCACTCGTTGCCCCTGAGATTGATGCGTATTACTTTGGGCATGAAGATTCGATCGGTTCGACTCAGGCGCGTTCTATCGATAGTCTAGCTAAAATACTCGGTTCGGAAGTGCATTCCGTGCTGAATGATCAACTTCGATACGCGATATTGAATGAGGAAGTAGCTTACTTGTCCATAAACGCGTTTGCAGATTTTGGCGACGACGCACCAGGAACCTCGCGCACTGATACGCTATTTGAAAATGGTTTGAATGCCATTTTTGAGCACATCAAACACACAAAAACGCTTATTTTAGATTTGCGCAACAATACCGGTGGCTCGGATGCTTTGGGGCTAACATTAGCCGGACATCTCACTGCTACATCGTATTTTGCGTATTCAAAACAGGCGATTGTAGATAGCCGCGCTGAGTCACAATGGTCAAAAAGCCATGCCTCTTGGATTAAACCTAGTAAAGGTCCGCGTTTTTTGGGCAAAATAGTGCTTCTCACTAACCGCAAAACGATGAGTGCAGGGGAAACGTTTATCATGGCCTTAATGAAACGACCGGGTGAAATGGTACGCATCGGTGAAGCGACTGCCGGCGCATTTTCAGACATGTTGCCAAGAACACTCCCCAATGGTTGGATGTTTGCTTTACCAAATGAACGGTTTGTAGATGAGCAAGGCCAAAGTTACGATTTGGTAGGTATCCCCCCGCATATTTTCGTTAAAGATAATGCTTCAAAAGAGACAATATTGACGTTTGCACTAGAAGCTGCAGGTATTTATAGGGAATGACGCTTATCGATGGAGTGTTTAGGTCCTCCAGTGAGAAAGCGTTCAATGGTATTTAATAAAATTGCCAATTCAAGCGGTTTTGCGACATGTTCATTAAACCCTTCTTTTTCGTATGTCTCAATATCTTCCATCATGACGTTGGCCGTTACCGCAATAATTGGTATGGAGGCGTTTTTTTCTCGGATACGTCTACAAGCTTCAATGCCATCCATGACAGGCATTTGGATATCCATTAGGATAATGTCTGGGTCTAAAGATTCAAATAACGCGACGGCTTCCTGACCATTCTCCGCGACTTGAATAGTCGCTTTAGTCGGAGACAGCATTGAACGATAAATAAGTGCATTTAACGGGTTGTCTTCGGCGATTAGAATTATGCGATTAGTCAAATCGAGTTGGTATTGAGAAACACTTTGTAAGGGCGTGTTGAGATTTTCCTCAGACGGGATCAATGGGATGGTCACGGTCATTGTAGTGCCATAATTCGGTCTGCTTTGAACGAGTATCGTACCGTTCATCAGATCAACGAGCGATTTGGATATTGCTAAACCAAGACCAGATCCTCCATATCGGCGAGTTGTGGAGCTATCCGCTTGTATAAATCGTTTGAACAGTCGCGTTTGCGTCTCTGTATTCATGCCAATGCCTGTGTCTTTTATTTCAAAAACAACATCAACATCTGGATTCTCGCTTTTTCGATATACGTTGAGTGCAATAGAGCCAAATTCAGTAAATTTAATTGCGTTAGACACTAAGTTTAGAAGCACTTGCCTGACTCGTACGGGGTCACCTAAGCGATTGTCGAATAGCGCGGGATCAACATTCACTTCAAATTGAATTGATTTTTCAATGGCGATTGGTAAATAGTCTGATTCGATGGATTCAGTGATCCGACGTAACGAAAATGGTACGTGTTCAATGATGAGTTGTTTGTCGGCGAATTTGGTGATGTCGAGAATGTCATTGAGAATGGTCACGAGAGACTTGGTGGAATATATCGTACTTTTAATGAGTGGATTATGGTCAGAGTCTGGGAAATCGCGATCCAAAATTTGCAATGTCCCTAATATGGCGTTGATTGGTGTTCGGATCTCATGGCTCATATTGGCTAAAAAATCGGACTTTGCTCTCGATGCCGCCAATGCCTCTTTCGCTAAACGACTTTGCGCAAGGTAGCTGAGCACCACTTTGTAGATGAACACAATGAGTGTAATGATAAATAGCAAGATGCTGCCAATGTGGATGTAAAAAGCGCGTCTGAAGTCCTTTTGAAGGAGTTCTTTTTTAAGCGCCAACTTTTGATTCATCTGTTCATTAAATTTATTGAGGGCGGCAGACGCGGCTGTATCGTCCACTTTAACCAATTTATCAACATCTGAAATTGGTTTTCCTTGACTAATCAGCGCTTGTGCTGTTTGTAAGTTATGCAAATAGTGGTCTAGTGTTTCGGTTAACGATTGCGTATTTTTCTCGTCGTATTCACCTAACTCACGCATTTCGTTGATTATCGCTAGCGCATTTTCGATGGCTGTTTGTGCTTTTGGAGCATAGTAGTCAATGTCGTGCCTGAGCACTAAATTTTTAAAATGATGTATGAATCCACCATAACCAAGCTCTTCAATAAGGGTGGCATGGAGTACATAGGCTTTAACCGTCTTTTCAGAAAACTCTTGCCAATCTCTGTCGACGGAGTTGTAGTATTTTTGCGAAATGAACGTGGCCGTGCTCGCGAATAAAATCACGAGAAAACCAAACAAGACGAGTTTCCTAAGTTCAGACATTCAATATCGCAGATTAAAGAAGGCTATAATAGTTAGCCTAGTCGCAATTCACTGAATGGCAATAGGTCACTTGTAAATCATAAAAATTAACTTTATTAGTTAGTTAACCTAAGTTGCAAAGAGAAAGATTGTGTCGTCATTGCCATTAAGCATCATCGGGTTTGGCGTTTCTTCATAGCTAACATCAAGTTAGTTATTACACACATTCAGCAGGCTATCTCAGCGGCGGGAAAGAAAGTGTGCAAATACAATGTTATTTGCACACAAATAGATTAATGCATCAATTGTTTGATGTATTTAACTGGGGCACTGCCAAAGCTTAAGAATTCCTCATGGAAATTCTTTAGGTTAAATTCAGTGCCGAGCTTTTGTTTTTGTGATTCACGGAAATCATAAATTTCACGGTAACCACTGTAGTAGCTCGTCAACTGAACTTGGCTAAGTGTGGCACGGCGCCATTTGCCTTCCGCTTCAGCTTGTTCTTGGAATGCGCCATTCATTAGTAGGTCTAAGCCTTGCTCTTTGGTCATTCCATTTACATGAATGCTGTAATCGAGAATCGTGTTACAGATAACGCGTAGGTTCCACTTGTAATACATAAGCCACATTTCGGGCTCAAAATCACCATAGCCTTCTTCGAGCATCATACGTTCAGTGTACACAGCCCAACCTTCAACCATTGCACCGTTACTGAACAAGCTTTTGATAAGCGAAGGAGATTCGTTTGAATAGACTAATTGCGTGTAATGGCCAGGAACCGCTTCGTGAATATTCAGGATCTGTAAAATCCAGTGGTTATATTCGCGTAGGTAAGATTCAGCTTGTTCGTCGCTCATACCATCTAGAGGAGAAACGTTGTAATACGTGTTTTCTTTTTTGTCGTATGGGCCTGGAGGACTAATTGAAGCGCCTGCAAAACCACGCATGTATTCCGGTGTCTCACGCACCACAAGCGGTTTTTCTGGATCTAGATTGATGAGATCTTTGTCGATAACGAATTTCTCGAGCGTTGGAATTTGCTTTTTAATTTCGTCAACAAAATCATTACGATTTACGTGTTGCACCGACAAATGTTTGATCAAACTTGAAATAGCTTGAGTGTCATTTGCTGGGCGAGTTGTGTTCGGGAAATATTTCGACCAAAGAGTATCGGTAATTTTGATCATTTCCGCTGTTACTCGCGCTTTGTCTGCAAGCGCCTTCTCATACATCTGTTTCGCAGTGTATCCAGATTGGATATCAAACGCGAACTTCTCTTCATACAGCGCTTCACCAATACGGAAGGAGCGTGCATCTCCGTTTTTGGCAAGGTTACTTTCGAGTTTTGTCAGAAAATCAATGTAATCATTGATGGCGGCCTTTGCCTCTACAAATCGCGTTTTAAATAGCATTTTGTCGTCTGCGCTGAGTTTTGTTTCCGCAAGTTGAGACAACAATTCATCCGTTAGAACGCTAAATGCGCCTTGATTTTGAGCGATGGCCAGTTGAGTGAATTCAAGAGTGGGTTTTTTTATGTTCGCTTTTGCCGCTGCGTAATACGCTGGAACATATTGGAGTCTTGCGAGTACTAAATTGAATTTTTCATCGAGTGATTTGAATCGACTATTTAGAATATTTGCGAACCCATATGCTACGTTATATGACGAAGGGTCCCACTCATAAGATTTAAATTTTTCGTCTTCCCAAATGCTCTCAAGCAAGCTGTTTTCTATTAAGTGATAGTCGATTTTGTTCGCGTTGCTTAATGTATCTAAATTGAAGGTACGTAATTTGGCCAATTGTGCGTCAACAAATGCTCGATTGCTCGCGCGTGATGCGTCATCTGGAACGGTAATGATGTCGTCATATTTGCCGTAACCTGCCCATGAGGAAGCTTCAGGGTGTTGTTTCCAAAGATCTTCAATGAATTGCGCTGAGAACTGGCTAAAAGCCTGATCTTGAGTAACCGAAGAGGCAGAAGTAGACATGGCAGAATCGGTTGAAGTGGATTGGCAACCGGCAAGGCCGAGTACCGCGGCAAGCGCCAAACAGAGCGTGGCTTTCTTCATTTGTTGTTTGTTCCTATTTTGTTTTCGCTATCATAGCAAAGTTTTGTGGCTAAGGCTTTGTCCGGAGCTTCTAAATATATCGCCCCATCACCAGCGGTTGCCATAATGTCATCTGGATTGTACATCGGGCAACTGGTCATCGATAAGCAACCACAGCCAATGCAACCATCAACCAAATCACGTACACGTTGCATGTAAGCAATCCGTTCATCGAGTTGCGCTTGCCACTTCGTCGACATGAGTGCCCAGTCTTTTTTTGTCGGCGTACGGTTTTCCGGTAATGTTGAAAGCGTGATTTTAATCTCTTCCAGTGTAATGCCCATTTTTTGTGCGGCTTTTATGACGGCAATACGCCTTAACACATCGGGTTTATAGCGGCGTTGATTGCCTGAATTCCGCCAACTGCGAATGAGGCCTTTTTGTTCATAAAAGTGCAAAGCGGATACCGCAACGGCGGCACGTTTTGCGATTTGGCCAACGCTTAAATTGGCTTCAAGGATGGGTTTATCTGACATGGTAAACGTTTTTCCTATTGATACACCGCCGCTTGTGAGTTTATCCAAACCTCAAGAGGGTTGAGTGCTTTTGTGCCGGCGTATGCGTTGTTTTGTTTAAAAATAGACGCAGAAACACACATTTTCGATTGACCTAAACTTAAGTTAAGGTTTTACAGTGTACGTCGATTTTACACAAAGGAGTCAACATGAAAACAGTCGTACTTTTCTCAAGCGCCCGAGAGAATGGAAATACCGCCATGGCCGCAAACCAAATCGCACAACGATTGAACGCGGAGTTAGTCTATCTAGATCAATTCGCTATTGGCAGATATAGCTATACCCATTCTCATTGCGATGATGATTTTCGCCAACTATTAACAAAGCTCATTGCCTTTGACCACATTGTGATTGCTTCACCGGTTTACTGGTACAGTATGACCGCAGCATTAAAATGTTTCTTTGAGCGTGTCACTGAGTTCATGGATGATGAAACATTACGCCCAATCTTAAGAACATGGCGAGGTAAAGCATTCTCTATTTTATCCACCTCTAGTGGTTCACATGCGCCAGATTGCTTTGTCGATAGCATTCGTTTGACGATGGAATATTTGGGGCTACACCTGCACAGCGTTGAACACGTAAATTGCGGTCAATGAGTTTGCGCTACAATGCGGCAATTTACTGAGTAAAAAAATCAAAAAGATTACCAAGCTTTGATGTGCTGCCTTTATAAAACTCGGTATACGTGCATTGAGCACAGGTAACAGCAGTAAATTTTCGGTTTTGCATGTCAAAGATTTTTGACCAGCCGCTACCGGTTGTTGTGATTGTATCGACTTCATATTCTTTGCATTGGCACTTCGGGCATTGCCATTTCGACGACATAGTAAGCCTCATGAGTATTGTAAAAGGTTGTACACGGGTAGGTCTTGCCCCATGGTGGCTAGAATGACCTCACTGTGATGCGACGTTCAATACCTTAATGCAATACGAATCGTAGCCCAATCTGGAAATTGTAAGAAAGTATGCTTGTTGCCAGCAAAGAACTGGCAACAAAGTCGTTGATTACATGTTACCTAATTCAATCATCATCGCGGTGTACATGCGTAAGTTAAGTTCTAGCTGTTTAACCGTTATAAACTCATGCTCCGAATGCCCAGTATATTTGGCGTTGGGCATTGACGGGCCAAAACTAACGGCATTGGTAAACAACTTGGCATTTGTACCACCGCCAATCGAGACAAATCCTGCACTTTGGTCTTTGGTGTAGTGCTTAAATATATCCAATAGCTTTTCTGCGTGCGGAGCGCCATCTAACAGCATTGGGTCACCCAATTCGACTTCAAGGTGAGCAAGTTCAACCTGATAACGGCTTTGCCAAGCGTCTATCGCGGTGTGAATCTCCGTATCAAGGCGTTCTGCGGTTTTTCCTGCTGGACGACGAAGATTAATCGACAGCGTGATACCATTCTCTTTGGCTGCGAGGAGTGTAGGGGCCACAGTCATAGGACCCATAAAGTCATGGGAGTAGGCGATATCGCCAAACTGTTCACCATGAATATCAGTGCCGAGTAAATCCGCAATAAATTTAAGCGCTTGTCCATCGCTATTCAAACCAAGGTCAACACCTTGGAATAAGGCACCTAAATGAGCAATCGCATTTATGCCATTCTCCGGTTCAGAAGAATGAGCGGAAACCCCCTTTACACTAATTAACGTGCCCGAATCTACTGGTTCAAATTTAATTTTAACCTTATCAAAGTGGTTTGCTTTTTGTTTCAGTTGCTGGAGTAAATCAGCGTCCGCATTATGTAATATGACACTTGCGTCTTCAGGGATCTGACTTTTAAATGAACCGCCTTTTAGTTGCGAAACAGAGAGTCCTTTCGTTTGAGTTTCGCCGGCAAACGTGGGCTCAATTAAACTCCAACCTTTTTCTGCCACCACAACGGGATAACTTGCATCAATAGTGACGGCAAACTTAGGTTGATCGTAGGTTTTCAAAAACGCTTTTATAGGATCCCAATCGGACTCTTCAGCTAGATAGATCATTAATTCCAGTTTGTTATTTAGTACAACACCTTTGTCTTTAATCGCTTTCATAGCGTAAAGAGCTGTTGCAATTGCCCCTTTATCATCCTCGGAACCTCGTGCGATTAGTTTACCCGGTTCAGAGGTTTCATCGAGGTAAAAAGGACTGTTTTTCCATTTGCTGGCATCGGCTGGTTGCACATCTCCGTGTGTCACAACGGTTACTTTGTCAGCTTGGTTGCCATAACTGATGAGTAAGACATGTCCATGATCTTCATACTGAAATCCAAGCTCAGCCGCTTTAAGTTTTACGAGCGATTTAAAGCCAATAAAATCAGGGTTTTGCGTTGTATCTACGCCTTCTTTATTTACCGTTGGGAAAGAGACTAAGTTCGCAAGGGTATGGATTTGTGTTGATTGGTATTGCTTAACTGCATATTCGGCGACCGTCGTACTTTGCTTTGATAGGTTGGCAAACGAACTTGTACAGAATAAACCAGCCATGATAGCAGACAGAGTTGTTAATTTTTTCATCTTTAATCCCTATACCCAAATGGTGAATGTGCAGGTGTGCACCCACATTGTCTATAAACCAGATCTGTAAATGATGATGATTATTTGAACTGCACCCATTTACTTTTGCACATAAATAAGAAAAGTCAGGAGAATTCCTGACTTAAAGTAATATCAAACGACCCACTTTTTGTAGGTCGTTATCGTTGCGTAATAATTGTTACTTTGTTGCTGCAATCCATTGATTTACATCGTCTTCAACGATTGACATCGGTCTTGCACCTTTCAACAAAATTAAATCATGGAACGCTTTGATATCAAATTTATCGCCTAGAGCACTCTGTGCTTTCGCTCTTAGTTCTAAGAATTTCAACATCCCAAGTTTATAACCAAGCGCTTGTCCTGGCCATGCAATATAACGGTCAATTGCTGCGGTAACATCGCTCATCGCAGAACCCGTTGCTTCCGCAAAATAATCAATAGCTTGCTGGCGAGTCCATTTTTTAAAGTGAAGACCTGTGTCAACAACAAGGCGTGCTGCACGATAAGCCTCAGCTTGCAGACGACCAAGATCGCCAAATGGGTCGTTTTCATACATACCCATCTCGTATGCGACTAATTCTGAGTAGAGAGCCCAACCTTCAATGAACGCGTTAAACGACGCATTTTGGCGCATGAGGCCGATTTCCGTTTGAAGCATGTTTAGTGCAATTTGGAAGTGATGACCAGGCACTGCTTCATGATACGTAAGCGTCTTTAGAGTAAAGCTTGGTACCGCATTCATGTCTTTTAAGTTGATAGCAAAAACGCCTGGACGTGAACCATCAAGTGAAGGGCCGTTGTAGTAGCCTCCTGGAGCACCAGCCTCTACGGCTTTAGGAATACGACGAACTTCAACCTGTTGAGTCGGTAATGTTGAGAAAAAGTTAGGAGCCTTTTTGTTTACGGTTTCGATTTCGCCACGCAAGAACGTAAGTAGTTTCTCTCGTCCTTCATCAGAGTCTTCATAGATGAAACGAGGGTCGTAGTTCAGTTTTTGCATGCGCTCACTGACAGAGCCTTCTGTTAAACCGTTGGCTTTAAGAATTTCATCCATTCGTTTGTTGATTCGTGTAACCTCGTCTAAACCAATTTGATGGATTTCTTCCGCTGTCATCGTGGAATCAGCTAAGTACGTAATTTCATGCTGATAAAACTCTGCGCCATTTGGTTGTGCCCAAATTCCGACATCTTCAGGTGCTTTTGTTTCAAGCACTTGCATATCAGCAATCACCTTTTCAAACGCAGGGTATATCTTATCCTGTACCAGTTTCGCGGCTTGGCTAACAAACGTAGCACGATCTTCAGGGCTAACACCTTCAACACCCTCTAAACGACTCGCAAAAGAGGTAACAAGTGGATGCTCTTGGGAAGACGGCGCTTTAAAATTGTTTAAATAGCCGAGTGTGTTACCAAACAACACCTTTGGTAACACAATGCCGTGTTTTGCATCATCAGCAACTTTTTGTCTGACTTGTTCGATTAAGAGTGCAAAACCATCAAGACGCGTTAAATAATCTTCGGCATCTTTAACAGAAGAAATTTCATGTTGATCTTTCAACACGGTAGGGATGTCAACAAGTGGGCCAGCAAGCTGATTTACTATATAAGGTAAATGACCACCCCAAGTGTCAATATAACCGCCAGGGAACTTTGCATCTCCGGCGTAGTAGCGTGCAATGACCTCATTGACGCTTACGTGCATACGTTGATCAGGAGTTAGGTCTTGAGTTAGCAGATTACTTAATTGTTCCGCAGAACGGTTCATGTCGTTTTGCAGCGCTTGCATACCTGCGACGGAATAATCAGGCAGTCGATTGGCATACTCACCATACTGAGCGGGATCTAATTTGAGCGAAGTTGCCAAAGCTGGTTCGTGTTGAATAAAGGTTTTGGTGTATTGCTCGACGACGTGGTCAACAGACAAAGTCTGGTCTTGTGTTACTTGCTCAACTTTTTTTTCTTGATTTTGATTCGGTTGTTGTGGAGTACATCCAGCAAGTGTTGCGACAACAGCGAGTGCGACGAGGCTATAGCGTTTCATTTATTTACTCCGAGAGTCTTTTTTAGTGCGAGCGAAGCAATACCAATAGCATTTTTTGAATGCAATATACAGTGAATGCGCTCAGTTTTTTTGTTTATATAGCCATGAAAATTCCCTTAGATTGAAAATAATACTAAATTATTATTTTTGTGTGAGATTGATTGTTATTAACATATACAAAATGGGAACTTTAAGTTAAGTATGAAAAATTTACTTTGTGTGTGTTCTTCGCCGTCGTCTCTGAAAACGAAATGAAATTTATAGACTTAGAAATTTAATTCTAAAAACTTCAAGAAAATACCACAAAAAATCGATTAAGTTGTACCTTGACCAAACGCATGCCCAAAACTAAACCTATGTGTAGTAGCCTTTAGCTCAAAATATAACCAAGTAATGCGATGGGGGGTTGTTGAGCGCATTTGTACCATTGTTTGCAATGTCGCGCGCATTACGTTTAGTGCAACAGGATTGGAGCTGTTGTCTGAGGTGCGCCGTGCAAAATGCGATAAACTCAATTTTGGTCGTTGACGACCAACAGGTGGTAAGGCACACGCTTTGCCTGTGTCTTCGAAACATTGGTTACAGTGACGTAGCGCAAGCAGAAAATGGCAGTGAAGCGAAGGTGTGTTTGAACAAACATGCATTCGATCTCATTTTCTTAGACTTGAATATGCCCGTGGAAGACGGCTTTTCGGTCTTGAAATATTTAGCCGCGGTCGATTTCAAAGGGCTAGTCGTTCTTATTAGCAGTGAGGACGAAGCGTTATTGGAGTCGACCACTACGCTTGCTCGTCAATACAAACTCGAGATTTTAGGGTGCGTGCAAAAACCGCTTAGCATAGGCGTGCTCAAAGAGTTATTGGCAAGGGGCAGTGAGTATATTCAACTGAAACATAATCGATTTGTTGATGAAATGTCGAAAGAACAAATCGTGAGTCTATTAGACAATAATCTTCATTGTGCCTACTTTCAGCCTCAAATCGATCTATCGACACACCAGCTAAAGGGATTAGAAGTACTAGCTCGTTTCAAAAATGTGAACGGACAGCTCGTGTTTCCTGACAGTTTTATACCCACGATTGAGCAAGACGCAGGGTTAATGATGCGATTTACGCGCGCCATAATCTGCCATGCTTTTGAACAGATTATGCGCTTTGGGCATTTTATGGACGAATTGACCATAGCCTTAAACATTTCTGGCAAAGTGTTAAATGATGACGATTTCCCTGCATGGTTAAAGGAGCAGGTTGAGATGGCCGGATTAACTCCCTGTCGAGTTATTTGTGAACTAACCGAAACGGCGTTAAATGATGATCCTAATGCACTTTCTACACAAATGTTGAGGCTTCGTATGATGGGTTTTCGGTTATCCATCGATGATTTCGGTACCGGCTATTCTTCAATGGAGCAACTTCACCGATTGCCATTCCATGAACTAAAAATAGATAAGCACTTTGTCTTCAACTGCCTAAGTAATCCTAAGTCGGCTGCAATTGTAGAGCAAAGCATTAAACTGGCGACCGCATTGAACATGGAAGTTGTCGCGGAAGGGATCGAATGTCTGAATACAGAAATGTATTTAAGATCGTTAGGATGTCATGTTGGCCAAGGGTTCTACTATTCAAAAGCGGTAGAAATGGACGCTTTGTTGGCGATGTGGAAACCAACTCAACGGGCGTCTAGCGAAGTTTAGTATGCGATTCTCTCTAAAATTACCGATTATATTTTTAGTGTTTGGCACGTTGTTGCTGCTTGGGGAGCTGTTTCTCTCTTGGCAAGCCAAGAACGCGATACAAAGTACTACGTCGAATAATATTCAACGTGAAGCATCGTTACTTGTCCGGCTGATCGACAGAAATTTATTTGAACGGTATCACGATGCTCAGGCTTTTACTCTCTCTCTCGGTGGCCGGGCGAAACCGAATTTCAGTGACCCACAAGTTAGCGCTCGAATTGTCAGAAATCTCAATGCCTTTGTCGATAATTACAAAGTATATCGGCGTATCGCAGTGGTCGATTTGAACGGAAACGTCCTTGCGATAAATTCCACTAATTTGCTTGGTAAACCGTTACCAAATATTGACGCGACGAAAGTCGACTTCCAAAAAACACCTTGGTTTAACGGGATATTGGCAGGTCAAACACTTAATCCTCACCGAATTGAAAGCACCTATGTGTATGGCCCAATTCAAGGGCTATTTGAATCAAATACTGACAACTTTGACATGATTTTTGGCGTACGCTTGCTTGACGAACGGGGTGAGCCATGGGGTATGTGGGTGAATATCGTCGATTTCTCGATGGTAGAAACCATCGTTGGCGAAACCTATGCGTTATTGTCTTCCAGAGGAATGGAAAGTACGGAAATTACGCTGATCGACAATGAAGGAAAGATTCTTATCGATTACGATCCTACGGGTCAACATTCAGCTAAATATAAGCGGAATTTTGATGTAGTAGGTGTACTTAACTTAGTTGATGAAGGGTTGGAGAGTGCGCGTCTTGCGGTATCTGGATTAACAGGCTCATCTATTTCTGAGCACACTCGTAAAAAAGTGGAACAAATTTCTGGTTTTTCCCATTCACAAGGCGCATATGATTTCCCCGGGCTGGGTTGGTCTGTACTTATTCGAATTCCAACTGACGAGGCCTTTGCTGCATCTAACCAACTTGTGCGCGAGTCAGCTTATTTGGCTGGGCTACTGCTCGTAGCTATAGCGCTGATTTCATTTTACCTTTCAAGGAAAATTGCTGGACCGTTGACTAGTCTGTCTAAGGCGGTGAATGGACTTGCCTCGGGAGACCTCGCGATAGCTATTCCTGAACACAAATCTGAGGATGAAATTGGTTCAATGGTGGGGGCTCTGCAAAATCTCAAAGCGATGGTGGTTGAGCGAGATAAACTAAGCAAAGTGAATGACGAGCAGCAGTTTCAAATTGACATTCAAAACCGTGCAATTGAAAGTTCAGAAACAGGCATTATCGTCGCAAGTGCGAGTGAGAAAGATTTTCCGATTACATACGTCAATAAAGCATTTGAGCTCCTCACAGGGTATCGAGCCGAAGAAGTTGTTGGGCGCAATTGTCGCTTTTTGCAAGGGGACGAGTCGGATCAACCTGAGATATTGCAGCTCAGGCATGCGATTATAAATAAGCTGTCTTGTTCTGTGGTGCTAAAAAATTTCAAAAAGGACGGCACACTTTTTTACAACAATTTGCACATCGACCCTGTTTTCTCAGAAAACGGCCAGTTAACCCACTACATCGGTGTTCAAGTCGATGTGACAGAAATAAAGCATCAAGAACGAGCTATACGGCGTCAGTTAGAAAAAGAAATTGAAGTACGCATTCAAGAGACCAGAGATTCTGAATCAAGATTGCGCGGTGTATTCGATACATCGTTAGATGGTACCGTAGTGATTGATCAATTTGGTACGATGCTTGATGTTAATCGAGCACTTGAGCTGATTTTTGGACAATCTCGAGAGGAGTTAGTTGGTGAAAATATCTCGCGGTTGATGCCACCCTCCTACGAAGATGTTCACGACAGTTATATTCAAAGATACATGACCACCGGTACGAAACGCTTAATTGGCAAGCCCAGAAAAGTGGTGGGTTTACATAAATCAGGTCGTACTTTTCCAATCGAAATATCGGTCGGTGAAATTCAATTGGGCAATAGCACCGCATTTGTGGGATTTGTAAAAGATATAACCGAGCAAGAAAATATCAAAGTGCGAGAAATTGCGCTTCGTAAAGAGTTACAGGAAAAAGAAATTGTGTATCGAGCCGCATTCTCCCAAGCAGCTGTTGGGATGGCGCGGGTTGGTTTATCAGGTCATATCCTAGAGTCTAATGACATGATGGGAGAGCTGTTTGGCTATTCTGATGCCGATATGTTGACGTTGGTCTATCAGGATTTGGCCGTTCAGTCAGAGGACGGCGAAGATTCACCATTTGATATGCTCGTTCGAGAAAACCGAAAGTCCTATTCAATAGACAAGCAATTTTATCGAAAAGATGGCACTGATTTTTGGGCTTTTCTGTCAATTTCTTTAGTCAGGCAGGATGATGGTGAACCAAAGTATTTTATTGTAATTATTGAAGATATTTCGGAGCGAAAGGAGTTTGAAGCAGAACTCAGCCACGCAAAAGCAGTTCGTGATGATTTACTTATGGGTATGCGGCTGGCCTCAGATGCTGGTGGTATTTGTAACTGGTCTCATAACATCGAAAGTGGTGAGATCAAGTGGGATGAAGGCATGTACGGTTTATATGGTGTTGAGCTTGCAACGATGGTGAGTGATAAAGATTGGCAAGCCATGATCCATGACGAAGACAGAGTGATGGTGCGTTCAACGTTAAACAAAGCCATAGATCAAGGCACGTCCTATAACTGTGAATTCCGTATCATTAATCAATTTACACATCGAGTGCACTGGGTGAAGTCAGCGGCAAGTTTAGTGTATGACGAAGACGGTATGCCGGAAATGGTACATGGAATAACGTTGGATATTACCGATGAACGTCTTATACACGCCGTGCTCGAAAAGGAATCCGCGGCGGCACGTCAAGCGAGTGAAGCAAAGTCACGGTTTCTAGCTACGATGAGCCATGAAATCAGAACTCCAATGAATGGGGTGATAGGGATGATTGATTTGCTGAGAGAAACCCATTTGTCTAAAGACCAAATGAGAATGGTGAGTACCATTCGCGATTCGTCTTTTTCCTTACTTGAAGTTATCAACGATATTCTTGATTTTTCAAAGATAGAATCGGGTCAAATGGAATTGGAAATGACCGAATGTAATGTACTTACGCTTATTGAAAAAACGATGGATGCACTTTGGGTGAATGCCCGAAACAAACAAGTTGAGTTGTATTTTAAGCATGATTTTAATATGCCAGAGGTTATGGTAGCGGATGCTGTTCGAATTAGACAAGTGCTACTTAATCTATTAGGTAATGCGATTAAATTTACACACAGGCCGGATGGTGAAGGGTCGGTTAAAGTGGCTACGCGGTATTTACCCGCAGAAAAAGCGTGGCAATTGTCAATTACGGATACCGGTGTCGGAATGACCGACGAGCAAATGGATAAGCTCTTTAAACCGTTCACACAAGCGGACAGTTCCACTACGCGAAAATACGGTGGAACTGGTTTAGGTTTAAGTATTTCCCAGTCGTTTATTAATCTCATGGGCGGAGAAATCAAGGCCTCTAGCACCTTAGGAAAGGGCAGTACTTTTTCATTTAGATTGCCAATTCAATCAGACCACTTTGGGCCGAATGCGAAAAAAATGCAGTACAACCTTCAGAATCATCGGTTTGCTTTGGATATAGTAAACGAAGATGTAAAAGACATTTGCATCGATTTGTTAGTCCAGTTTGGGGCCGGTGACATTAATCATGATGTGCATTCAATAGCAGACGTCGACGAAAAACTGGTTGTTTTATCGGTTGGTGAGTCTGCATTTGCAAACGTCCATCGTTGTAAAAACTTAATATTTGAAGCTGATCCAGCTGGCCAAAAAGGGTATTGCCATCCAAGGTCATATTCTGTAGCGACTCACCCACTTCGCCCAAGTGAGTTGCTTCTCGGTGTCGCTATTCTTTGTGGTCTTGAAAGCCCTGAATTCGATTGGAATTATATACTCAAAAAGGAAATAGATGAGACAAGATTAAGCAGCCATGAGTCTGCGCCAGTAGATCAGGGCGTGGTACTTTGCGCGGAAGATCAACCAACAAATCAACTTGTCTTGTCAGGCCAACTTAGTCGGCTTGGCTACCGCTATGACATGACGTCAAATGGTGTAGAAGCGCTGGATAAGTGGAAAAATGGTCACTATTCACTCATTCTAACTGATTGTCATATGCCACATATGGACGGTATAGAGTTAACCAAGGAGATAAGAAGAATTGAAGTGGAAAAGGGGATCGAGAAGACCTTGATTATTGCAGTGACTGCGAATGCGGTCGTTGGGGAAGCGGAGCGATGCTTAGCTGCAGGTATGGATGATTACATTACAAAACCTGTGGAACTGGCTACTCTTCAAAAAGTGTTGGCGTTGCGTTTAAAAGGTAAGCAAATACGCCCTACGGCGGGTACTGCAAAAAGTGATAACAAAGACGTTGTTCAGGATGAACTTATCGACTTTGGCCATCTCAAGAATATCATCGGGACAGATGACGTAGATATGACTCGTGCTGTACTTGCGATGTTTTGGGAAAGTGTTTCAGAAGATATGGTTAAGCTGGAAGACGCACTTAAGCTCCAAAATGTAGATAAGGTAAGAAGCTTAGCGCATGGGGCTAAAGGCTCAGCCGCATCTTCGGGCGCAATCAAATTGAGTGTGTTGCTGAAAGAAATTGAATCAAATCACCGTAACCTTGATGTAGCGAAAGCACGATTTGAAGAAACCCAGCAAATGATGTTTAACATTAAGCAGAAACTCATCAATGAGCAAATTATTCCAAATTGAAGAGGAATAAGATAACGAGGTAAAGCGTGAAAGGGGAGTGTATGTTTGACTGTTGTCCTACTATTATTGTGCTTTATGAGGCGAAAAATACGGTCGACCAAATCGCTGATGTGTTCAATAGCCGTTATCGGAATCGACTTTTCATAAACATTAATAAAGAGCAAAGTAAATTCGCTAAAATTCTCAAAGAACAACACGAAGCTATTCTTTACGTGTATGTTTTTGATCATCCAGAAGAAGCGCGGAAAATCAGAGATTTCCTAGTATCTCATCCATTACTTGACCAACAAGATTCAATACCACAGCTTTCGCTGTTATTTTGTGAAAAGCAGCACCGCGAAATAGCACTCAATATGTGTAACGATGATATTTTCTATCAGTATGAAACACTGAAACCAATTTATGATTTGAATCATTTATCGCTTACAGTCCACAGAGCAGTCGAACTACTACAGTGTCATTTATTAAAAATAAACTTAGAAAAAGAAGTTAAAAATCTATCTGAAAAACTTGTTGCAACTCATTCAACGCTTGATGGGATCAAAGATTCGCTCACTGACCACCAGAGTGAACAAAGTGAACGATTGAATAAAGTGACTAAGCCCATAGGGCAATTATTGGAAAATGTAACGTTGCTCGAATGGCGACGAGCTTATGACAACACCACGAAGTCCTTATCTAGTCGAGAACTTGATTGTTTGGCAGATCAATTTCCAGTTGAAGAAATTAGGGAAAGCATGAGTGGTCTCAACCATGAAAACAGCAAAGCACTCGACACAATTGTTAAAGCGATTGAAACAGCAAAACCCAAAATTGAACATTCGATGCCGCTGATATTGCTCGCGGATGACCAGTTACTCATTCAAAAAATCGTAACGACGATTATTGAGCCAAGGGGGATGCGCATCGAGAGCGCGATGAATGGCGTAGAGGCATTGCTAAAAGCGAAGGTGATGATGCCTGATATTGTGTTGCTCGATATTGATATGCCCACCATGGACGGTTTTACTACTTTGCAGGCATTTCAAAGTGATGAGCAGCTGCGAGATATTCCCGTTATTATGCTTACCAGTGAGTCAGATAAAGAAATGATCAAGACCTGCATCGATTATGGTGCAACCGATTATATATTAAAGCCGACGCAAGCTGAGACGTTGATAAGAAAAATCAAAAGAGCAGTACAGCAAAAACGCAAACAAATAATCAAAACGGCTTAATGAACATCACGAAATCTAAAGTACTCATGTTTTGTCGTTAGCGCTAATATCAAGTGCTTTTTGAGGGACAGACAAAAGAATGAACGAAACAGAATGCGAAAGATCGAGCATTTCTATTGGATTGTAATTATTATGGGTCCTATCTCGTGATTGGACGGTGCGCTTTCTGTTCAAAGTAATTGCCATAATAATTACAATACAAGAACTTAGCCGTGAAACCTCCAATCGTTTCCGTTGGGGTAGTTTTAAGTCAAACAGCAATCGCTCAAACCTCAGATGATTTTCTTAAGGACGTTTTGGCTGATTTTGCTGCGGGTAAAGAGTTGTACAATTTTTATGTTGAGCAACCGCGGTTTATATTTGGTCCACACATTTAAACGTCGAGTTCATCGGCCGACGCTAATGGTGTAATGTACCGTCTTGGGCGAGCGTTGCTGGCTGCTCAAAATCAAAAATCTCGTGTTTTAAATTCAAGAACATGAGCGAAATTTGATAGCTAAAGCTTAATCACCGTCGCACTTGTCCGTATCAAAGTGGATGGTTCAGGACTTGATAAGCTATGCAGTACGTATTGCGAGGTCAGGCTGGATAGCGGCAGGATATTATCTTGTAGCCATCTAATCCAAGCGCGTCGGGTGAACGCGAAAACCGATTTCGCGTTTGACGTGATAATTTGGCTATCGCAAGCACCGCATTAACGCAAGTCAAAGGGCTGCACTGGTCTTTTTCACATTCTTATTGGTTAGTTATGATAGACATTTCGATACTCCCACTGTTCTTCGTTAGCGTATTTTTTCTTGTAATTTCACCAGGTCCAGACCTGTTATTGATCTCGAGTTATTCAACAGCAAGAGGGTTTAGGTCTGGAATAGCGATTTCATTAGGTATCTTTGGCGCAGGTATACTGCAATCAGGCCTCGTGGCTTTTGGCTTGGGAGAGATCATGCAAACGATGCCGACTGTCGCATTTGCGGTTAAAGTAATCGGTGCATGTTATTTGCTGTGGCTTGGGGTGAATCTCATTCGCGCTTGGTTTAAACAAACACAATGTAATGTCAATGACCAAGTTACGCAATTGAAACAGTTGACTTACCGTCGTTTAGCTTATCGCGGTTGTATGACTAACTTACTTAACCCAAAAGCTCTGTTGTTCTTCAGTTTTTTCCTGCCACAGTTCACACATACCTCGTCAAGTATAACCACTCAGTTGCTTTTTCTTGGACTCTTGCTAAGTGGTATAGCACTTGTAATGAACGTGGCATTTTCGATTGTGTTTAGCGCCGCAGGGAGGTACTTTAAGGGAAAGTTGAACTTTGGACACCATACAGATGGTATACTAGGGCTGGTGTTTGTAGGACTTGCTGCGCGTTTAGTGACGACTAAGTAACTCATTTCAACAGCGGTCTTTTTCGGTTAAGTCAAAGACCGTACGTGTTTTATCAAGGTCAACTTATTTCAGAAAATGGTCGTCCTGTTTACGTTTAGATTTTTTGTTAAGCCAATCATTGTATTTTGCATGAACGCCTCGGGTCAGCGAGGTGAAGGTTTCCTCTAAAAGGTCTACACCGTATAAAATACCCACCACAACAACAGATATTTTGATAGCAACCCATTCACCAGCAACAGGAATACAAATCCCAATCGCAGCGAGCATCCAAATAGCGGCAGCAGAAGTTACACCGACCACAATACCATCACGCGCAAGCATAACACCTGCACCTAAAAAGCCAATCCCTGTAACGATTTGCCCAATGATCCTCGACGCATCAACATTTTCGTTGGTAACGGCAGTTGCCATCGCCACAAACACATAAGTTCCAAGCACAATTAAAGACGATGTACGAATACCTACCGGCTTACCACGTAGCTGTCTTTCAAGCCCAATAATGGAACCACACAGAATTGCTGCAAAAATACTAGACCAAGAAAGAGGATAGATTGTAAAAAGTGATAATAGGTCCATAACTGCCACCAAAAAAATAAGCTGCAAGTATATATAGTTACTAAAGAATAAAAAGCCCAGCAAGAAAAAATTCAGGCTGGGCTTTGAGAGCCAAGGAGATTGTGTCCGGCTCGTGTCGCAATAATCAAAGTTGCTTCAAGGGAAATGTTTCAGCCTCACCGGACGAAGCAAAAAAAGGCATTGCCACGTCCAATCGGCGCTGAATGATTAAAAACTATATGCCACGCTAAATTTCACACTTCTTGGCATGATATAACGACCATTTGGTGCGTCCGCATTACGAGGATCGCCTTCGGTGATACCTTGTTTATCAGTCAGGTTATCGATAGCTACTTGTAGACGAATGCCTTCTGATGGTTCGAGGGTAAAGCCTAGGTCAATTTTCTCATAACCTTCAAGAACCACTGTGTTTTCATTGTCACCATAGCGGTCATCAACTGCGCTGAGCGTACCGTAAACTGTTGCAAACATGCCGTCGATTTCAAACTCGTAACTTGGTGTAACACGCATCTGCCACGCTGGTTGACGCTGTGCTTCGTTACCTTCATTGGTTGGGCTATCGGTAATTTCAGTTGTTTGCCAGGTTGCGTTCAAATTAACCGACAACCCAGATTCATGATTGTAGTTGTAATCGAACTCAACGCCTGTTGCTTCGTTGGTTAAGATCTCAGCAGGGTCACCTGGTTTACGTACAAACGTGTCGCCTTTTACTTCGTTCGTGAATAAGGTAGCGAAGAAGTCAGAGCTGTCGCCCATATACTTATAACCTACTTCAGCCTGTGTCACTTCTTTGATTAGGCTTTCGCCTCCTTGGTAGGCGCCGAAGTTATCTCGGAAATCATCAAAGTAAGGCATTTTGTAACCTTTGTTGACACGCACAAACAAACCACTATGTTCATCTAGTTTGTAGTTACCACCAAAGGTCCAAGACGTTTTTCGAGCGTTGTAATTGACTGCTTTGTCGATAGTGCCATTTAAGTCTTCATCAACTGAATAATCGACTTCATGTTTTTCGCTACGCACGCCAAGGTCTAGTGTGAGCTGCTCAGTGGCGGCATAGCTCTGCGTCATGTAAAACGCAAGTGTTTTTGCATCGCCTGTGGAATTGATATCGTAGTTGAAATCGCATCCAGCCACGTCACTGTTACAAGCAATACCGTTTAGCATTTCTTTGTTACCGCCAAGCACATGATACGCGGCATTACCTAAACTCCACCAATCCTTCGCAGAAGTCGTTGCGGTGTACATACCAAATGAGCTGTTTAAATCGCCGAATGCTTTTGAAAAGGCCAAATCATTTGTAAATGCCTCGATGTCCTTAAGGACTACCCAACGGCCGAATTTTTGTACGTTGGTGTTACCATCGTATTCAAGGCCTGAGACCGAGCCGGTTACGATTCCATCAATACCTTCAACCATACTAAGCGTTGATGCCGCTCCCGCAGGCACTAGGCCATAGGTGTTCGCATTACCTTGGGTGAGGTTGAAGCGATCGACAAACTCCCAGTCGTTTGCGAGCGTTAACTTGATGCTTCCCCCAGTGACATGACCATCCCAACCACGGCCATTGCCCAAGTCAACTTCCATCGCTTCATTACCTGACCCAAAGTAAATCGTTGCTTGACGATTAGCCCCACTCAATTGGGTATACCCAGCATCGACACCTTCAATGTTTAGAGGTGTAGGAAGGTACCAAGCGCCTGTATCGTCCGTTTGACGGGTATAAACGTTAATCTCACCGTTATCGAGTACTTTCGTCAGATTGATTGTAAACTGATTGCCTTTTTCTGAGGTAAATCCTGCATCACGGATCCCCGGCGAACGCTTTACGTAGCCGCCAATCATGAAATACAAGTCTTTGCTTAACTCTCCGCTTAAAACAGCGTCAACGCGTTGTAATCCGTAGTCTGACGTTGTGTATTTGAAGGTGCCTTCTGTTTCTTCATTACCACGCTTTAGTTGGAAGTTTGTAGTGAGTCCGGGTTGGCCATTTGATACAACCGGATTTGGACCACCTCGTAAGCCTTCCATCATGGCAATGGTTTCATCAAGACGGAAAATGGATGAGTTTTCCAAAAAGGATAAGGTCGGGGCAGGGTAAATGGGTGAACCTTGAAGACTGAGTGTTAGAAACGGGGCATCACCGCCGCCAGGAAAACCACGAACAAACACGTTTGCACCCGATTCCCCGCCAGAACTTTCGACCCAAACACCAGGGATCGCTTTCAAAAGATCAGCTGTGCTTTTTGGCGCAAGTCTGTCTATTTTCACCGCATCAAGATTGGTCACGGCGAAAGGTGCATCAACTTTACGGATCCCTCGACCGCCAGGTGTACCTGAGACGACGATAGTTTCAACTTCGTTATTTTTGTTCTCTTCTGCGACAGCAGGGTTGCACAAGGCGACCGTGATTGCTGACGCAAGCAAAGTATAGGCGTAACGTTTGCTCACTGGATTTCTCCCCTTTTGTTGTCATAGTGTTCTCGCTTGAAATCACCTCGTTTTGGACGATTTCAAGGGAAGCCATTGCTCATTTTTTGAGGTGTTGCACTTGGCTTAAATTTAAAATAGAACGTTATGCAAACGTTTGCAAACAATTTTTTGCGCATAAAAGCACAAAAATGAAACAATTCGTTTTAATGATTGCCATCTGTCACCAACCCACTAAAATGAAGCTGTTTTATTCCAAGTAGTTAAGGTCAAAAGGAGTGGTATGTCAGGAAATAAAGTAACGTTGGCAAGTCTTGCTAAGTTGGCTGGCGTATCGACCTCTACCGCCTCTAGAGCATTAAATAACAATCCACTCATCAAGCAAGAAACTCGTGAAAAAATTCAAAAACTGGCTAAAGATCATAATTTTAGCTTGAATGCAGCGGCCTCTCGGTTGCGCTTGCAAAAAACCAATGTCATTGCGGTTATTATTAATTTAGAAAAAGAAACCGAACAGTCGATAGACGATCCATTTTTGCTTAAAGTAGTGAGCGACATCAATCTTGCCGTTAATAAGCAAGGTTATGAACTGCTTTTGTCTAATTCGTATATGGCTGGAGATGATTGGCATGGTTACTTTATTTCTGGTCGAAGGGCTGATGGATTGATTGTTGTCGGGCAAGGAAAGCAACAGCAAAAAATTGAAAGAGCAGCAAGGCAAGGAACGCCCTTGGTCGTTTGGGGTGATCCTAAAACACAGAGCAATTACCCTATTGTTGGTAGTGATAACTTTCTTGGAGGTAAAACCGCCACGGAGCACTTACTTAATAAAGGGGCGTCGAAGTTGTTGTTTCTTGGCGAACCTGCGCATGCTGAACTGGGAGAGCGGTACCGTGGTTTCCTAGCAGCCCTCGAATCAGCACACCACGCGAAGGCAGACTTAGTTCGAATTGATATTACCAGTGACGCCGCATATGGAATTATAAATCAAAAACTTAGAGAGTCAGGTCTGACTTTTGATGGGATTTTTGCCTGTTCAGATATGGTTGCGCTCGGCGCGATGAAAGCGTTAAAAGAAAGGTATGTCAGTGTGCCCAATGATGTACGTATCGTCGGTTTTGACAATATTGCGATGGCCGACATTAGCCATCCTTCCCTTTCAACGATTGCACAAAATACCAAAGTAGCGGCAGAACTTTTGGTGCAAAAACTATTGCAGCAATTGGCCGGGGAAAGTCCACTATCAGAACAAGTTGATATTACTCTTATCCAACGACAGTCAAGTTAAGTGATTAAAAATAAAGTAAAAATAACAACATTGAGTGTTTTCGCCAGCTTCACTGCGTGCTCACGAGCCCTTTTTATCCATTGAATTCAGATAACAAAATGAAATGACGACCGATTTTCAAAATTAAATGCAAACGTTTGCATTGGGTTGAAAGTCTGGCTAGACTGAATGAAGTAACTGTTGATGAGATAGACAATGAAAAGAATAAGAATCATCTTTGCCATTGCGATGTGTTACTTCCTGTTTGCTATTTTGCTAAACAGCGTAGGGACCGTAATATTGCAATCCATTCAGACTTTTGGCGTAACAAAAACACAAGCTGCAACGCTAGAAGGATTTAAAGACATACCCATTGCTATCGTGTCTTTTCTAGTCGCCTCGTTTATACCAAGGGTTGGTTACAAGTTTGCTCTACTGTGCGCGCTTAGTTTAGTTGGTTTGGTCGCGACGTTTATTCCAAATATCGGACATTTTTGGGCAATTAAGTTGATGTTTGCCGCCATTGGCAGTGCGTTTGCCGTGGTTAAAGTCGCTGTTTATGCGTTAATTGGCCAGATTACAGATGACAAAAAAGCGCATTCGAGTTTATTGAATACCATCGAAGGGATATTCATGGTTGGAGTGCTCTCCGGTTATTGGATTTTCGCCGCATTTTTCGAAACGCAAGGTGAGCAGACGAGCTGGTTAAATGTTTACTATCTGCTTGCTGCGATGATTGGCGTCGTGGCATTAACCGTGTTCACAACCTCAATTGAATCACCAAAAGTTCCAGAGAACGTCTCCAATAAGGACGCTTTTTTCAATATGCTACAACTGACGTTTAGGCCGCTTGTCCTTGTCTTTATTTTAAGTGCGTTTTTATATGTGCTTATCGAGCAAGGCGTAGGGTCTTGGTTACCGACCTTTAACAATGAAATTCTTCACTTGCCTGTTGATGTGAGTGTCCAACTCACGAGTCTATTTGCCGCCAGTTTGGCGCTTGGGCGTTTGTGCGCCGGGCAAATCCTAAAAAAGGTGAGTTGGTATCCATTTTTAAATTGCGCTTTGTTCGGTATGGCAATCCTCATTCTGCTGACGTTGCCACTGACACATTCGATTGAACCTCGCGTGATTCATTCAGTATTTGATGCCCCAGCAGCGGCGTACTTAATGCCAATGATAGGGTTTTTAATGGCCCCTATTTACCCTCTAATTAATTCGGTCATGTTGAGTAGTCTAGAAAAACATCAACATGCCGCTATGACAGGGCTTATTGTGGTTTTTTCTGCGTTAGGTGGCACGACAGGCTCAATGTTAACAGGTGTTGTGTTTGAAAAATTTGGTGGTCAACAGGCATTCTATGGTGCACTCGTTCCTATAGCGGGTATTCTCATTACGCTGTTTTTTTCAACCGTCAAACCACCCGATATGAACGTTACGGTAAGGAAGTTTGAGAATGAAATTTGAACACAGTGAGTTGTTTATAGCGGTTCAACGCTCGAATCTCTTTAAAGACTGCAAAACGTTTGCGGATGCAATACCGAAAGTAAGCTGGCAGCATGCCATTGATGCGTTCGAAAACCAAAGACCAACCGATTTACGACGATTTGTTGAAAATCACTTTGGTTTTCCGCAATCGCCTGAACTTGAAGAACTCCCACAATTTAGCACGGTTAAAGACTATATTTCAGAACTTTGGACGCGATTAGAAAGACCCCAACGAACGCAAGGTGAGGGGAGTCTTTTACCTTTGCCCCATCCTTACATCGTGCCTGGTGGACGTTTCAATGAAATCTACTATTGGGACAGTTACTTTACGGCGCTAGGCCTTATGGATGCGGGTAGGTCTGAACTTGTGGCGGCAATGCTTGATAACTTCATCGCACTAATCAATACATTTGGGCACGTGCCGAACGGCAATCGCAGCTATTATTTGTCTCGCTCTCAGCCGCCTGTTACCGCGCTCATGGTGCAGTTGTTGTGGCCTGTTTATTCTCAAGATAAAACGTGGCTAGATAAGGTCACGAAGGCGCTTGTTAGTGAGTATCAATTTTGGATGAATGGCTCTCAAGAAGTGTCTGAATTGAGGCCTGCGGTAAATCGAGTGGTGCGAATGCCATCTGGTACGCTGTTGAATCGTTATTGGGATGACGAAACAACACCTCGGCCAGAATCGTTTCGTGAGGACATGGAATTGGCAAGCGAACTTCCAGATGAACAAAAGGCTGAATTTTTCCGAGAAGTACGTGCAGCTTGTGAATCTGGGTGGGACTTTAGCTCTCGCTGGTTTGACGATGAACATTCGCTTTCGACCATTGCGACGACCAAACGCGTGCCAGTCGATTTAAATGGTTTGATCTATATGTTAGAGAAGCAAATCAGCCAGTGTTTGAATGCCCTACATCGTCACGCTGAAGCCACTCACTTTAATGAACTGGCATTACAGCGAGCAAATGCTTTACAAGAGTTTTGCTGGGATGCTGAGCAGAAGTGGTTTATGGATTTTAACTTCAGACATGCTAAGCGTACGTCGGTATTGTCGCTTGCTGGGGTGGTGATGTTGTTTGCCGAAATTGCGAATGAAGCACAGGCCCATCACATGTCTTTGCGAATAGAGCGCGATTTTTTAAGGCAAGGAGGCCTCGTGACCACACTTAATCGTACCCATGAGCAGTGGGATAGCCCAAATGGTTGGGCGCCATTACAGTGGTTTGCTGTGAGTGGTCTAGTTCGATTTGGGAAAGTGCTACTTGCTAGAACCGTGATGCATCGATGGCTTTCGATGATCGAATTGGATTTTAAGCGTCATGGATGTTTGCTCGAAAAATACAATGTCTGTGAACTTGGCATACGCGCAAGTGGCGGGGAATACCTAGTTCAACAAGGCTTTGGTTGGACAAATGGGGTTACACAGCGTTTCTATCGATTAAGTGAATCGGCATCTGACACATGGCTTGATAATCTATAACTCAAAGTTATTACATTGCGCGTGTGCTCTGTGTAACGCACGCGGATTGTACCTTTTCGTCTTTTTAGCTATAAATGTTCATCCGAATAAATACAAACCTTAGCCACAACACCTTTGGGATCTAGTTCAAGGTATGGCAATCATTTTCAATTTGTCATTTAAAGTTCATACACCATTCACTTTTTACTGCTAAAACAGCTCCGAATAGTTGGAATTACCCTAAAACTGATACAGGTCAACATGCGACAAAATTTTAAAGGCATGATCATCGGTGATGGTTTTTCGCCTGTGTCATTGGATATGTGATTGTCAGCTAAGCCCATGTCGTTGGAATTATCAAATAATAGTAGTGCTCGTCTCACCGTTCAACACGGTGTAAAAGGACAGGATAAGGATTAAATTATGAGTGTGAACTTTCGTATAAAGTCGCTGCCGTCAGAAGAATTTCTACCATTGATGCAAATGACAGACCGCGAGTTGAGTTTGCTGGATGCAAAATGGATTGAAGTTGAAGAAGAGCGGGGCTATCCATGTCGTGTCACACTTTCTGATGCGAAAAAAGGCGAGCGAGTGTTATTTCTTCCTTATTGGCATCATAATGTGAAGTCGCCTTATAAAGCAATGGGGACAATTTTAGTGCGTGAAGGTGCAGAGTCGACCCATTTTGAGGTAAACCAAATTCCGAGTATGTTGCAAAGTCGCTTACTATCGGTTCGGGCATACAATACAAAAAATATCATGGTCAACCACTCGGTTACTGAAGGAACTCAGTTGTCAGAAGAGATACAAAAGCAACTCGGTCACACAGAAGCGTCTTATTTACAACTTCACTTTGCGGGACCAGGATGTTTCTGCTGTACTGTTGAACGAGTGTAATTAAGTCGATGTCAAGATTGCTGGTGGCACCGTTTTTGTTTGCGCCATTAGTAAAATGCTTACTGAACTTTACGCTTAGGGGATGGGGATAGCGCTTTGCAAAAGCAATGTGTGCCCTCGACCTCTTTTGCCTGATACATCGCTTCATCAGCAAGTTTTACAAGTGTTTCAGGGTCTTGTGCTTCTTTGGGGTAGAGGCTTATGCCAATGCTCACATCAACGCGAATGAGCTCATTGCAGTAGTGGATTGGTTGGGACAACGCTTCGACCAACTCTTGGGATTTAGACAGAACGCCGCTGTAATCTTTCTCAAGGTTTAAACACACGATAAATTCGTCCCCGCCGAAACGACCGCAAAAGTCGGAGCGACGAATATTGTTTTGCAGTCTTTTAGCAATCTGCACTAGAATTTCATCTCCAGCTTGGTGACCCTTGTTGTCATTGATTTCTTTAAATTTATCGAGGTCAAAAAACAGTACTGCAAGGGAAAGTTCAGCACGACTTGCGCGAGCAACCGTTTGGTCAAGTTGGGCACTAAAAGCCCTGCGATTGTAGATCCCTGTGAGGGGATCTCGTTCAGATAAAAATCGCAATCGTTCTTTTTGTTCTTGCAGCAAGGCGGTTTGTTTTTGCACCTCGCGTTCGAGTTCTTCTTTGGTCACGGTTGATTTTTGGAGAGATGCTTTCATTTGGTTAAAAACATCAATCAATTCAACGAATTCCTCATCACGATTTGGTGAGGACAAACGGCTAACGAGATCACCCTTCGCAAGCTTATCAATGCCATCTGAAATGACGGCAAATCCACGTCTAAAACGTTTCAAAATGATCAGTGCTATGAGGCTCAGTATCAAGGTAAAGGTCACGAGCAGTAAACTGGTTTTCCATAGACTGCGATTTTGTTCCTGAGCGCTGACACGCACCAGTTGTCGCTGTTCATAAATCAGCGTTTCGGCCATTTCTTCCATTAAAATATTGTATCTGGCATGGAGTAATAAGCGCGCGTCGACGATAAGTTTAGAGCTTTGACTATCAATGACGTCTTTGATGATAAGTGATTGCTCATGATTTACCAATTGTGCAAGATTTTCATTTAACCGTCTTAGTGTTTTCAGGTTCGAGGTCGACAACGAATATTTTTGTAATAATTGCTCTAAATCGAGTTGCGAGGCTTTGACTCGTTGCAAACTTTTACGATCACCAAACTGCAAGAATGTCCAAAGTTGGCTTCTGAGTAAATCGACGCCTTTGTGGATGTTGGTAATGTTTTCAAACTGCTGTTTCGCACTGGTTTGTTCAAAGCCAATGTTCCATAAAGCAATGCTGGTGACGGAGACAAGTAAAGCACAACAGATAAATAATGCGGTCAGTTTTTTGGAAATGGAATTAATCATGGCCCTGCATGCTCCATTTCTGCTAACTGTTTTAGGAATGAGTTATCGATCAAGTTCCTAAACTTTGGTGCTGGCCCCTTAACCAACCCTTCATCTTTTGCCCATCGAGCTTGTAGTTGGAGTTCTGATAGCAAAGAGTTGCTTAGCGATAGACGAAACGCGTAGCTTTCCCACATTTCGGCGAGTTCCACGGATTCAACATTCAATCGTTTGGCAATAAGGATCTTGGCCATATCCGGGTGGTCAGTCATCCAGTTAATGCTCATCTCCAATGCGCTTAGTACGCGCAAATAACCCTTTCTTTGTTTTTCGACGGACTCCTTAAGTGCACTTAAATTGAACGACAAACTGTAAATACCTTTAAGGCTTAGATCTGCGACATTTTGGCTGGCTTTCACTTCCAGTTGATGACCCCAAGGTTCCCAAACGGAGATTGCGTCAACCAGTCCTGACAGCAGTGCATTACCGAGCTGATCCGGTTTTAAATATACTTTCTGAATACGACTTTTATCAATTGCATGAGAGATACGCATTGAGTCAATGTAAAATTCACTCGCACTGGCTTTGACGACACCGACTTTTTTATCGACGAGTTGGGAAATTGAGGCTATCTCATGCTTTTTTAATGTTAGAAGGCGCAAATCACGGTCAGTCCTCACAAAGGTAGTGATCACAGAAAAAACAGGCGATTTAAAACCTTGAAACATCACAACTGAATCGGAGAAAGTCGCTAAGTCCGCTCGTTGATTAAAGAGCATTTCGGCGCAGGCCACGCCCCCTTGGCAAGGAAGCAGTTTTACGTTGATGTTTTGTTGTGTAAAAAAGCCCAATTCTTCAGCGATAAAAAACGGGGCTGAGAGAGGGGTCAATGAAACGGCCACAGAAACGGTAGGCACAGGATCTGAAGGATTGTACCCCGAGGTTTCAATTTGTTCACGACCAAAAGCTTGGTTTAAGAACAATGTTAATAATACGAACATGCGCATATACAGCATCAAGCCGATCATCCTGAAAATTAATCCATTACGTCTCTTTTACTATAGCGCTTATTTTCAAAACAGAAAGGTAGATTGGGTGAGTAGCGAAGTGGGCTACTGTTCGTTAGGTGACTCAAGGGTGTCGATGTGAGGTTGTTATGAACTTACATGAAGTAACACATTGAACTCGAAGAGCGTGTGCAATTACAGTTGGAAAGGGAAAGTTGGAAACCACCTTGGGAGAGCGACATGTGAAGCAACATCCGAAAGGTGGTTATTTAACGATGAGGTTTAGCGTTGTTGTTTTTCAGCGATATAGTCGTTAACTAGCTCTTCAAGCACTGCCAAAGGCACTGCGCCGTTTTTAAGTACGACATCGTGGAAATCTCTTAAATCAAATTTTTCCCCTAGCGCCATTTTCGCCTTTTCGCGCAGACTTAAGATTTTCATCATGCCCACTTTGTACGACGTTGCCTGACCTGGCATCACGATGTAACGTTCAATTTCGGCTGTCACGTCGGAAAGAGCCATACCAGTATTGTTCGCCATATAGTCAATTGCCTCTTCCCTCGTCCAGCGTTTAGCATGGATACCAGTATCGACAACTAAACGTACGGCTCTAAATAGCTCCGCTTGTAAACGGCCTAAATTATCAAGCGAGTTACTTTGGTAACCCATTTCCCAAGCAAGTCGCTCGGCGTACAGTGCCCAACCTTCAATATACGCTGTAAAAGGTGAAATGCGTCGGATTAAAGGCATTCCTTCTAGTTCCATTGCCACCGCAATTTGAAAGTGGTGGCCCGGAATACCTTCATGATACGCAAGAGTTCGCATGCTGTACTTTGGTGTGGCCTTAATATCATAAAGATTAGCGTAAAAACGACCTGGCCTTGAGCCATCCAGTGCTGGTGGCTCGTAGTATGCACCAGGCGCCGTTTTCTCCTTAAATTCAGGGATACGAACAACTTCCATACCGGCATTTGGGCGAATGCGGAATGTCTCATCCATTCCTTTATTGATTTCATCCAAAATTGCCTGATAATCCGTTAGGATTTGCTCTCGACCTGTTTTGCTGTCTTCATAGTAGTTATTCGGATCTGCAACAAGTTGGTCCATTGCAGACTTGAACCCCAATGAGGTGTCATAGCCTTGGGAAGATAAAATCTCTAACATTTGATTTTGAATTCGGTCGACTTCTGACAAGCCCATTTGATGGATCTCATCTGCCGTCAAATCGGTTGTAGTGAAGAATCTAAGCGCGGTGGCGTAAACCTTGTCACCATCCGGAAGATGCCAAAATCCATCGTCCGTACCTGCCTTTTCCTGAAGTGTTGTGAAATAGCTAATTAACGATTGGTACGCCCGAGTGACGTCATCTTCAATGCGCGTCTGAGCTTCAGATAACAGCATTTCTTTCTCTTTTGGATCAAGGCCATCTATTTTTGAAAGCTTTTCTTCAAAAGAACTGTATAGAATATTCTCTTTTGTCGGCTGTGAAATGAAGTTATTCATTTCTTCCAATACTCGCACAATCACAAACTTTGGCGGAATAATGCCTTTATCTTCACGTATTTTGAGGCCATCTAACACTTGTGCAAATTTTTCGTCGACAAGACTTAAACGAGCGATATAGTTTTCAGCGTCTTGTTTGTCGGCAATTTGATGTTGACCTTGCATGAAACTAGGGTAACCGTTTTGTACTCCAAATAACTGGTTTACCGGGTAATCATGGTATTGATATGGCTCTGTATCGTTTAGATAATTCAGAAGATAAAGAGTAATACGCTTTGATAAGCGTTCATCTTTGGAAAGTTCTACGTCATCATACTGATCAATAGCGATTTTCAAGTTCTTTGCTTTTTGAAAAAGAGCATTACCATTTTCTACGCTTGCGTCATCAAGCAGTGCATTGTGACCTTTAATGCCAATAGATTCTAAAAATCCCAAAGATGTGAGTGTCTCAGGGCTTTCAAACGCAATTTTAATCGTCTCTCTATTTAGCAGGTTATTAAAATAAAAAGGCTTCTTTGCGTACCACTCGTGGGCCGCGAAACACCCACCTAATACGACAGCAGCACCAACTGTACCACCTATCCATTTAACTACACGATTCATTTTTTTATTCTCTTCTTTCTGTTGTCAAATATTTAACAAATCTAACGTGAAGAACATATCAAGCCTATTCGCATTTTGTAAGTAAAAATTACATTTTTAAAAATGCAATATAAAACAAAGTATTAAATGAATATTAGGGATTTGAGCCAGCCATGTTAATTGGGTAAGCTTTACCAAAAGGCAGTGTGGATTTGAAATGAACGTGATATTTGTAGCCCATGATTGGCTAACGGAAAGTATGTCAAAATACAAACGAGGGCTTGGCGTTTTGTGCATTCTCATATTCATTGGATGGATAGTTCAAAAACAATCTGATGCCAAAAAGCAGGAGTTAGAGGTCATTCACTCACCTATGGTGCACGATGTTTACATAGTAGACACAGGTAAACTCACACCGGATATTAACTACCAGCAACAGTTCAAAATCTATCAGATCACCGAGGTTGCGGATGACAGGGTCACATTTAAAGTAGGTCGTTATAGCTACAACAAATATCGCGACATTAAGCGCGGGATACAATTAAACCAATTGATGATAGATGGTTATTTTTCTGCACTTCCTGAGGAATGGACCACTACAGAGCTGCTCGCTAACGTCGAATCAGGCGCGCTCTACGAGGCACATCGGCCCGTTGATATTTTCGTTATGGGTGGAATAGTTCGCCACCGACCCACGCTTGCACTTAATTATCACAAAGAAAAACCAAATCAAAATAACCAGCGTGCTATTCGTTTTTATCAAACAGGGGAACTGGAACAGGCTCGATTCACCTTTGAAGAAGCTGCAAACGAAGGGGACAGTTGGGGACAATTTAATTTAGGTGAGATGCTAAGGGATGGGTCCGGTGGCAAGCAAGATGTAGAGCGAGCGCTCTATTGGTTTAACAAGGCAAGACAACAAGGATTAGAGCGGGCGAACATAGCCTATGAAAATTTATGCGCTGTCACAGCGGATTGCTCAAACTAAATGATGTTGAACTTTTTCAATCGCTTGTGATTCTTAAAACACAATAACCGCACATGGAGCAATAAAGTGTCTATACCACGTATTTTAACGTTGCTAATCAGTGGCCTTCTCGCAAACAGCGCTGCTGCAGCCGAGTCGCCACTTTTTAATGAACTAGTACTATCACTACCTTATGCCGTCAGCCAACCACCGTTACTCGCCGATGTTGCGCCCAATCCTGGAAAAGAATTAATTCTTGTGGGCAGCGGGCTAAGCAACGCACATCAAGTAAGTGTTGTGGGAATCGTAGAGGGAAAACTTGCTGTACTGGATTCATTCGCGATTGGCAAAGAGTATTTCGCCATTGATACGTTGGATTCAAGTACTGAAAAAACAAAAAGTCTATTCTTTTTGAGCCGTGAGCACGTCGCCTCCTACGAGTTTCCCGCAGACAGAAAGCCGAATCGCTTGCATCTGTATCAAGAGATTGATTCATTTTATCGAGTACAAAAAAGTAATTTCCTAAGTCGAATCGACTTTATAGATGACCTGAATGAGGATGGTATTGCAGATATTACCTTGCCGAATTTCGATTATTTGACTGTTTGGCTAAGTAAAAAGGATGCCGAACTCAAACGCCATCGCCTAAACATTCCGAGTATGGTCTCAATCGTTCGTCGCGACCTAGAGGTACAACAAGCGTCTACGTCGAAGGTGAGCGGTGAGCAGCCTTTTATTTTTTACACGGAACAAGGCCAAGTTGACCAATTCACAATTGAAAAAAATCACATTCGGGAGCACCGAATTAAAGTGAATGATACCATTTATGGCGTAAATTGGTGGGATTTGTTGGACGACTCAGGGAATTCACAAGACCAGAGTAATTTAAGTCATCGTGTTGTGGAGAAAATCACCGATGTTAATGGTGATGACATTCCTGATATGGTCGTCCGGTTCACTCGAAGCAGAGGCGCACTCGATAGACAAAATGACTATGAGTTTTACTACGGTAAACTAGAGGACAGCGTACTGGCATTTTCAGACAAGCCTGATACGATGATCGCTTCAGAAGGAACGCTAACTGGCCTAATCTTGGAAGACATTGACGGTGACAAGAAAAAAGAAGTCATTGTGTCGAGTTTTGAGATTGGCGTTTCACAGATAGTGTCAGCGCTTCTGTCAGGAAGTATTGACCAAGATGTGCTGATTTATCGCCTAAATAAAAACCAAAGCTTTGATAAAAAGCCAAACAGCAATTATGAAACACAGATGCATTTCAGTTTGAGCAAAGGTCGAGCTGGAGAGCCGCTTGTCGCCGTCGCTGACACTAATGGTGATGGTTACAAAGATCTTTTGCTTACCGCAAACAACGAAGAGATCCGTATTCGTTATGGCATGAAAGATGGCAAATTCAGCCGCAGTGAACGTGTTAAAACGACCGTGCCTCAGGCGGGTGGTAATATCCAAGCACAAGATATGAATGGCGACGGCAAACTCGATTTAACCATGGTTTATGATCGATTAGACGAACCGACGTTACAAAACATGATTAAGGTTTTGGTTGCAAAGTAATCATGTTATTTATACCTATTAGGAACGCAAAACTTTTCGAAGACAAAGGAAGCTATTATTTTGATCCCCACCCTTGAAACGATCCGGTTCTATTTACGGCCGCCGAGTCTGGATTGTTTTGATGCATATCGACAATTTTATACCGACGCAATAGCATCAAAAATGTATGGCGGACCTATTAGTGAAGAGCTTGTGTGGGCAAGGCTAAAAGCCGATGTGGGCTCATGGGCGTTATTGGGGTTTGGTGTCTGGGTTATTCAATGTAAAGACACACAAGCGATGGTTGGCTCCTGTGGTTTTTGGCAAGGTTATGGCTGGCCAAGGGAACTCACGTGGTGGATTTTACCTGAATTTAGGGGGAAGGGTATTGCGACTGAAGCTTCGTTGTGCGCGATTGACTATGCATATAATCAATGGCAGTGGGAGCGTGTTGAAACGTATATGAATGACAACAACGACGCTGCTCGAGCATTAGTTGAAAAACTTGGTGGCGAGATAATACACCGAGCGAGGTTTAGCGATGGAGTAGACCGTAATGTTTACCTCCTTCCTAACACAAAATGAACGGAAACTCTTTCAGGCGCTAGGCCTGAACAATAGTACACAACACGTTAAATAGCGGGAGACACTCGAGCTGGGACAAGTTTTTCGAATTGTGCAGCGACGGCCAGAACTTTAGCGTCATCGCCAGGCAATCCGAAAAAAGTAAGGCCAGACGGAATGCCTTCGATCATCTGGAGGGGGACCGTAACGGCTGGGCCACCGATCATTGCAGCTAACCATGTACTGCTTCCCGAAAATGAATCTCCATTTACTTCATCAATTTTCCATGGTTTTCCCGTTGTTGGTGCCATGAATACATCAATCTTGTACTTTTCTTGTAATTTTTTGAGTTGTTGTAACGCAAACTCTTGCACAATAATTTGTGAAAGAGAATATTTTTCTTTGTCTGTAAACGCGTAAGCGGACTCAAGCAAATCTTGTTTAGTGTCACCGTGGGCTTTGTTAAACAAAATGAGTTGCTCGAGATTTTTGACGGGAAGGAGAGATTGTTTGGACAAATACTCATTAATGTCTCGTTGAAATTCAAACATCAACACTTCCATTTCTGCATTCATCAATACATCACGCTGCTCAAAAGGAAGGTGGTTGTAGATTTTCGTACCGCGTATGGCGAATTTGTCCAATGTCTCAACCAACGCACTCATATGTTCGGAGTAGAAGCTTTGCATTGAATTGAGCAATCCGAGAGAAAGCCATTTATAGTCGACGTTTGAAGAGAGTGAAACAGAGATATCATCTGTAATCGCGCTGTATACTAACGTGGCATCCTCGACGGTTCGAGCCATGGGGCCAGCGGTATCTTGAGATTTTGCTAAGGGTACGATACCGCGTTTAGAAATTTTATAATTGGTCGGTTTTATGCCAACAATGCCAGTCATGGAGGCAGGGCAGAGAATGGATCCATCTGTTTCTGTACCAATGGCAATCAGCGTTAAATCTGCAGCTACGGCAACAGCGCTACCAGAACTAGAGCCACAAGGGGAGTATTGAAGATTATAGGGATTGCGGGTTTGGCCACCAACAGCACTGAAGCCACTGCTACTTTGCATCGATTTAAAATTCGCCCACTCCGATAGGTTGGTTTTGCCAAGAATAATTGCACCTTCTTTTCTCAGTTTGGCAATAATTGAGGCATCCGTTTTGGCGATGTTGTTAGAGAGGGCTTTTGCTCCAACGGTTGTTGGGAGGCCAGCAACGTCGATGTTATCTTTGACCAGAATTGGCACACCAAACAGCATACCAGTGGCATTTCCTTTATTAAAAATAAGATCTTTTTGCTTTGCTATTGAAATGGCGTTGGGGTCTATCGCGACGACACTGTTGAGCTTTGGGTCAAGTGTCTTTATTCGATTAAGGTAATACTGTACCACTTGCTCATAGGTAACGGCATTAGTCGAACGTAGGGACTGAAGTTTAGAGATTGTGAGTTCATGTAAATCAGATTCTTTAGCACTGGCAGTAAAAGAAAAACACAAAATACAAGTTATTAAAAACGTCAACAACACTCTCAACATTCAGTCGTTCCAATTGTATTACTTACCACTATATTGTAGCGAAGCAAGCAGGAAGTTGCAGCCTTTAGACGATATTTAACGATTAAGTTCCTAAAAGCGCTATTAAATATCACACACCAATTTGGCAGTGAAGATTGATCTCTGTAAGCTTTGCGTGTTTAGAACCCCAATAAAAATGGCACTCATCCAGAGTGCCAATACGTACCTAGTCCTTAAAGGGTCGACGCATTTGCTTCGAAGGGAGAGATATGATGCTCCATAACTTTTAAGTCAGGCATAGAAGGACACGCGCCTTTATTTAAGCAAGTATGTGCACCGCATTGGATGGCAAAACGGGCAGCCTCCTTGACGTATCGTTTATCTTCAATAACGAGACTAAGCGCTTTTTCTGTGCTGGTGGATACAAGACTTATATAAAACAGAAAACCAGAAACAAGCGCGTCGCCGGCTCCGGTCGTATCAACAGCTTGGATGTTCGGTACAAGTAGTTCTCGATAAAAACTGCGCATGTGCAATTTCAATGGCTTTGCTGCGTGGCTGACTAAAATGATCTTCACAGGAAAAGAGGCGAAAATCCACTCAACGTAATGTTCTTCGGAAATACATTTTTGCTCAGCAAGAAATACCAGCTCTTCGTGACTGAACTTTAATATATCCACGAAATGGTAACAGTGCTCAACTCGTTCAGGCAAAATGCTCAAATCTTCCCATAAGTTTTGACGCAGATTAACGTCAAAACTTATGATTTGATTGTTTTGTCTTGCGGTGATCAGAATCGCTAACGTAGTGTAGGCACTGTGAATTTCTGAAAGAGTGTTTGAACAAAAGTGGAATAAGCCTTCTTTTGGCCAACTCACCTT
Source organism: Pseudoalteromonas xiamenensis (assembly GCF_030994125.1). Classification (NCBI taxonomy): domain Bacteria; kingdom Pseudomonadati; phylum Pseudomonadota; class Gammaproteobacteria; order Alteromonadales; family Pseudoalteromonadaceae; genus Pseudoalteromonas; species Pseudoalteromonas xiamenensis. The sequence continues at coordinate 76,641 of NZ_CP099918.1, read as the reverse complement.
TTTTAATTCAGCCAGTGGGAATCTTAAATCCGCGGTATTCGTTCGGTAAAAGCTGAATCGACGCTCACCTGCGTCGTCAAGTGCGACCATGGCCAAGGCCGTTTGACTACCTTCGATTTTAACCAAATGCTCATCATTGACTTGATAAGTTGCAATGGTTTTACGAAGCATGTCGCCAAACGCGTCATCGCCGAGTCCACCGATAAAACGGCTTAGCCCACCGAGCTTGCGATAGCCAACCGCGACATTAGCAGGCGCACCGCCCGCAATGGGGCTAAACGAGCCATCTTCACTCGGTAACATGTCAATTAGGAGTTCGCCAAAACAAGTGAGTGTCGTCATCAGTTTACCCTCTAAAATACGTACTTTAATGTAAGCGAGGTTGTACGTCCGTTAATTGTCCTCGCGCGTATAATGTCGTTGCTTGGTATACTTCCTTCTTCCGCTTCAGTAATGCCAATCGTGTTAAATAAGTTATTTACGTTAAGCGATAGATTTAATGCGGTTGAGAGGTCGTAACTAACAAAGCCATTCACTTGCGTGTATCCGTCAAATTTCAGGTCATTACTATCTTGAGCGTATGCGCCTGAGGTGCCAATTAAGGTAAGTCCAGCAGCTCCACTGTCATAGTTGTAGCGAGCCATTAGTGAATAAATAAAATCGGCTTGACGTCGAGGCGTATTGCCAACGACTTCAGGTGTGAGAGCATCCTTCGAAATTTCGGCGTCTGTCCACGTCATGCTGCCGCGTAGATCGAAAGAACCGACAAAGTATTGAGCCTCGAGTTCAATCCCTTTTGCGTCGTATTGGCGGTCGAAGAATTTTTGTGTGGTAGCTTCAAAGTTTTGCTCTTCCGTTTTCGCGAAAAATGCCGTTGCAAATAGGCGCAAATTTTCCAAGCGTTGTTTGATGCCCAGTTCAGTCTGGGTTACTTCATCAATCGCATCTTCTTTTGCAACACTGCCATCAGTGCGCACCTTGCCAAATAAAAGGCGGTCAGCGTTTGCTCTTGCTCCTTTACTATAGCGAGCGAAAACGGCTTGATCGGGGGTAATTTGATAGTTTCCGCCGACGGAGTAGCTGGTATAGGACCAATCGTAGTTAACTGGACTGACGTTTGCAGTTTCAATTCCCGCGACGGCTTCCTCTGGCTTAGAGATAACACCATCATTGTTGATATCAACACTGCCAATGGTCGCACCCGCGTAATAGCCTTTGGCTTCACCACTGTCGTGGCGCACACTTGCGTCGACGGTTATGTTGTCAAACTTTGTGGACACGGCAAAGTAAGGTGCTTTTGTGTCGTAGTCAACGTTGTAGTTTCGCTGACAGCAGTTACCCCAATATGGTGTACCATAGGCATATAAGCCATTTTCAGAATAAGCAGTGCCGTCCGCTGCAAACACGTCAATAAGTGCAGCGTTATCCCCTTTAACTTCTAGAAGATAGGAGTTCCACAACCAGGACATATCAATGGATTGATTTGAAAGGAAATAACCAAATGTGAAGCTTGTATCACCAATGGTTTTTGTGAGTTTAAGGTCGTTCATCAGTGAGCCAAAATCGTTCATTTTGACGTCAAAGGTGTGAACTCTCATCAATAAATCACTGTTAAATGCTTGACCGATGCTTGGTCCATTAGCATAAACCAGCGTTGCTCCGTTACCCGCAATACTTTGTGCTATTGACGCGGAGCTTGCTACTTCCGCAGGAAATGGTGACATAAACGTACCGCTAACGTCTGATTTCCTCAAGCGGTTCTCGACGGTCCAGTTATTGTCAAGGTCAAAGCGACTTTCAAAGCCAATACTGTCTACTACAGGATGCATACCATCTCGCATGTCTCCTTGGCGAATTTCATTATTTTGACCTAGACCGACAGTTTGCAGGAAGAAAGCGGAGTGAGGTGTGTCTTTTTGTGAGTCAAATCCTAGTAATGACGAACCATCTGAATGCATTGGCATGGGTAAATAGCCAGTGCTTTTGTCATTCAAATGCTTGATGTAAACACGGACATAGCCTTTTTCGAATTCTTTGGTTAGGTTAGCCTTGATTTGGCCGCCGCGGTTCGACGTGTAGCCCGTATCACGGGGACCTTCGCCTTGGCGAATGAAACCGCCCAAATGAAAACGCACGGAATCTGAAAGGTAACCACCATATTCAAAGTCGGTTCTTGTTTCGTCATAATCAAGCCCAGCGAGAAATGCAACGCTGCCTGATTCGCTCTCACCAGTTTTAGAAATAAAGTTGATAATGCCACCAGGAGCATCGCTTGCAACTGTCGATGCAGAGCCCCCGCGGATGCTTTCAATACTTTGTACCGTGTTATCTAAGCGCATAAAAATATCGGCATTACCGAAAGCGATGTCGCCGAATTGCAAAACAGGTAATCCGTCTTCTTGCAATTGCAAGAACTTAGCACCACCTGAGGCAACAGGTAGACCCCTGACGGCAATATTCGCGTTCCCTTCTCCACCTGTTGATTCTGAACGCACACCAGGGATTAAACGAAATGCTTCAGCCGTGCTACGTGGCGTTGCGATGGTGACTTGCTCAATAGATACACTACTGACCGAGACACTGGATTCCATCACCGTTGTGCGCTTGGGTACGCCGGTTACAATAATTTTTTCAAACTCATCTTGAGTTTTTTTTGTGGCTTGCTCTTGCGTTTGGCCGTTGAAACTCATTGCGAGTGTCAGCGCGCTTAGCGCAAATACGGTAGGTTTTATTGTTGTCATGTACTGTGCCTCGTCTTTGTTATAGCTGAGATACTTGCTGCGTTTCTCAATTCAACTTAATCGATTAAGTAAGTTAGCAAAACTTCATCGCTTTGCAATATTATTTTCATGAATTTTACAAACTATTTTATAACCACTTGAGTTGTATGAAATTTAACCTTATTGCTCCTTGGCGATTTCCAGCTTAGATTTGGATGGATCCTTAACCCAGTTGATAAACATCAGAACGAACAACGCAAAAGCGAAGCCAGTAGCAAGATAAAAACCAAACTTTACATGTCCAAATGCATCACTGACGATACCCATTAGAAGCGGGGTTAATGCGGCAGAAACCGCGGTAAAAAAGAGGATAACGCCAGCAATGGAACCATGTTGATGTTTGGGAAAACAGGAAATGCCTTTGGAATTTAATGTTGGGTAAATCATCGACATAAATAAACCACATAAAGGGAGTGCGATGACTGCAGCGTTGACTCCTAAAAACAAAGTCGCAAGGTAACAAACAAAAATACCCAAGGATAAACACAAAAGAACACTTTGCCAGCTCCACTGATTTAGGAGCCAAACTGCCAAGAAACGGCCCACAGCTCTCAGCACAAAAAATAGCGTTAACGCATAGGTTGCAAGCCAGACAAAATCCCCTTTATAGTCCAAAAGTAAGGTTGGCATCCATACATAAATGGCCACTTCTGTCGCAACATATAGTCCGATCGCGCCCGAAAATAATAACGCCATTGGGTCTTTCAGTGCTTCAAAGGTCTTGGATAAATTAGGCGCACTTTGAGGAGGGGAGTGAAGTACGGGAAAGCGCACTGAAGTCGTGTAAACAATCAATAAAAAGCACAAAGCGCCAGCCAAAATGTATAAATAGGTCCAACTAATACCTTGTGCAAGCATATAACTAACCGCAGCAGGACCAATGATGGCTCCCACCGCGAAATACCCTTCAACTTGATTCATGGTCTTAGTATGTTCGTGGCTTGATGTGGAAATGTCACCCAACAAGGCAAGAGCGCCTGTTTTAAATAACCCAATTGCAAGTCCAATTAAACCGAGTAGACAAACAAATACAATAAATCTATCCCCCAATGCGAAACAAAAACACGCTGTTGAAAATAAACTCAAGCCAAGCAAGATGGTCACTTTTCTTCCTAGTTTGTCTGCAAGAAAACCGAGAAATAGTCCACTAAAAGCAATGAGGATCATTGGTGTATAATGAAACGCACTCGCTTCAGTCATGGTGAGTTGATAGTCATCAATCAGCCTGGGAATAATGACTCCCACGGCATCGGATGTCATAGCGAACATCAAAAACATCATGTATGTCAGCCAACGTATTGTTTGAACGGAATGTAATGGTTGTTCCTGCTGCATTGCGACCTCTATTCAGGTTGTGACGTTGGCGTAATAAGCGACATGTCTATGCATTTACTTAGACTTTAGCACTTAATTTCAATAGCCTAACGTGATACAAAATTTATTTTTATAAATATCTTGAATAATCTGACTGACTGATTAAATATATAGCTTAATCGATTAAGTCTAGTTTAACTGTGAGCGAATCAGCATGAAAAATCAAGTCCAGCTTATCACCTACGTAGATAGATTATCCGGCGGAGGTTTTAACACTTTGGAATCCTTAGTGAAAAATGAGCTTCACGGGTTATTTTCTGGTGCGCACGTACTACCGTTCTTCTACCCAATTGATGGCAGCGATGCTGGATTTGACCCCATTGATCATAGTGAAGTGGATGCGAGATTAGGCACTTGGCGTGACGTTAAGTCGTTCGGTAATGAGGTCGAGATCATGGCAGACCTGATTGTGAATCATATGTCAGCCCAGTCTCCAGAGTTTCTAGATGTATTAGCCAACGGTGCTAAATCACCCTATTGGGACTTATTTTTAAAAGAAAGCGATGTGTTTCCAGGCGGTATTACCCCGCAGCAGGCTGAATTGATCTATCGTCCAAGGCCTGGCAGCTGCTTTTCAAATAAAACACTTGCCGATGGCACCGTAGTTAAATTTTGGACTACTTTCACTGACAACCAAATTGACATCAATGTAAATAGCACTGCGGGCAAAGCCTACCTTGAAAAGGTCTTGGCGCTTTTTGCTGAGAACGGTGTGAAAATCATCCGTTTAGACGCAGCGGGATACGCCATAAAAAAGGCGAACACAAATTGCTTTATGCTCGATAAAACCTTTGAATTTATTAATGCGTTGTCAAAACGAGCGAATGAATTGGGTATGGAAACAGTTGCTGAAATACACAGCCATTTTCAGACGCAAATTGACATAGCAAGCCGAGTAGACCGTGTGTACGATTTCGCTTTGCCACCCTTAATTTTGCATACGTTATTCACCAAAAATGTCTCTGCGCTTTTTCACTGGTTGAACATCGCACCGAGAAATTGCTTAACTGTGTTAGACACACATGATGGGATAGGGATTATTGATGCCGGTCCAGTGGGTGTTAAGGCCGGTCTATTGAATGCGGATGAAATTGATAATTTAGTCGAGACAATCCATAAAAACAGTGAAGGGCAAAGTCGCAAAGCGACTGGCGCGGCAGCAAGCAATGTTGATTTATATCAGGTTAATTGCGCCTATTTTGATGCTTTGGCTCAAAATGAGTGGGATTATTTACTCGCACGTGCGATTCAGTTTTTCTCGCCCGGAGTTCCTCAGGTTTACTATGGTGGGTTATTAGCGCTTGAAAACGATATGGATCTACTCGGTAAAACGAATGTGGGTCGAGACATCAACCGTCCATATTTAACTCGAGAAAGTGTCCAGCAACACCTCGATAAGAATGTGGTAAGTGGTCTGATAGCGTTAATAAAACTGCGTAATTTGCACCCTGCGTTTAACGGCGAATTTTGCTTAGTAGGGGAGGAGTGTGTAGGTCAAATGAAATGGATAGGCACGCAATCTACCCTGATATTGCAATTCGACTTAAATCGAAAAGTCGTACAAGTTTTTGAAGAGTCGGATCAAACACGCTTGCTTTTAGACTTAAACTCGATGCTGACTGACGAATAGTGCAGTGGTTGCCCAAAGGAAGGCGATCCGATAACGTATTATTCGAAAGGATGTTACTTGGAGCTGAGTTTGAGCGTTATTGATATTTCAAAGCTGTCGAAACAGTCAGGCATACCCGCTTCGACGCTGCGCTATTATGAAGAAAAGGTTTAATTAAATCCATTGGGCGAGCCGGATTAAAGCGTACATACACTTCAACGGTTTTTGAACGATTGAATTTTATCTCCTTGGGCCAGCAGGCTGGATTTTCATTAGATGAAATTCAATCGATGTTACTCAAAAATGGTGAGTATGAAGTCGACAGAGCAATGCTTTTACAAAAAGCAAATGATATTTCGTCCCACATTAAGCATTTAATGGCAATTCAACGGTGCTTAGAACATGCGGCAAACTGCAAAGCGCCTAGTCATGCCGAATGTCCAAAGTTTCAACAGTTACTCAAATTAGCAAATGAGGGGCGTCGTAGTCTCAAGCGAAATGAGTAACGCAACTCATTTCTGTTGCAGCGGCTTAAGGCTCGTTGTTGAATTAACGCTCAATCGACGTATTATCTGTGGCAAAACGGATCATACGTCCTTCAGTTAGTTCTCTCTTAAAATCACAGCTAGTTAAACGCAGTAAAATTAAGTTGTCTGATGTACATCGCGTGTCGTGAATGTCGCCGGGAAGAAATACGCGACAGTCACCCGTTTTCAACGTGTCGGTCCCGCGAGAGACTAAATAGCTTTCACCAGATGAGTTCGTTACCTGTTTGTAGGTTTTCATTTCCATCTCGCCAAACAGCACCGTGTAGAAGACCCAGCCCGACCCATGATTATGCGGTGGGCGGTACGTGTTTTTAGCCTCTGAATGAGCAAGTAGTATAAATCCCTGTTTTTGGTCGTGATATAGCTCCTGAACAGTGAAATGTTGCGTTTTTAACTGGCAAACCCAAGACATCTCGCCATAGTTTGACGCAGTGGACGTAAGTAAACCACGGACGTCGTCAATAGTTTGTGTATTTAAACCTGTCCAACATTCACACAGCGCGTTGACAAAATCTGAGAAGGTATCAGTGTTCATTGTAAATCTCCTTTCAAGTATCGAACCTAAGAAACGTTTAAAGTAGTCTAGAACTTCAAGTTGACTTTAAGTCAACCGTTGGTATTTACGACAACGTTGATTGTCGGAGACCGTTTCAAGGCGTGTTCAACACGAACGGCAGCGTTCACTTGTAGGTATTTTGATTTTGACGTTGGGGGCAGCTTTGAGTTAACAAGTAACACAAAGCTGAAATTGAGCGCTGAAAGTAACTAGCTTGTTTGACCTAAAAGTAATTTGTAGCTCAGCATGACTTTCTCAGTTGAACGAGTTAGAAAAAGCTCTGCCGCTTTTTTACCCTTTTCAATGCTATTTTGTTGAATGGTGGTGAGGGATGGTTGATGCAACAATGCCTCTTGAATACCATCAAAACCTACTATTTTGAGTTCGTGCGGTATTTTAATATTCTTGGTGTTTGCGACACGGATGGCAGCAAGTGCAATCAGGTCACTCATGCATAAAAGCACGGTAGGGCGAGGCGTCATCGACAGCGCTTCACTCGCGGCAAGCTGAGCGTATTTTTCACTACTTTCGGGTATGTTCCATGTAAGATCCGACGCTAGGTTTACATGTTGTTCTTGCAGTGCATGCTTATATCCTGCTAATCGCTGGTGAGCGATGGACGTACTTAAGTCTTCAGGAAGATGTTCATCGTAAACACGACATACGACGTTAGTGTCGAGTAAACGCAATCCAAGAATAGCAACGCGTTGATCTTCAGACGCAATCGCGCTTTTGGCTACTTCGTAAGCTGCATGCTCGTTATTGATATTTACCGAGGCGCGATTTGGTAAATTAAAATCGACCGACACGACGGGTTTGTTTACGTTTGAGAGATGCTCAAACAGATGACTGTTTCTTGGTCTGCCATAACATATAAAACCATCTACGAAATCAACCACACTTGATAGATTGTCCGCAGCGCCAGAAAACAACAGTAGATTATTTCCACTTTCTTCAAGCACACTGGCTACACCGCGCATAAAACTGCTTGCAACGGGATCTGACACCATATATTCGACACTATCTGGAAGTACTAAGGCTACAATGTTGGAGGTGCCTCTTCGAAGAGATTGCGCGGCTTTATTCGGACCGTCGTAGCCGAGCTCTTTGCATGCACTTAAAATTTGCTGACGCTTTTCTTTTGAGAGTTGATCTGGGCGATTAAAGGCATTGGATACGGTCGCATTTGACACGCCTAAATGCGCGGCGATACTTTTTAATGTCCACTTCTTGTCGTTCTGCATGATTTCATTGTATTTAATACTTCGTACAACTAAAAAGTAACACTAAATCTGGGTTTTCGCGAAAAGAAAATATTTTTGTAATATCCGTAGCCCTTGCCTTGAGATTGCGTTAACATGCGGCTAATTCTAATTGGTAATAATTACCATCATCAATTGCAGTAAGATTATGACGCTGAATGAACTGAAAAAGAACCAAACTGCGACGATTTCTGCCATTAATCATCCTGATGTCGCGTTGGTGAGCCGAATTTTGGCTTTGGGCATTGTCCCTGGTGAAGAACTGAAAGTGCTGAATGTGGCTCCGATGGGCTGCCCATTGCAAATTCAGGTCGGTGGGACATTTGTAAGCATTCGAAAAGCAGACGCTGTATTTATTCAACTTTCTGTTAAATAAGGAGAAAGTGTGAAAGTCGCCTTAGTTGGTAACCCCAATTGTGGTAAAACCACCTTATTCAATCGTTTGACTGGTGCTAAACAAAAGGTCGGTAATTGGCCTGGCGTAACCGTTGAGCGCAAAACGGGCGAGTTAAAGCTCGCTAACGACATGGCTGAGTTAATTGACCTCCCTGGTCTTTATAGCATTGAACAGCTCGAGCCTGGCCAAGATGAACAAATTGCAATCGACTTTCTTAAAAGCCATGAGGCTGATCTCATTATTAACGTCGTTGACGCGGCGAATTTAGAACGCAATTTAGTTCTCACCACCCAACTTAAAGAACTTGGTACGCCTATCGTTGTCGTTGCGAACATGCTCGATGTTGCAAAGCAGCGCGGTAAAGATATTTCAGTTGAAAAGTTAGCTGAGCGTCTTGGTGTGCCAGTTATCCCCGTGATCGGTTCAAAAGGGACGGGGATCGAATCACTTCGCAACACCTTAACGTCGTTGTATGGCAAAGTGCCAAAGGGTGATGAGAAGGTAAAAGCAGAGGTCAATCTAGGACAATCCAACACCGACAATGTCGTTAAGCGCTACCAAACGATACGCGAGTTGACGAATGGTGTGAGCGTGGTGTCAGAAACGCGTTCAGATCTAACCACAAAAATCGATAAAATCGTTTTGAATCGCATCGTGGGCGTCCCCGTTTTCCTATTTATGATGTATTTGATGTTCACCATAGCGGTGAACTTTGGTGCAGTGTTTATCGACTTTTTTGATATCTTAGTCGGAGCAGTATTGATTGACGGTTTAAAATTGAGCCTTGAATCAATGGGGCTGCCCGCATGGGTTGGCGTTATATTAGGTGATGGAGTTGGGGCTGGTATTCAGCTTGTAGCGACGTTTATCCCGGTCATCGCCGTACTGTATTTCTGCTTGTCCATCCTAGAAGACAGTGGTTATTTATCTCGAGCTGCATTTGTTATTGACCGATTAATGTCATCAATCGGCTTGCCTGGAAACGCCTTTGTACCGCTGATTGTTGGTTTCGGGTGTAACGTACCTGCGGTAATGAGCGCTCGGACGATGAACCGTGAGTCAGACCGACTGCTAACGATTATCATGGCACCGTTTATGTCTTGTGGTGCGCGACTCACTGTGTATGCTTTGTTTGCTGCAGCGTTCTTTCCAACAAATGGAGCGAACGTTGTGTTTGCCTTGTATTTGTTTGGTATTTTAGTGGCGGTTGCGTCTGGTTTTATATTTAGAAAGCTTGTGTTTAGCGCGGAAAGAACACCCAGTTTCACCGAGATGCCAGCTTATCATATGCCGGTTTGGCGAAATCTATTCTTAACGACATGGTATCGTTTAAAGGGTTTCATTGTTCGGGCTGGCAAAACAATTGTACTCGTTGTAACGTTGTTAAGCGTATTAAACTCGGTTGGTACGGATGGCACATTTGGGCATGAAAATTCAGAGGCCTCGGTTCTGGCAAAAGTCGCTCAAGTGGTAACGCCTGTACTTTCGCCGCTTGGCATCTCTGATGAGAATTGGCCAGCAACCGTAGGTGTAGTAACGGGGCTATTCGCAAAAGAAGCGATTGTTGGAACGCTCGACGCATTATATGTGGGACCAGCAGCTGATGAAGGTGAATGGTCACTATCGGCTAAAATTGTCGAAGCGACCGATTCGTTGTTAACAAATGCATCTGATCTGGTTTATAAACTAGGTGACCCATTGGGTTTAAGTGCGGCGAATGAAGAAGGTGCGGCTAACAGTCAATTATTAACAGCGATGGCTTCACAATTCCATGGGCAGCTTGGTGCATTTAGTTACCTAGTTCTAATTCTTTTGTACACGCCCTGTGTTGCAGTACTTGGTGCGGTTAAACGCGAGTCTGGTGGAAAGTGGATGTGGTTGGTCGTCGCGTGGACGACGTCAATTGCCTATATCCTTGCAACGTCGGTGTATCAAATCGGACAGATTTCGGTAAACCCAACGTTCGCGGTAAGTTGGTTAGTCGCGATGATAGCGCTGCTGTTTGTATGGGCACGCGTCTTAAAAACGATTGGTAAAAAGGTGAACGAAGTTCCTACCTATAAAATAAAGCTGTCTTAAATGAGAAACGCCACAATAGTGGCGTTTTTTCTTTTAATTAGATGGGGTGTTACAGTTTGGGTAAATCAAACCACAATGCCTCGACAGAGCCATGTATCGACTTAGCTTCTAGGTGTGTAAATGCTTCGCGAAGTAGAGCCATACCATCACCTGCGGATAAAACCGTACCGTCTATCTCTACAGTGCCCGAAACGATATGGATGTATCCCGAGTGTCGTTTGATTGCTAATGGCTGTGATTGGTTTTTATCGAGCATCAGACGATAAATATCCGCATCTTGATTAATCGTTAAGCTGTTTTCCTCGCCTTCTGGCGATACTAATAGCGTCAATGGCCCACTTTGTTTAATGGCTTTTTGTTGGTAACTAGGCACAATGCCATTTTCTTTTGGGCGGATCCAAATTTGTAGAAAACGTGTTGAGTCTGTATTTGACACATTGTATTCAGAGTGCATAATGCCTGTTCCTGCACTCATCCGTTGTACTTCTCCAGCTTGAATGACTTGCTCATTTCCTTGATTGTCTTTATGTGCCAAACCACCTTCCAGTACATAGGAAACTATCTCCATGTCTCTATGCCTATGAGGTTCAAAACCTTGACCTGCCTCGACATAATCGTCGTTGATGACACGAAGTACTTCGATGCCCATATGGTTCGAATCGTAATAATGTCCAAACGAAAAACTGTGCTTACTCGAAAGCCAACCTAAGTCTACTGTGCCACGGTCTTGCGATCTCCGAATGTATTTCATGATGTGTTTTCCTCAATCAGGTATTAGCCAAATAATATGTTCGAATAAAGTTCAAATAAATTAGTAAAAAGCGCGGTGTACATTCCATTAAATAGAATGAATATAGGTTTGGTTACGAAATCGTGTAAGCCCGTTTCTTGCCTAAAACGCAGCATTTCTTAAGGTTGACTTAAGATTCAAGAATTATAGTGACGAGTCTTTTCAGAGCAGAGTGAATTCCTATTTATGAAACCAGGTCATACGGGTTTACATCGTGTTTTCAAGGCGACCGGTTATTCCGTTAAGGGGTTTCTAGCCGCTTGGCGTTTTGAAGCCGCGTTTCGTCAAGAAGTGTTCCTTTTTGTTGTCTTAGCTAGTGTCGCATGTGTGATTAATGTTAATATTGCTGAACGCGCATTAATGCTTCTTTGTCTTTTCGTTGTTTTGTTAACGGAGTTGCTCAATTCTGCCGTCGAAGCAGTTGTTGATAGAGTAGGCACGGAACATCATGAACTTTCAGGTCGTGCTAAAGACATCGCTTCAGCTGCTGTATTTATAAGCTTGTTAATGACGTTTGTTGTGTGGGGCGTAGTCCTAAGTCAATTCGTAGTGTAGTAGTTTTCTAAGAATGAAAAATAATGTAGTACGTGCAATTGCACCATTTTTATTTTTGATATTTGTCGTAATGGCAATATTAACAATCGCCAGAACAGGTTTGTCTGTTTGGCAGCATGAACGACTTGTCCATTCGTCAGATTGGTTACATATTCTTTTGCAAGGGATGAGAGTCGATCTTTCTTCACTTGCTCACTTGATTATTCTTCCCGTGCTTGTTCATTTTTGCTTGCCAAAAGAGGGGGCAATAAGAACAAGTTGGACGACTTTTCTAAAAGTATTGTTTGTTGGCATCATCCTATTGTTTTCATATATGGAACTTGTCACACCTACGTTTATTTCTGAATACGACCTTCGACCAAATCGCTTATTTGTAGAATACCTCATGTATCCAAAAGAAGTGTTTGGGATGCTGTGGACAGGGTACAAACTCAGCATTTTCAGCGTACTACTTGGGACTGTAGGATTGGTTTTTATGGCTTGGACATGGGTATGTCGAATTGACTTTTCCTTCCCGACACTGTCTCTTTTTGGACGCATAAGTATTGCAGCCATTTGTTGTATTACGCTTTTTCTAGGTGCACGTTCAACGTTTGGGCATCGCCCACTTAACCCTGCGATGGTTGCCTATTCTGATGATGTGCTGCTCAATGAACTGACGTTAAATTCAACCTATTCTTTGGCATTTGCGCTTAAAAACATGGCTTCTGAGCAAAATGCGGAGAAATTCTACGGCAGTATGGATATTGAAACCATGCTCAAAACTGTTAAGTTGGCATCAGGACGGGGTAACCGTTTCATCGAAGGTGATATTCCAACTCGTAATATTCAACAAGCGACTTACCAAGGTAAAAAGCGCAATCTGGTTATTTTACTGCAAGAAAGCCTAGGTGCACGCTTTGTTGGGGGATTAGGCGGTCTTCCTTTAACACCAAATTTGGATAAATTGTTGAACGAAGGTTGGACATTCGAACAACTCTACGCGACGGGTACTCGTTCCGTACGAGGCATTGAAGCGGTAACGACAGGCTTCGTACCAACTCCATCGCGTGCGGTTGTTAAATTGAGTAAAGCGCAGAATGGCTTTTTTACGATTGCGCAGTTGTTAAAACAACAGGGTTACCACACTCAATTTGTATATGGAGGTGAAAGCCATTTCGACAATATGAAATCTTTCTTCTTAGGCAATGGTTTTAGCGATATTGTTGATTTGCCGAAGTTTAGTAAAACTACCTTCATTGGTTCATGGGGGGCGTGTGATCAAGATCTCTATGCCGAAGCGCACAATCAGTTTGAGCAATTGTCCAGACAAGGTAAACCGTTCTTTAGCTTGGTTTTCAATTCGTCCAATCACACACCCTATGAATATCCTCAAGGCGTCATTGAGCAATATGATGAATTGCCAAACACTCGAAATAACGCAATCAAGTATTCGGATAAAGCACTTGGTGAGTTTTTTGAAAAAGCAAAACAAAGCGCTTATTGGGACGATACGGTTTTTCTGGTTATTGCAGACCATGACGCACGCGTCGATTCATTAACACCAATACCTGTTAAAAACTTTCATATCCCTGGCGTCATCCTTGGTGCAGATATCGAAGCCAAAAAAGATGCTCGCATTACCAGTTCTCTGGATATGCCAGCAACGATGTTGTCGTTAATTGGGGTTACAAATGATTCACCAATGATCGGACGAGACATGTCCAGCCAAGAAAGTGAAGGGAAATCAAGAGCAATGATGCAATTCGGTAATAACTTTGGTTACTTGACGGAACATAAACTCACCGTGTTGCAACCGAATAAACCCGCAATCGGTTTCGTATTCGATAAGCATGACCTATCTTTGCGTGCTGATGAAGTGACGAACGACGAGCATCAAACCGCACTTGCTCATGCGTTGCTTGGGAATTACCTGTACAGCAATAAATTATATCGACTGCCTTAAAGTCGAATCGAAGTCCAACGAAAAAAGTTGGACTTCGGCAACGTACCACCTAACCGTTTATCCAATCACGCCGTCAATCCTAGAGACCTAAATAATGCCTTATCAAGAACAACAGGCGGATGCTTTAGAACCTTGAAAAGAAAAACGCGCTAGAAGCGCGTTTCAACCGAGAGTCCTAGTTCCCAACTATCTACGTTAGGAAATGAACTTAGCGGTTTGGTAAAATCAATATGTACGACATTTTCGTTGCTGGAGCGTGATGAATAAAGGCGAATGCCAAGGCCTGCACTTCCCAACACTTTGTTTGTTACGTTTTCATGTTCGATGGTGCCAGATGCCTTACCAACATCTAAAAATCCAACAAAACCCACATCAACTAACTGGTAGAGATTAATGTTTGGATAAACGCGGAACTCAACGGTTGATTTTGCTAATTGTGTACCATGTTGATAGCTTTGAGGAAAGCCACGTATACCTTCTTCACCCCCTACAGCCAACGGTTTTTCTGCAAACTCATCGTTCTGCCACTTGACTAACGCTTCACCATATAACGCGTACATGTCTGAAAAGCGATAATTCACTTTTCCAGACACCGAACCTGAAAAACGGTCTTTGCGACTAGTACCTAGTTCTGCGTTAGCGGACGCGTTGAATCGATAGAGCCACTTTTCGCCAATCAGCCAGGCCTTATCAGCGGTGAGTTCTAAAATTGTGCCAGCACCATTCGATTCGGTATCAAAACCGAGTTTGCTGGTGAATGCCCAACCTAAGTTTATGTCTTCACTATGACTTATTAGATCAATGTCCTGTAAAACAACGTATTGATCTTCAATAAACTGAATGCCCATCCAAGGTGCAAGCAGTTTGTAGTCTATTAGATCCGTACGGCCAAGTAATGTTGGGTCGGTATATTGAACATCTTGGAAATCTAAACCTGCTATCCATCGCAATGTGTATTCGTCCGTTTGTTTCCATTTTTGGCCATAGGCGAGTTGCCCAACTGTGCCATCGTAACGAAATTTACTTTCAGTTTCGCCATTATGGTAAATTGACGTTGTTTGCTCTTGAGACTGCATGTAGATACGATAAAGCGACGGGCTCGAGCGCTGGTAAAATGGTTGGAAATAATCAGCCATGTAAATTTTTCCATCATCGTAGTCATCTGCTTGCATCGTCATTAGTGCATGCGGTTGCCATGGAGCAGGCATTTGCACAACGGTGTGGTAGCCTGTGCGCTCATGGTCAGATTTGTACTTAACCGAAGCGCGAATGCCATAGCCCAAAAAGTTTTCCTCTTTGAAGCCAAAGCTGTAACGATTGTTTCCACTACTGCGACCAAAGTTAATGCTGGGTAAAAGGCTCCAAGTATCCCAAGTTTCGACTGCTAAATCTTGTGATTTCTTTTCTTCGCAAAGAGGGTCGTAATTGATTTTTGACTCTCGAATATATTTTTTACTACGCAGTATGCGTTCAGCTTCCAAAATGTCAGCTTCGCTGACGATATCGCCTTCTTTAAAGGGGAGTTGTGACCGAATAATATCGTCGCGCGTTTCTATGTGTAACCAATTTGCAAATTCGTGGAGAGAGGTTGTTTCAGGGTCTTCTGGGTCAAAAATAGGGTTTGCATTTATTGTGATGTTTTTGATCTCGATGTTTTTTTCGGTATTCCCTTGCGTGGTATTGCGCGTCATTTTTGACTCGTTGACACGCTTTGCAGTGCAAAGCGTGTCAAGTTTGAGCAAATCGGCGCTGTAAGCTTGGCCAATTGGGAGGACAAGCATAGCCATTGCGACTTTGTTATATTTCATATTACCCCCTGCAACCAGTAACCAAATCCGTTGTCTGCTTTTCCGTTTTTATGTCAATTGAAAGTAATCCTAGCAAGCTTCCAAAGAGTGCATCATGACTAGTTGGCTTTGCTGTAATTTCATTTAAGCACGTTCTGTCTAACTTCACATCTTTTTGATAATTATCAGATAACCAAAAAAGCATAGGTATATGAGTTTGAGAATCAGGTGCAAATGCGTAAGGTAAACCGTGAAGGTAAACACCATTTTCACCCAGTGACTCGCCATGATCAGAGACATACAGCAAGCCCGTATTTACGTCTTTTTGCTTGTCCAAAAGCTCAATTACACTGCTCAACATTGCATCGGTTTCGACTAAGCTATTGTCATAAGCGTTTATAATTTCTTGCTGAGAGCAAGTTGCAAACGTTTCATCTTCACATTCAGGTAAAAACGTTTTGTGTTTTTGTTGGCTGCGGCGGAAATAGGCCGGTCCGTGACTGCCTTGTTGATGTAATACGATAAGTGTATTTTTCTTCTGCGCTAATAGTTTTGGCAAACCGTCTAACAATAGCTCGTCAGGGCAGCCGTCTTCACATGTAACGACTTCGTAAAGTTTCTCCGTCTTAACACGGCTACATACACCTTTACAGCCGCTGTTATTGTCGCGCCAAATCACGTCAAATCCGGCGCGTTTTACGATGTCTATTACGTTTTCAGAATTTTTTGCCGTAAATTCATCGTAATCCGCTTTGTTCATCCATGAGAACATACATGGGACAGAGTGTGCGGTTGCCGTGCCACAGGAACTGACGTCTTTGAAGTTGAATACGGGTAATTGAGAAAGAGTTGGCGTGGTATTACGCTCGTAGCCGTTGAGGCCAAAGTGATCTGCACGAACGGTTTCACCTAAAACGAGTACAAAAACGGTCGGCTTTTCAGAAAAAGGCACAAACGCAACACTTGACGCAATTTGCGTGAACGTAGTCGCTTTTGGTTTCAGCTTCATTTTGACGTGAGATTTAATCGCGGAAATGGCGTTGAGCGGAGTTGCGTAGTAACGCTGTTCTTTATTCATTCTGAAGTAACCAGAAAGCGTTTGGTAGTGCATAAAGGCGAGTGTGCCGAGTAGCCCTAACACCAATAGGAAGTTACCTGTGTAAGTCAATACTCTTCTTTTCATTGACGATTTTGGGGTAGGAACGAAAAGCACCAAGGCACTAGGAAGGGCTGCATAAACAAGGAAATGGAAGAAAAGTCGAAAGTTAATAAGGTCTGCCGCTTCTTTTACATCTGTCTCAAGGACATTTTGCAACATCCCATAATCCATCATAATACCAAATCGCGTGCTGAAGTACTCAACCGAGGCGCTGATACAAATCAGCAAAATCAAACCAGGTTTAAATAGACGTCCCACACTGAATATTGTGATAAGCAGCCAATTTAACGCAAACAAAAGGAAGCCTGCAGATACAAGCACATTCTCGTTTAAATTTTGATAAAACACAGTATTGCACGTAAGTGTTATCCACATTGCCACAATAAACCGAATGACATAGCGATTTGAAAATAGGTCTTGGGCGTATTCAGTAGTGGATTTCGTTGAAGTGTTGGTTAAATTCTCTACGCCTGAGTTCATCGTTTGTGTTATTCCTATTCGGGTGTTAAACAGACTGTAAAAGCCGAAACTTAAGAAAGTCTTAAGAAACGCAATTTTTGTTTAATTCAATGCAATTTTGGTGAAGCAAGCATTGTATGGATAGGCGCTTTAAAGTCTGTATCAAACTTGAGGACAAACGTTTTAACTTATTAAAAAATGTAACTTTCTGTATTATTTACTGTAGTAGTGGATTAGAAAAAAGCACGAGTTAACGCATGAAAAATTTAGAAGCAAAAGTTCCACCTATCTATATCGTCGTCGTTTTGGGATTGCTAATGTGTGCCGTAAAGCAGGTGACACCAGTATTACACAACACAACGTGGCATATTGCGGTGGCTTGTTTGGTGTTTTTAGTTGGTGTGGGAGTTGCTGTGAGTGGTGCGGTTATTTTTAAGCTTGAAAATACGACAGTTAACCCCACCAAACCTGATACTGCATCCCATCTGGTGACACAGGGTATCTTTCAATTCACGCGAAATCCTATGTATCTAGGGATGTTGCTTGTACTTATTGCATGGGGTATTTATCTGTTTGCTCCGCTTAATAGTTTGTTAGTCATCGTCTTTGTGCTTTACATGAATCACTTTCAAATTCGACCTGAAGAGCGTGCGATGCGAAAATTGTTTGGAGAAGAATTCGAGCAGTATTCGCGTAAAGTTAGACGTTGGATATAGGAAGTGGCCAAACGGCCACTTTTACAAACTTTTTTCGGTGGTAGTGCAACGTTTGCGAAGATTAAACCTGCAACGAGTGACATAAAAATGAGGAACGTTTGCTGGCCGATGTGGTCAGAGTGCACAAAACTTTGACCTTCAATAAGCGAGTTAAGACCGATATAGGTTTTTGAGCCCGGCACTAACACGATGAGCCCTTGCATAGCCACAATAGACGCGGGTGCATTGACTAAGCGATTGAAAAAGTTACTGAACACACCAAGGGCGAATGCGCCTATGAATGTGCCAAGCGCATAATCAAAATAGAACGCTGCGCCGATACTTGCTGCATAGGCAATAAACCCCGCAGCGATTGACCAAGATGCATGACGAAGCTTGGTTCTAAATACCACGATAAGGCTGGTACATAAGGCAAAAACAGCGAGCCAAGCTGTCCATTTCGGTAATGGGTCAGGCTGGATAAATGCGGTTTGGCCGAAAATAGCAAATCCCAGTGAAATCCCCACAAAAGCGCCAAAGTACAATTTAAAGAGCAACATAATTGCATCCATAAATCGTGCAGTGCCAGAAACCAAATGACGAGCAGAAAGTTCTGCAAATGCGAGCGCCAGAGCAAGTCCGGGAATAAATACAATAATGGATGATAATACCACAAGGCGAATGTTGATTTGCGGATCGACGTAAACGCTTATCGCGCACGCAAGCAAACCAGAAACAATAGCAACCAACGGTTCAAGCATGTGCAGAACACGTTTTGAGCGGCCTGACCATAGCACGAAAATAAACACGACAAGCGAAATCAGCCCCGACCAAACAACGTCATTCCAACTGGTCCCCATCAGCATTGCAAACGCGCCACCTGACATTAAAAATGCCAAGGCATTAAACCAGCGGCTGTAAGGTGGTTTTTGTTTACTGATTTCTTCCAAGCATTTTTCAGCTTGTTCTGTCGTCAGTTCTCCAGACAATAGGCGATTGACGACATCATCGGTATCTGCCAGCGATCCTAAATCATGATCGCCCGGCTCAACTCGAGCAACGTGAGTGTATTCTTCTTCATGCCCTTCAGTCCAAATTACAAAGGTAACAGACGTTGGAGACATGACGAATGACGATTTCAGACCCAAATGCGTAGCCACTTCCATGAGGTGAGCTTCCAATCGATATGCTGGCGTGCCGTACTTGTGGAGCATTTTGCCCAAGCGAACGATGAATTTACGCTTTTGAATAAATGTTGCTGAATTCAAATCTATGTTGCCTTGCTTATAAATAAAAATAAATTGGTTATATTTTAGCTAACCATCAAATTGATGCGAATTCTATACGTATTAACTGCGATGATACACCTTTTTTACGCGTCAATTTACGTATTTAACTCATTGACACGACGAATGAAAATGAGTCGTTAACAAGAATGGTGTGTTCTTGTCTGTCTCCACTATCCGAGGATGCGAATGTTCGTTTTTTATCCTATCACTCTCTGATCTGATGATGCGCGCACTATCAGCTTTACATCCACTAAGGTACGTAAAGGCGGTGTCGATTTGTCGAGTAATTCCGAAAGTACTAAACAAGTTCTCTTGCCAATTTCATTGGCATTAATATGGACAGAAGAAAGTGCGGGAGACATCATTCGCGAGTCTTCTAAGTCATCGAAACCTACGACTTTGATGTCTATTCCGGGTTCCAAGCCCGCATTTCGAATTTCTTCAATGACTCCGTAGGCGATGACATCACTAAAGCAAACAATCGCTTCAATGTCTGGGGAGCGAGCATACAGTTCTTTAAAGGCTTCACGGCCGCCTTGTCGATTGGTTTGAGAGGGAGCAATGACCGAAGGCGTATGTTCTTTATGTAAACGCATGGCGGTATTAAAGCCAGCTAAGCGTTCATGGTAGTCTGAAATATCTTCTGTACCGCCCACAAAAGCGAGGTTTTTCATGCCTTGCGAAAGTAGATGTTCCGTCGCAAGCATCGTACCTTTTTGGTTATCAGGCAAAATGGTAGGCGCATCACTGTACTGCACTTCGCGCATGATGTTGATGACTGGAAATCCGCTTTGAATTAATTGATTAACCCAATTTTTATCCGTACCTGGGGCTGGACACATAACGAATGCGGCAACATTGTATTCTTTTAAGGTATTGACGACTTGTTTCTGGCGCTCAAACGACTCATTGGTGTTTACCAGCATCGGTAACATACCAAGCGCTCCTATGTGCTTTTCTAGTCCGATGGCGAGCTGTGCAGAATAGGGGTTGGTTAAGTCATTGATGACAATAGCGACTAGGTTGGAGCGTTTACTTCGAAGTGCTGCGGCATCTCTATTGTATACGTAACCTAGTTTTTCGATTGCGTGAAGTACTTTCTCTCGGCTCTTATCGCTGACTTTATCACTTTGTGTAAGGACCAAAGACACCGTGGATTTGGACACTTGTGCTTCTTTGGCAACATCAAAAATCGTTACTTTCTCAGGTTTGTTATTGTTATTCATGATTTTTGTTTCAAACCAACTCAATGAGCCGGCGGGTATTCATTTATTATTAACGAAGTGTATCCTATCTTTTCAGTGTACAAAAGAATCAACCAATTCTATTTAGAATATTGACTCAAAACGCACTATCGGCGTTAAAGCGAACCCATAAAGAATCAAGGTGAGCGTCGCGATTTGCTTTTCTAAGGTAGAAAGAAGTTATATTAAATGTATGAAAAGGTAGCAATTTTTTGCTCTTCTAGTATTATTTGCTGAGTTTTTCAAAACATCGAGATTAAAGTCATGTTGAAAAAGTGGTTAATGTGTTTATTGGTGTCATTTTGCGTCATTACACCAATGGCAAGTCACGCTACGGATACTGAATATCAAATGCCTTCTTCTGCTATCGCTTCGGTGGTAGATGCAAAGCTTCTTCCGACCAATGTATTGTCACCAGACGGGGCTTGGATGGCGTTATTGGACCGCAGTCGCGTATTGAGTTTGACGGATCTTACCAAACCCGAGGTTGCACTCGCGGGCGTACGTTTCAATCCTGACACTCGCATTAAAACCACAACTCGACTTTACGATACATTAGAGTTTAAGCACGTTCAGACAGGCAGTATTATTCCGCTCAATCAATTACCTGAAGGTAAAATTGCCTTTCCGAGTTGGTCGAGCAACTCTCAGTATCTGGCCTTTGTTGTTGCTGGGGACAAAGTCACTACACTTTGGCTGTACGATGTAAAAACGCGTAAGTTACAGCAATTGAGCGAACTTGCGCTCAATGCATTTATTACTGAACCCTATGAGTGGCTTCAAGATAGCAGCGGAATCGTCGCTGCTGTTGCGTCGAATCACAGTAAAACGCCTCCTGAAGCAGAAAAAGCAAAGTTGAAGCCGGTTATCCAAGAGTCTAAGGGCGAAAAAGCGCCTGTCCGCACTTATCAAAACTTGTTACAAACCCCTCATGATGAAGCGTTATTCAAATTTTACGGGCAAACACAGTTAGTCAAACTGACTTTAGATGGCCGAGTACAAGGTATTGGTCCTGCGCTGATTATTTCCGATTATGCGGTATCCCCAGACGCCACAAATTTGTTAATCGCGATGATTGATGAGCCATTTTCCTACCAAGTTCCCTTTAACCGTTTTCCGACTGTTTGGCAGATCTGGGGCATGCGCGGACACCCGCTCTATGAATTGGCCAGAGTTCCATTAGCAGAAACTATCCCGCAAGGTTTTGATAGTGTTCAAGCTGGACGTCGCGAATTTCAATGGCGAGCTGACAAAGGTGCGACGGTTATTTGGGCTGAGGCTCAGGACGGCGGTTCCATGAAGGCACAAGTGCCTTTCCATGATTATTTGTACTCAATCAGTGCGCCATTTCGTCGTGAGCCTGAGTTATTTGCGAAAATGGAATGGCGATTCAGCCATATAGATTGGGCTGACGATAATGTTGCGCTATTGAGTGAATGGCGTTTCCAAGATAGACATGTGAGAACGCACGTCGTTTCCCCGCGTAATGCAGATGAAAATCGCGTGCTGTTTTCAGAACGCAGCTATAACGACAGTTATAAAGATCCTGGCTCTTTTGTTATGACCTACAACGATTTAGGTTCAAAAGTGGTTAAATTGGTTGGTGGCCGCTACATGTATCTGGTCGCTGATGGCGCTTCGGCGCAAGGTAAACAACCTTATCTGGCTCGTTATGACATTAAAACAAACGACGTTAATAAAGTATGGCAATCAGAAGCACCGTATTATGAGCGCGTGGTTTCGGTGTTGGATGATGAAGGAATGCAATTTATCACATTGCGTGAATCAGCAACTGAGCAACCGAATTACTTCTTGAGAAACTTAACCGATAGTTCAATTACGCAGTTAACACGATACGACCACCCATATCCCGATTTTATTGGTGTGACAAAAGAAGTGATCAAATATACGCGGGAAGATGGAACACAGTTAAGCGGCACGTTGTATCTTCCTGCAGGGTATACAAAAGAAAAAGGACCACTACCAGTTTTGATGTGGGCGTATCCGCTTGAGTTTAAAGATAAGGCTGTTGCATCGCAGATGCGAGAATCGCCGTATGAGTTTAATTACATTGGATTCTGGGGGCCAATGCCTTATCTATCGAAAGGTATCGCAGTGTTTGATGATCCGAAAATGCCCATCATTGGAGAAGGTGATAGCCAGCCAAATGACCGTTTTATTCCGCAATTGGTTTCGAGCGCAAAAGCGGCGGTAGATACCTTGGTTGAGCGTGGTATTGCTGACAAGAATCGTATTGCGATAGCGGGGCATTCTTATGGTGCGTTTATGGTGGCTAATTTACTGGCGCACAGTGATTTATTTAAAACAGGCATAGCACGTAGTGGTGCGTACAATCGCTCCTTAACACCTTTTGGATTCCAAGGTGAAGAGCGCGACTTTTGGCAAGCCCAAACGATTTACGCGCAAATGTCCCCATTCTTCAATGCGGATAAAATCGATGAACCTCTGTTGCTCATTCATGGCAAAGAAGATCCAAACTCAGGTACGTTCCCAATGCAATCTGAGCGTATGTATGCGGCGCTCAATGGGTTAGGTAAAACCGCTCGGTTAGTTATGCTTCCCGAAGAAGGGCACGGATACAAAGCTCGCGAAAGTATTATGCACGTGTTGTGGGAGCAAGAACGTTGGCTTGATAAATATTTAATGCCGGAGGGCGTAAACAACGATCAACCAACGAAAGCCGTTATGGAAATCCCGGTGATACAAAATCAAGAATAAAAAAGGCCCGAAAGGGCCTTTCTTATTCTTGATATGACATTATTTAAGTGATGCTTTGATACTTATGCCATCTGAATCAATTGGTCCAAGTAACTTTAGACCTAGTATTTTGGCAACCGTTGGGTAAACATCAAGATTGTTGACCTCCGTTAATTCAAATCCTTGCTTAAATGCAGGACCTTTGGCGATAAAGATTGCGCCCATGTCTTTGGTGAAAGCATAACCGTGCATGCCGTGTTCGGTTGAGGGTCTTTTGTACTTGAATGTTCGAGGCGCGGTGGTTTCAATGAGAATATCTGCTAGGCGGCTATCGTCCTTGATACCTCGTTTTAGTAACGTCTCTTTTGACAAAACGTCGAAACGCCCTGCGCTTTTTGACATCAGTTGTTTTCTAATGTGATCAATTGAGACATTTGAGGTCGGTTTCTTGTAAAAGTGGACTTTAGTAGCGCCATTTAGTATCGCGAAATCTGTTTCCGATACACCAAGTTCCTCAACTAAAATTGCTTTTTCGGGGTCTACTTGAGACATTCCGTGGTCAGACACTAAAATGAGGTTCACGTCTAACTTAAGTTCAGCTAGGCGTCTATCGAACTGACCAATTAACTCATCTACGCGCTGCACAGCCTCTTTCGTTTCCTGCGCATTCGGTCCAAATTTATGTCCCGTAGAGTCTACTAATGAAAAATAACCTGCGATAAATTCTGGTCTTTGGGATTCTGGTAATTGGAGCCACTGTACCATTTGGTTAATGCGATTTTGATAATCACTGTGTTTAGAATAGTGATAATAATAAGATGCTGTACGTCCATTAAATCGAGCGTCTGACTCCGGCCAAAAATACGTCGCCGCTTTCACGCCCTGCATTTCGGCGAGATTCCAGAGTGGAATGCCGGATAGCCACGTACTGTCGTCAAGTCCATCCCCCATTTCATAACATTGCTCTCGTGTTTTATCGCAGAAATGATTATCTACAACACCGTGATTAGAAGGTAGCAGTCCGGTGACGATAGACAAATGATTTGGGAACGTTTTGGTTGGATAAACAGGTCGCATGAATTGCGCTCGAGTACCTTGCATCGCAATGCGTTTTAAGTTTTCAGCACCGTGCTTTTCAATGTAATCCCATCGAAAGCCATCTAACGAGATGAGTACGACCGGTGCTTGCTTGGCTGACACACTAGGAAGCCAGATTATTGTCATCAGGAGCAACAATCGGCGAAGTATATGTGCGTTACGTTTAGACATGTTTTATTAATTGTCCCTAAAAATGGTCGAGCAAGTATTCTAATTGCACAATATGTAATGAAAACGAATTTTGCTCAAAATGAGGCGAACCTACAACATTTTGAGGCAAAAGTGGCATTTCCAAATCGAACTTACTGTATCGCTTAAATGGAGGGAAACAGAAGCGTGGTTGGTTTGTGGATTCAGATTCAAGTGAGCAAAAAAGACTGCAATTACATGAATTTAAGTAAAACTAAAAGTAACTTAATATTTACAAACTCCCGAGATCTAGATCAAATTTGTATTAAATTGTAATCATTAGCGCTTGATTTGAGGAAAAATATTGTTCTAAACTGCGCACTGTAGCTGATAAGGATATAAATTTTGGTTAACTTTTGCTGTAACCAAAATAATTAAAAGAAAGGAAATCGGAATCTTTTCCGCAAACAGATGTGAATCACTTTGGCATTCTAAACTGGCGTCGTGTGTTTTGCGTTTGTTTCGTCAAGGCTAAGGCTGTGTCTAGCCTACTTTCTTTTCTAACGCTCATTTTTCAGGCGCTTTAACACATAATCGTTGTCATGAACATCATTGTGAATATTGCGGTGTAATAAGCTGTTTATTTCTTTATCACTTATGATTTTTTGAGTTTACATACTGGTTTTAACGTTGACTCAATACACGAACTCTTAATTTTGTAATAGCAAAAATAAACTCTCGGTGTTTAAAGGATTAAAATGAAACGTTTAATGACACTATCTATGTTCACTTCAGCATTATTGCTCTCAGGTTGTAGTTCAACGGAGAAAACAAACGCTTCGGAAATGGGGATGACCATACCAAGTTGGGTGACCAACCCAACCATAGAAAAAGGATTTGCAGCTTCTTCATGTGTACTGGCCTCAAACAGCTTTAGTTTAGATAAGAGCCAAGCTGCAATGCTGGCACGAGACGAAATTGCCAAACAAGTCGATACCCGCCTTTCAAGTCTGCAAGAAGCGTTTTCAAAGAAAGCGCAATTAGGAAATGAAAATCTCGTGAAGGAAACGTTTAGCCAAACGATAGCGAATTTTACTGATCAGAGCCTGCAAGGCACTGTGGTCGAGAAAGTAGATTATGCGCAAATGGGCGACAACAAAAACGTGTGCGTTCTAGTCACCCTTCCAGAAGAGAAAGCGAAGCGTCTGTTCGAGATGCTTATTGCAGAAGGCCCGACAAAACTAGACCCAGAAAACGAAGCATTGCTGTATTTAAATTTCATAAAATCTGAAAATAAACTTTGAGGTTTTTATGAATTCGGTTGTGGGCACGTCTGAGCACGGTGAAAGTAAGAGTATGTTCGCTAGATTCAAAGACAAAATTATCGTTTTGTCTTTGTCGCTAATGGCGATTGGAAATTGGTCTGATACTAAATCGATGATACAAGAAGCTTACGTTGCGGTTGTGTCTAATTTCACCAATGTGTACGAATATGAGTCACTCGCGAAAGTTAATGTGGGTAGTAATATTGACTATATTTATTCTATTTTCGGTGCCCCACAACTCATCAAACCTTCAAAATACGATGATGCAGTAACTATTAACTATTATCTCGATAAAAAATATATTTTAGCGCTACTTATCGAAGATAAAAGGGTGGTGGGATACTCCATTACGGGTCTTAAAGCTGATTTTCATCCCTATAGCCTACTGGATAAACAATCTGTTCCATCGCCAATGCGCCTTGTTGATAAATTGGAAAATCTAAACGACTTTTCAATAGACCATTTTAACGTCAAGTATTTCGTGCTTTTTGAAGATTTGGGTAAACATTATTTGTTCAATCAAATGGCCTACGGTCTTGTTGATTATCAAGGGACGAAACTAGATAAAACGTTACTCAGCGACGCTTATACACAAGCGAACTCATCGGAACCGGAAGATTCACTAACGCCCACTCTGAGTAAATTAGTTTCAAATGAAACCGTTAACTTCGTCGCAATTACCGAAAAAGCATTGCCACTTGTAGTGGATTCAATCCTTACTCAGTACGAATATCAGTTTTATTATTAGGAATTAGGCATGGTTACAAGGATTACTTTCCCATCACTCTTTGCCGTTTTATTAATGAGTGTTCCGATTAACGCTGCGACGGGTACAACGACGTCATTTGATGAATTCAAGTTAAAGCAAAAAGCGCAATACGCGCAATTTAAAACCGACTACCTTGCCAAATATGAAGCATTTAAAGCACAACTTATTGATAAATGGGGTGTTCCAGAGGTTTCGAGCAAAGATACGTTTGTGAGCTATTCGGCAGATGGCAATGCTAAACTGGTTGTTGATTTCGAGAAAGATATCATTGAAATTAGTATTATCAATGACGAAATAAAAGCACTAAACGAACAGGAAATCAAAGCGCTATTAACTCAATCGCTTAATCGCTCTCCGAATCAACTCGCCGAACTAGAGTTTTCCCTAGAAGCCCCGAAAATAGAAGCTGATAAGTTAGTGGAGGATTCAACGTTAAGCAAAATAGGCATTGAAAACCTTGAGCAGTTACACACAATAGCATCGACGGCACAAGAAATTATGCCTTCACAGTATCAAGTGAACGTCATTGAGCGGACCAACAAACGGATCGACAATCAACTTGATGAAATTGCCAATCTAGAATCACAAAAGCCACTTTCTGATGAACAAAAACAGGTGAAGACATCCATTATCGAAGATAAAAAACAACTTTCGATACAGCGTGAAAAGTTACTGATTGCGAACACGAAAACTTATCAAATCAACCGTAATCGTTCGCGTATAGAACGAAGTGCTCCATTTTTGACTGATATTCAAGAGAATGCGTCGGAGCATGGAATTGACGTAAATTTAGTGTTAGCAGTGACAGAAACAGAAAGCCATTTTAACCCTCTTGCTAAATCGAGTATTCCGGCATTTGGTTTAATGCAGATAGTGCCTGCGACTGCTGGAGCGGATGTAAATAAATTTACGCTCAAGAAAAAGGGTTTACCGGATGCGAAAACTCTTTATGAAAGTGAACAGAATCTTTTCTATGGGGCAGCCTATCTAAATCTGCTTACTCAACGCTTTTTAAATGGCATTGAAAATCCAACCAGTCGCTTATATTGCACCATTGCAGCTTACAATACCGGCATCGGCAACGTTTCAAAGGCATTTAATGGTGGCGTAAATAATCGAGTCAAAGCAATTGAACAGATCAATCGTTTATCGCATCAAGAGGTTTTCGACACTTTGCAAAAACGCACGCCAACGGAAACACAACGTTACCTGCAAAAAGTACTCGCCAGTAAAGACTACTTTGCATCGAATAACAGACTATAAAAGGAAATTAAATGAAAAAAGTAATTCTACTCTCAGCTGTAGCGGTCACATTAACTGGCTGTAATGTGACTCAAAGTGTGATGTCTACACTTCAAGATTTAGGGGAGGTGGTTTCAAGCGCGTTTACAAGCCCTCCTTTGCCAATAGAGTACATGTCACCAGCGAAACAGCAGCAAATGAACGATGTTCGTAAGCTTGCAGTGACCGATGTATCTGGAAATCAAGGGAGAAGTGTAGAAAGAGAAATGTCTGATAGTGTTGAGTCTTTATACACAAATACGGTAGTTGAAGGTCAAAACTACTTTGTCATGATTGACCGCTCTACAATAGACCGAGTTATTAAAGAGCAACGTTTTTCAACAAGTGATCTAGCAGATGCGAAAACAAGTGCGAAATTAGGCAAATTGTTAGGTGCTGACGCGATTGTAACGGCAAGTTATGCACTGTCAGATGAAACGCAACATTACTCTGAAACTCGCTCTAAATGTTCGGATAAAAAATGCAAGAATCAATACGAATACAGTGTGAGCTGCTCGACTAAACAAGTACATGCGCGCCTAACGCCGAAAGTGGTTTCTGTAGAATCCGGGCGAATTGTGTTTAATAAAAGTTACAGTGGGAATGCTGAGTCCAGCCGCTGTAACGATGATAATGAGCCACATAAAACGAAAGAAGAGTTAAGGCAGTCGGCAGTTCAAGTTGCGTTTGCTGAATTGCGCAAAGATATTGCTCCTCACCGGGTGGTGGTGTCACCTGATTTAATGGAAAGCGACAATTCAAAAATGCCCAAAGAAGCGAAAGCAAAATTAGATAAAGGTATCGAATTTGCTGAGGCTAAGTGGTATGACGAAGCATGCCAGATGTTTGCTGACGCACAATCTATGTACAGTGATTCATTGGCGCTTTTATATAACAACGGCTTATGCGCAGAGCGAAATGGGGAACTTGACGTAGCAAAAGCGTTCTATAAAAAAGCGATGATGCTTGACATCGATCCAAAGGACTTAGAAGAAACACGTACCGCAATTCGTCGAGTTGATGAGCGCAATCAATTTGATGTGGCGTTAGCAGAGCTTAAAGAATCAGGACGTCTGTAATGAAGTTTAGCTTCATCTTAGTAGGGATCATAGGATCCCTACTTTATCCATCAAATGTGAAAGCTGCATGCGGTTGTATAAATTATTTTGAGCAACAAGCAAAACCAGACTGGATTGACACAGAGCAGTCAGGAAACGGCCAATTTAAAACATTTGGCATCGCGCGCTGTACAGGTTTGAAGCAGATAGATCTCAAAAAAGCGAAGCAGTCAGCAACAGAATCACTAGCCGTGTTACTTGAGACAACGGTGCAATCAAAAACAGAACTTGATCAACTAAAAGAAAATAATGTAGCACTCAGTCGAACAAAAAATAAGGCACGTTTTGAGAGTAAAGCAATTATTAAAGGGGCAACAATCTACGATAATTGGATTGACAGCGAACGATGCTTAGTTTATTCGGCTATTGTTGTTTCTGAGGCGGATATTAAAAATGCACTGCAAGCAGAACGTGAATCACAAAATCAACGATTGAAGGCGCAAACTTTCTTTGTAAAAAACAGCGAGCCTCAACTCGATTATCTTGCTCATCTAACATTAACCCAATTGAGTGATTTGGGATTAATGACAACTGACAAGTTAACGAAAGCTACTGTGGTTATTGATATCACAGAGGCAAGCAAACCATCGTTTCGTCGCCGTAGGGCAGATGTGATTGTGTCTATCCGATTGATCAATGTAAAAAAAGATGAAATTTTTAAGCAAAATATTCTTAAAGGAAAAGGAATTTCATTTCGAAATGAATCAATGGATATCTTAAGTGAACTTGCGTTTGATGATGTGAGTGAACAGTTTGGTACGGTACTTAAAAAGAATTTAGACGTAAAGTTGTAAACGCGACTGCGACCTTTTAACTAAATGTGGCCAACAAGTTTGATTTAAGTGCAGACAGAAATTTAGCTCGCAATATCATTGCCTACTGTCTTACTTAGCCTTTTCTATTTTTATTACATTTGTTCACAAAGTGCGCAATGGATTCATTCTCCCTATATATTCCTCTCATTTGCATTATTTAGATGCTAAGGAAACTATACCTGAATATATCAATTCGTATATGGCTAACCTGTAGATATAGGTTGTCCATTTAGGAGTTGGCCAGATGAAAATGCAAGGTTGATTAAATGTTAATCTGTTGGTATCTATGTTGTACCCAATAAATGGAGATACAACATGAAAGGTAAACATTTAAGCAAAGTTTTGTCCGTTTTAGTCGTGGCGTCAAGCAGCGCATTGGCAGCAATTCCCTACAAAGATCAGTCCTATTTTTTCACTCAGCCAAATGGTGAAAAAGTGGAAATCGTGCTTAACGGCAACACCTACGTTGCAACGCAAACAACGACCTCTGGATTCCCAGTAATCTATGATGAGAAGCTGAAAGGGATGACTTACGCGAAACTTTCAAAGAACGGTGAAGCGTACATATCAAGTGGTGTATTGGTTGCCAACAAAACGTTACAGAATAAGCGTTTAGAAGCTACATTCGGTGAGAGAAAATCCCTGTCGCGCGAAGCGGTCATTGAGCAGTTGAGTAAAGCGAAAACGGAGTTTTTGGGAACTTCAAGCGAACGTAGTTCACCACTTGCAATAGACGGTAATGTAAAGGGGTTGACGATCATTATCGATTTCCCAGATTTACGTGGGACCATTAGCAAATCCCAAGTAGAGTCTTTCTTAAATGATCTGAATTACGCCGAATTCGGCAATGCGCAGTCTGTTCGTGGCTATTTTCGTGAAGTCTCAGGTGGAAAACTCGATTACACCAACACGGTTACTGCATACTACACTGCAAAGAAAAATAAAGCCTACTATGCAGACAGCAGTTTGAGCTCGACGGTGCGTTCTCAGGAACTAATATCGGAAGCATTAGCTTGGCTTGAAAACACGCAAGGGTTTGATTTTTCAACGTTAACGGTGGATAGCAGCAAGCGTATTCGAGGTTTAAACGTATTTTATGCTGGTGCATCAGACAGTAGTTGGTCTAAAGGTTTGTGGCCACACATGGCGCAGTTGAGTCCAAGATTCTGTGCTGATGGAGTATGCACCGATCGATATCAAATTACCGATATGGGTAGCAGTCTTGCCATCGGTACGTTTGTTCATGAATCCGGGCACTTGATTACCAACTGGCCGGATCTATACGACTATGACGGATCTTCAGAAGGTTCTGTTGCCAGTTTCGGTGTTATGGGGTTTGGTGCAATCGGCGCGACCAATCGCTTCAATCCAACACCTCCTGTTGCCCCATTGCGAGATAAAGCAGGTTGGGACATAGTGACGGAGCTTAACCCGAGTATTAACCGCAATGCGCCTTTAGGCCAAGTAAGCCATACATCTGGAACAAACACGTCTTACAAATGGACTAACGAAAACAACGCGACAGAAGCATTTTATATAGAAGCTATCCACAAAAGTGGTCAAAACGCTGAACAACTTGATCAAGGTCTCGCTATTTGGCATGTCGACCCAACAGGTTCTAATTCTGATGAGTGGCACCCATACATTCAAATGGAACATGCCGATGGCAATCGTGATCCTGAAAACAAACGTAATCGTGGTGATAGCACGGATTTATTTGATGTGGCTGGTGAGTTTTCCGATACGTTACCGAATGCGTTATCAAGTAAGGGGACGAACGCAAAATGGTGGAGTGGGAAAAATTCGGGCATGTTGATTGATAAAATATCTGATCCAAAACCAACAATGACGTTCAATGTTGATTTAGTTGGAGCTTTGCCTATTGAGGAATATCGAGGTTACCTTGACAACAAAGGTCAGGCAATTGAACCAAATGGCAATTGGTTTCAGTATGCTGGCGGTAGCATTTCGTTGAACTTAGAAGGGCCAACAGGTGCGGATTTCGACCTAAAAATTGAAAAATGGGTAAATAGTGCATGGCAGCAAGTTGCCGTGTCAGAGTCTGCAACTTCCAGTGAGTCCATAAATTACACTGCATCAAGTGGTTACTATCGAGTTATTGTTTATTCTTACTCAGGTTCGGGCAACTATGTTCTAAATATGACCCGTTGATTTCATGACTAAGAGCAACGCGTCATTTTTTATAAGGGAATAAACGTGTTGCTCTTCGCGCATTTTTTACTAAGAAGCTAACGGATTTGAACGTAACTACTTTGATTAACTGGGTTGTTTCGCCGTAATCGAGCTACCCAGTGAAGCTATGATAACCATTAAAATCGCAAGCCATTGCCAAAATGAGAGTATCTCGCCCAGAATAAGTAAGCCGGCAATGGCGGCAATCGCAGGTTCAAGGCTCATCATGATACTAAAGCCTTGAGCAGGCATGTTGCGAAGCGCAACCATTTCTAAACTGTAAGGTAGTGCGCTTGATAGAACACCAATCATGATACCAAGCGGGATAAGATCCCAATTTAATAATGCACTGCCTTGCGATACGACGCCAACCGGAACGAGGCAAATAGCGGCTATGCTCATACCAAGTGCAACAGTAGTCCCACCAGAACCTTGATTTCCAGATTTCTTGCCAAACAAGATATATCCAGCCCAACATGCTCCTGCGCCAAGCGCCAAAATCACGCCGATTGGGTCGAGACCGTTTACATTTGACATATCTGGTAACAGTAGCAGTATCCCGACAATTGCGAAAATAACCCAAAGGTAGTCTCGTTTCCGCTTAGATGAAAATAATGCAACGGCTAAAGGACCTGTGAATTCGAGAGCGACACCAATGCCTAGGGGAATGCGCTCAAGCGCAAAATAGAACATGATGTTCATACCACCTAAGCATAAGCCATAGACGATAACGGAACCCCATTGCTCTGGCAATTTACGCCAAGGTCGAAAAACTAAGCATAAAATCAGCGCCGAGAAACCGAGTCGGTAAGCTGTCGTACCTTCAGGGCCAACTAACGGGAATAGTTGCTTTGCAATAGACGCGCCGGATTGAATCGTAATCATGGCGCATAACAAGCAAATAAAAGCAAAAACAAAATCGCGATTAAAGACCATGATAATCCCATTAAGCACAAAAGAGCGGCTAGTCTAATGTGCTTGAAAGCGCAGAACAATCAATAATTGTATACTTTATTTTATGCATACAAATTAGTGTTTATCTATTAACTTTAGTTTAAAAAAGTACTCAATCTTGCAAATTTTCAACCGCTAAATAAGCTTCCCATGCCACTTCATTTCGGGCCATTGCTTTGTGAAGTCTCGAGCGCTTATGCGCAGATTTGTCTTGTTCATTAAAGAATTCACCGACTCTACACATAGTGCAATATTGCTCGCCCAGATATTCAGGTACTTGAAGCGAGTGGTTTTCACTTAATTCAGTTTTTGAGGACCAGACATAGGTGATACCAGAGGTATCTTTGACGTGTTTATCTCGGTCTACGTTGCGAATTTTATAGTCTGGAAAAAGTTCGATATGAAAAGGACTGCACCCCAAGTAATGGTAGTTTAGATTGCTAATTAATGAACCTTCTAAATTCCACTCACGATAAGGTTTAACATCTTTTGATGTAATGTAGCTTAGCATTGGGCCGTTTGGATCGAGAGCATATTGTTGAGAATGATGAATAAACTTTCGTAATAAAATCCGATTAAGCGTATTCACAGAATATGGCGTACTTTCAAAGGCTTCTTTGGAAGTGAAAGAGGGGATTAACGGGAATTGAAAAATCACGACGTCAAACGTTCGAGCGAGCTTCGCCCAACATGTTGTATCTGTTACATCGAATTCGAAGTAGACAGGGACTTGAGCATTGTGTAAATCATCTATGGCATGTTGTTCGTATTTGTTTCTCAGCGTTTCTTCACTGTCATAAACGGATGCCACCAGTGACAAGTCTGGATAATTCATTTTTAACGCGCGGGAGAAGGTTAGATCACCGTCACCGACAGTGAGGACGCGCCAAGTAGGATTGATATGCATGTTTCAAACTAACGAGTATTCTTGGCGCTATTGTATCAGATGTATCCGTTTAACGACCAGCGTGAGCCAGTTCGTCTAATAAGTGCATGACATCGGCACTTGCTTGTTCCATCTTGTTAAGTTCTTTTACTGCACCTTGTTTGTTGCCAACACGGAACAGTTTCATCGCTTCTACACCTGCTCTGTGAACTTCTTTGTGAGGCGCATCAAGTCGTTTGAATGCAGACAAATCAGAATAGATTTTAGAGCCTTCGGTTTTCATCCACTGACCTAATCGACACATTGTATGGTCGCTAAACTCTTCAGGTTTTGTGCGGCTTTTACCGAGCAATTGGCTATACACTTCACCCTTCCAGACTACATGGTCGAGTTTTACGGTTTGAATAAACGTTAATCCAGACGCTTTTTGGATAGTGCCTTTCATGCTTTTACAACGATCGACAATCACATGATATTCATCATTGAGATGGGCAATGCTTGATGAAAGTTGCTGGTTTGACCCTTGGATGACGGACACGGCCTCAACGGTATGCTGCGTCGTACTGATTATTTTTTTTACAAGGTCGGATACTTCGTTCGCAGATTCGTTGGTATTGTTTGCAAGTGCACGAACTTCGTCGGCAACGACGCTGAATCCTCGGCCCGCTTCACCAGCACGTGCGGCTTCAATTGCTGCGTTTAAGGCCAACAAATTGGTTTGATCTGAAATTTTAGAAATGGTGGTTACGAACGTATTGATGTTGTCAGCCATTTGCGAAAGACCGGATATATTGGTGGTCATACCGCCCATGTTTGTCGACAACGTATCCATCCCACCCAAAATGTCTTTCAGTGAGTTTTCAGATTTGAGGAAAGATTGGTTGACGTAGTTAATAGCTTGGCTTTCAGTACTAATTTCTTCAAAACTGTGTAAAACAGACTCACGAATACCGTGAATTTGAGCCAGGCCGTTTAAGGCAGACTGGAGTAGCTGATTGTCCGTATTGTCGTTCAATAGCGTTTGTTGATGAATGAGTTCTTGTTTTAGTTCTTCGTTTTCCGACTCTAGTTTAGAAAGTTTGTTCTCTGCTTGTGCTAAGCTTTGTCTTAATTTTGTGACTTCTTGCTCGAGCGCTTTGTTACTAAATAATTGACTAAACACAGGCTTTCCTCTGTTGGGATAATAACTATAGAGTATCAGTGGTATGTCACTTAAGCCAGCTAATGCCGTCTTGAAGAACGAAATATTTTATGTGATTTGTCTTTGTACATTTGTAGGTCTGCAAGATTTAGTAAGGTATCAGCAGAAACGTTTGCGCGCAGTTCGACAAACCCAATACTTGCTCCCACAGAAAAAGGTTTTAGCTCGTTTAGTAGCTTCTCGCGCCATTGTTCGGTGACGGGTATAGAAGGGCCGAACGCGACAAACTCATCGCCTCCTAATCGGAAACAGTTTTCAGCACCAAACTCCATACTAATTGCATGAGCAAACAGCTTCAGAATGTTGTCACCTACTAAGTGCCCATGTTTGTCGTTGGCTGTTTTAAAGTTATCAAGGTCAAAGTAATAGAGTTGGCTGTGTGTTTCTTGCTGGGTCTCAAAAAACTCAAAGCAAGCTCGACGATTGCCGAGAGAAGTAAGTGGGTCATGATAGGCTTCAAAAAGCAGCTTTTTCTGTAGAAGTTCTTTCTCAGCCATTTCTTGATTGATTTGCTTAATTAAATTGTGCTTATGTCGAAGCATATGCAACATCGCTACTCCAATCATAATAAAACCCGCATTCTTAATGGAGGTGTCGATGATGTTGAATATTGCGAAGGAATCTTCAAAAAACTCATCAGCGATGTCTAATATCATACCAAAGCAAAAAAGCGCCCAACCAGAAAGAAAAAGAGGCGAAGTTCTATTGGGGTAGTACTGTGCTAACAAGGTTAAAGCCAAGCAAAACCACAGCATTTCCTCGATAGATTCGTAAAAAGAATGGGCTGAAGTCCACACTGTGATTGAGAAGGAAAATCCAATAATCCAAATGAATGCGATTAAAACAGGATGGCGCATTGGCAAGAAATCGAAATTAATTTACTTAAGCGTAGTCAAAGATAAAAACATTGCTATCTGAAAAAGGTGACTAACAAACACAACAGACGTTAAAACAACGCGCATTTTTCGATAGTCGGGATAATAGTCAGGCCAAAGAGGTGAATACTTTTCAACGAGTAGTACGACCCAAAACGCAGCACTTAAATAAATTAACACCATTAAAGGACTCGCTAAGGCGAGTAGTGGGAATGGAATGGTGACGGCAACGGTTAACCAAGCGGATACTTTAGATTGTGCACCTGGCCGCCATATTGAGCCAGCCATGAATGCTAGAATCCCCATGCTGTAATATGAAAACATGTTGATAGCCGTGGCATCGGCACCTGTAAATAATTGCCATGCGACAAAAAATAGAAAAGGAAGAAGGCCTAGATACCCCATTTGAATGTGATTGAAAAAACGTTCCATAGATAGCTCCGATTAACCCTCGTTAATTTTCATTGATTTATCGTCAATAGGCAAACGACTTGATTATCTATTTACCTTCCAAAAAATCGATTGAAATAATCTAAACAATCAATTTTATCTCTTTAGAGATTCAACGTATCTTTATCACATCGAAAGCGAACAGCGAAAACGAAAGTAAAAACTGCTCGCACACTTAATCAGTTAAATTAATTACAAGTGAGGAAAACCATGACTTCATTAATCAACACAACTATTAAACCTTTCAATGCAACGGCTTACCACAACGGTGAATTCCTGCCAGTGAGTGAACAAAATCTACTCGGTAAATGGTCAATCGTGTTTTTCTACCCAGCGGACTTCACCTTTGTATGTCCTACGGAATTAGGTGACCTTGCAGATCACTACGAGCAGCTTCAAGGCATGGGTGTTGAGGTGTTCTCTGTATCAACAGACACACACTTTACACACAAAGCATGGCACGACGCGTCAGACACAATTAAGAAGATCCAATTCCCAATGATTGGTGACCCAACAGGGCGTATCACTCGCAACTTCGGTGTGATGATTGAAGAAGAAGGTTTAGCGCTACGTGGTACGTTTGTGATTAACCCTGAAGGTGAAATCAAGGTTGTTGAAACTCATGACCTAGGCATTGGCCGCAGCGCGAAAGAATTAGTACGTAAAGTACAAGCGGCACAATATGTTGCCAACCACGACGGTGAAGTTTGCCCAGCTTCTTGGCAACCGGGTGATGAGACATTAGCACCATCACTAGACCTCGTTGGCAAGATCTAAGCGTTTAAACAAAAACGTTAAGCAAATAATGGTGGTGCTCTATGAGCACCACACCATTCACAGCAGTTGAGACTAAATCTATGTTAGATAACAACATTAAAAATCAATTAAAAAGCCACTTTAACTCGCTATCTGACCCAATTGAATTGGTCATTGCTGTCGATGAAGGCAAAAAATCACAAGAGTTAAAGCAATTAGCCAACGACTTAGCGTCACTCAGTTCGCTGATTACAGTGAAAGTAGCGACGCAAAACAAGCGTATACCGTCTATGACGGTAACAAGCCCAGCTCGCAAGACTGAAATTACGTTTGCGGGTATCCCAATGGGCCATGAATTTACCAGTTTGGTGCTCGCACTATTACACAGTGGCGGACATCAAGCGAAAGTGAGCGATGAAGACAAATCGTCAATCGCAAGCTTAGAATCAGAATTGAATTTTGA
Source organism: Pseudoalteromonas xiamenensis (assembly GCF_030994125.1). Taxonomy (NCBI): domain Bacteria; kingdom Pseudomonadati; phylum Pseudomonadota; class Gammaproteobacteria; order Alteromonadales; family Pseudoalteromonadaceae; genus Pseudoalteromonas; species Pseudoalteromonas xiamenensis. The sequence continues at coordinate 39,082 of NZ_CP099918.1, read as the reverse complement.
GATGTATATTTCATTGAGTTGCCAAACCTGTCCTCAAGTCGTTCAGGCGATTAACTTGATGGCGGCTCTGAATCCAAATGTGAAAGCCACTATGATTGATGGCGCACTGTTTCAAGACGAGGTCAGTGCGAAAAACATTATGGCGGTGCCAACGGTATACCTAAACGGAGAACTGTTTTCACAAGGCGGCATTGGCCTGACTGAGATACTGAATAAAGTAGACAAAAATGCGGGCGCAAAACAAGCTAAAGCATTAAATGACAAGCAGGTATTCGATGTATTGGTTATCGGTGGTGGCCCTGCGGGTTCTGCAGCATCGATTTATGCGGCGCGTAAAGGGTTAAATACTGGTGTAGTTGCCGAGCGGTTCGGCGGGCAGGTTTCAGACACTGTGGGGATTGAAAACTTTATTTCGGTCAAAGCCACCGAAGGCCCCAAATTAGTCGCGCAGCTTGAAGAACATGTAAAAGACTACAACGTTGATATTATGAAAAGCCAGCGTGCGACCTCGCTTAAACGCGGTGAACACGTAGAGATCGGGCTAGAAAATGGCGCGGTATTGAAAGCCAAATCAGTCGTATTGGCAACCGGCGCACGTTGGAGAACGATGAATGTACCCGGCGAGCAAGAATACAAGGGCAAAGGTGTCGCGTTTTGTCCACACTGTGACGGCCCGCTCTTTAAAGGTAAACCGGTGGCGGTGATCGGTGGTGGTAACTCTGGTATCGAAGCGGCAATTGATCTCGCGAATATCGTATCGCACGTTACCGTATTGGAATTTGCCGATACGCTGCGAGCGGACGAAGTGCTTATTCGTAAGGCTAAGAGTTTGCCAAACATTACGATTATTAAAAGCGCGCAAACAACAGAAGTACTGGGAGACGGTAACAAAGTCACCGGTCTTGTATATAAAGACAGAACGACCGAAGAATTAAAAACCGTGGAACTTGCGGGTATCTTCGTACAAATCGGGCTTGTTCCAAATACTGACTGGTTAAAAGACAGTGGTATCGAGTTAACGCGTTTTGGTGAAATAGTGATCGATGCGAAAGGTGCGACATCTATTCCAGGAATTTATGCCGCTGGTGATGCAACCACGACACCATTTAAGCAAATCATCATCGCGATGGGCAGTGGTGCAACCGCAACACTCGGTGCATTCGACTACTTAATTCGCTTGGGCCAAGAAGACAACAACCAAGCCGCATAAGAATTCATTGCTAATACACCCAAAAGCAATGCAAAGCCACACTCCGGTGTGGCTTTTTTATGTTCAGGCCAAAGTAAAAGGCGTTATTAAAGTGATTGAATTACATGGAGTAAGGCAGTTTTTTAGCAAAGTTTCCAACGAGGAATAGGTAATGTAAATAACGTCAAAAAAGGTGTCGCAACCTTTGTTGTTCTTCAAAGGCTACGAAAACCCTAACTAGAAAATAGAAAAAAGGGGCAACAGCCCCATTGAGACTCACTGGGTTAAAACGTGTCTGTATTTCAAAACGAGTTGAGTTGATAACTCGAGTTTTCCTTTCGAGTCTTAAAATTAGCTGATCCATTTCATAAGTCAAACACAAAAAACAAAAAATTTACAAAAAAGTAACGTTGAGGTGGAATCGCATAGTTTTACGAATCTATAGGCTAATTGAAATAGTCATGGTAGGCTGATTTTAGGAACTGAATTAGTGTTTAATCGAGGAATTCACATGGACCCAGTCAGTCAACTTTTACAGTTTGTATTTACCATTAATTTCTTTGTATTGCTGTTTGTGATTATTGTTTTGAAAAGCAGTATTAAATTTGTGCCACAGAACCGAGCGTGGGTAGTTGAGCGGTTTGGCAAATTCCAGTCTACAAAAGAGGCTGGTTTGAATTTTATTGTGCCATTTATCGATCGAGTTGCCGCAGACAGAAGCCTTAAAGAGCAAGCAATAGATGTCCCTTCACAGTCTGCGATTACGAAAGACAATATTTCACTTATCGTCGATGGCGTGCTGTATTTCCGCGTCCTTGACCCATATAAGGCCACGTATGGTGTAGATGACCATATTTTTGCGGTAACACAGCTTGCGCAAACAACCATGCGTAGTGAGCTGGGCAAAATGGAATTAGACAAAACGTTTGAAGAACGTGATTTACTCAATACGAATATCGTTGCGGCGATTAACCAAGCTTCCGACCCTTGGGGTATTCAAGTTTTGCGTTATGAGATTAAAGACATTGTGCCACCAAATTCAGTAATGGAAGCCATGGAAGCCCAAATGAAAGCAGAGCGTGTAAAACGAGCTCAAATTTTGGAATCCGAGGGCGACAGACAAGCAGCAATTAACGTTGCTGAAGGTAAAAAACAAGCACAAGTTCTTGCAGCAGAAGCGGATAAAGCCGAACAGATCCTAAAAGCAGAGGGTGAAGCAAGAGCAATTTTAGCGGTTGCAGAGGCACAAGCACAGGCACTGCGCCAAGTGGGTGACGCAGCAAACACAGTAGAAGGTCAAAAAGCAATTCAGCTTGACCTTGCAACAAAAGCGATAGCAGCAAAAGAAGCGATTGCAAAACAATCTTCGGTCATTCTATTACCGGATGGCGCGACGGACGCGAGTAGTTTAGTTGCTCAAAGTATGTCTATTATCAATACATTAAATAAAACGCAAAAAGGCTAAGTAATGAGCTGGTTTACTGAGAATCTATGGGAAAGCATCGCCATAATAGGTATTGTCGCTTTGTGCATCGAAATTCTAGTATTTGGGTTTGCTACTTTTATATTGTTGTTTTTGGGGCTGTCCTGTCTCATCAGTGCATTGTCCATGTACTTGGGATTAATCAATGAAAGTTGGGAAGTAGCGCTTACGTTTAATGCAGTTGTAACCGTGGTTTTGGCACTGTTGTTATGGAAACCGCTTGAACGAATGCAGAACAAGCAAGACTTAACGGCTGTGACGAGTGACTTTGCAAATATTGAGTTTCAACTTGTTGAAGATGTGGAACCTAATTCCGACAATGTAACGTTTTCTTATTCAGGTATTTCTTGGAAAGTAAAAAGTACACAGCCGCTTTTGAAAGGGCAGTTTGTACGCGTAACTAAAAAGGATGTGGGTATATTTTGGGTTACACCAGTCGAAAAAATGCAAGAACTGGATCAGTAAACGTTATGTTGGTGTAGAAAAATAGTAACCCTTTTAACGCGCTAAAAGGGTTACTAAAAATCAGTTCAATTGTTCCGCTTTCGATATCGATGGCTCAAGCCAATCAAATGATTCCATTAAGAAGTCAACGGCATTTTCAGTAATAATGACACCATGTGCCATCACGATTGTCATAGGGTGCCATGCGATAATGTGCTCAATGTGCTTTTTAGCTTCCTTCTTATGAAAGGTGAATGTAAGTCGCCAGTCTAAAGGCATTTTACCGTGAGGCGCCAATACCCCAACAAGAGATGCCATAAAGCGTTTAAATGAACCGAATGCTTTTGGTGAAAAGTTTTCAATCAAATCAGTCACAATGAGAGTTTGGCTGGACTTGTGGAAAAACACGCACTCTTCCATTGCGGGAGAGCCAGTGAACAGATGAGAATCAATTTCTTTTGCCCAGGGTGTTTCTGCTAGTTTCTCCAGTGAACCGGTAAAGGACAAATCACCGCGTTTCTTTAACACTTCTTCAGTACCAAAAGATAATGCTTCAGGATAAGCGTCTTGCCACTGCTTCATAAATAGGTGATGCAGATGATTTGGTGCAATTAAATAACGGACAGAGCCTAAGTTTTCGACTTGCTGTTTTAATTGAGGGGTCAATTCAATCGGACTATGGATCCATAAATCGCCATTGCTGAGTTTTACAATGGTCATTCGGGTAGTGAAAGGCATGGTAAAAAATTGCACGGTACTACCATCGACAATCCAGATATGTTCGTCAATACTTTTCATATTACCTCCTTGGTTAAATGTAAAGTACTCGTTAATAATAGTTGCTTCTTAGAGATTACCAACCATTAAATCTCGACCAATTTGTCATTTCACCACGCTGATCGACAACGTGGTAGCTTTCATGCATTGCAGCGGTCGCGCAGGCATGATTTGGTAAAATTCGTAATATAGAGCCTATGGGATAAGATGAAAGCAACTCAGTTGACGGTAAATGGATGATTCCATGTTCTTGATTTACGCTGTTCACCATTGCACTCGCGACGATGTCTCCATTTGCCTTTTCGACTAGACCGTAACCACTTTTACCATCCCCAGGATCTTTTGATAATGCCATCCAGCCAGCATCAATAATCAACCAATTCTTTTCGGCATTGTGGCCAATTACTCGAGTAACGACGGACAGCGCGATGTCTTTTAATTCACATACTCCAAGGTTTGCCATCACCAAGTCAAAGAAAACGTATACGCCGGCTCGAACTTCTGTAACACCTTCCCAGTCCTCACCATGGTGTGCTGTTGGCGTTGAACCTACGCTGACTGTATTACAAGGTAACCCCATTGACCGGATCCGTGATGCAGCTTGAGTTATAGCAATGCGTTCTTGTATGGCAAATTGTTTGATCTCGCTTTCTGATTGGCATAAGTACGCACCGCCGCTATGCGTGAGAACGCCAGCAAAGCAACCTCGACTGGCAAGTTTTAGGGCTATTTTCCCTAGTTGTTCATCCGTTGGTTTGATGCCTGCTCGCATACCATCACAGTCAATCTCAATCAAAACATGTAACGTGCAATGGTTCGTTTCGCAAAACGCTAAAATAGCCTCGGCTTGAACCGCATTGTCGATGAGAATGTTGATGTGAGCACCTTGATGTTGGAGTTCAAGAACAGTAGGTAGTTTATCTGCGGTGATACCCACTGCGTAGGTGATGTTTCTATAACCAGCAGCAACGAATTCTTTCGCTTCTTTGAGCGTCGACACGGTGCAGGGGCTATCGTATGAAGGCAACAAAAACTTAACGGCTTCAACAGACTTTAGGGTCTTTAAATGCGGGCGAGCAGCAACGCCCAATTCGCTCAATCGAGATTTAAGACGAGAAATATTATTCATAAATCTCATTTTGTCGACGAGAAGACAAGGTGTAGAAAGTGAATCTAGCTGCATGATATTTATCCTGTGCCAAACGACTATATGAGTAGACCTCATCACGAAGAAATCTGTTCCCCGTTGAGAGTCATAATTTTGTTATTTTCATCGCGTATAACTAAACGGCTTTTGATTTTTGAGATACACGATGTCGCAAGATTATTACAATATTCATGCTTATGACTTAGCAAATCAATATCAAGCTGTTGATTTTGAATATCTACATGCTCATTGGTTGCATTTGTTGAAACCGTATTTGAGAAAAGCGCAAGCGCGTTTTCTAGACGTTGGTGCGGGAGCGGGTCGAGACGCGGTGTATTTTGCATTAAACGGCAATGACCCATACGTGGTTGCGGTCGAGCCTGCGACGACGTTAAAAAGGATGGGAGAGGCTTATTCCGGGTCGTTACCCATTCTTTGGCTAGAAGACAGCTTACCTCGAATGTTTTTTACTGAGCAGCTAGGGATCCAGTTCGATGTTATTTTATTAAGCTCTGTTTTAAATCATCTGCCAATTTGGGCGCTCAGACCTTCACTTTATCGCGTTACACAACTGTTGCTTCAAGGTGGCATTATCGTGATTAGCTTGCGAGAGTCTCAAGATGTTCAGGACAACGAGCAACGTGGCGTGACCAATATTGCAATTGAACAATTGTTGCATGCCGCAAGGTGTGAGGGTTTATCGTGTATTTACCAAAAAGAAGCGCAGGCGGACTTTTTTGGTCGGGACGCGATTAAATGGCATGTGTTTGTATTTCAAGTTCAATAATTTCTTTCTTGTTACTGGGTGACCACGCTTTTTGCGCAGCGAGTCTTTGGGGTAACCAAGTATAGGCAGTGTGTTCCGACGGATTCAAGACGAGTGTGACGTGTTCTGGCACCTCTACACTAAACACATACTCTGTATTAATGTAGTTACCAGGCTCATAACGATAGCGCCATTGAGGACGGATTTCATAGCTATTGGTATGACTATGTTGAACGACAGAAAGATTTAACTTGTGCGCATCAATACCCGTTTCTTCTTTCAACTCTCGTATTGCAGTATCAATCGGTTTCTCACCCTGCTCTATGCCTCCAGTGACAGATTGCCAAAACTCAGGGTCATCTGCTCGTTGAATTAGTAGAAAATCACCATCACGTTTATAAATTACAACAAGTACGGAGAAAGGTTGACGAAGCACGTTTGCAACTCCACGTTTACTTTGCCGATATTGTAACGGATAAATGTGACATTCAAAGGTATAAATGCATTTTCAAGATGAGTATAATTTTCGTTCAAATAATTTTGATTTTTGCATGGGTGAACTATAATCAAAGTGCATAGCTTTAACTTTTGTGTGTAGTGAGCAGTTTGGCCTGCTAAGCTTGCCTGAGTGTCTCCGCTTTCTACAATACCCCCACAAAAAAGGTCATGCTGGGTGTAACTGACTTTGAGTGGATTTGCCAAATGGCGCTTAACTTGAACCTAATTTACCTTGCTCCAGCAGTTACATCCTTTCTTAACCCGATTTATTATGGCAGTCTAAACAACTCAATTGCATTAACTGGGATTACGCATGGGTTTTACGCGAGTATTCTCGACTTCTCTCCTTTTCAATATACGCATGAATACGCTAATTGTTTTTGCTCTTTGCTCATTTTTAGTCGTTGGATGTGGGCAAGAAAAAATAGGGTTAAACAATCAAGCTGCGATCTCTGTGGGTGAACCCGTTTTAGATGCTCAATTTTCAGGTGATGCTGAGTCAATACTTTTCTTAACCCATGAACAGCAGGTCAAAATTTGGTCTTTTAGTGCAAAGCAAGTCGACGTTATTCTGCCCGAGGACAAATTACCCAAGCCAGCACGGCAGGTTGAATACTCAAAAGACGGCAGCATAGCCCTCGTGATCGGTGAAAATGACGTTGCGATTTTTAGAGTAAAACCACTTGAATACATCGGTAAGCTTAGAATGCAGGGGATTTCGCCACTGGCGCGAATAACGGCATCAGCGTTGTCTGAAAACAAACTCAAATTTGTTGCGGGGATGGAGGATGGTGCGATTAATATGGCTCAGCTAGACACCGGGATTAATAATCAATTTCAGCCACATCGTCAGCAAGTATCACATATTCAATTAACAAATAATGGCGACGTTGTATATAGTGGTTCTCTGGACGGACAAATTGCAAGGTGGCAATTTGGCGAACCGAAAGCGATTTATTCTAACATGTACCAACATCGTATTACGTCGCTGGCAGTAAACAAAAGTGCAGATCGCGTGTTTGTGTCAGATGGTTTACACGAACAGCAAATTCTGGATGCTGAATCAGGCGATGTTATTGTAAAACTTGATTATATTTCTCGTTTTAAGCCTTTTCGAGAAGCGTATTTTGACGAATCGGGCAAGTTATTAATGACGACCTCTAGTAAGTCACAAATTACGTTTTGGGATTTGAAGTCAGGTAGAGAAATTGGTGTATGGTCTTGCCAAACAATGAAGGATGGCGCAACAGTATTGGCTGTAACACAACCAGATAAAACACATATGGTAACCGTGAATACAGATGGCCTCATTGAAACGTGGAATTTGACGCCTTTGCTGGATAGTGTGGATAAGGAATAGTGACATGCGAAATTTAACGATTCTCTTTAGTTTCATACTCCTGATGAGTTGCGGTGGAAAACAAATTGAAAAGGTGGATGATGCGTTTGGACTGGTTAATGAACAAGTGATTTATGGCGCCTTTTCAAAGGATAGCCAATCAGTTCTCTTGTACACCCAAAGTAAAAATCTAGAACTCTGGGATCTATCAAGTCGTACTAAGCGAATGCAACTTGAGTTTAGCCAGATAGGTGAGGTTGCAAGAGCGTTTCTTTTGACTAACCAAAAAACAAACATAGTCGTAGGTGGTGAGCAACGACTCAGCTTTTGGTCCGTTGAAACGGGTCAACTTGAACAATATTTTAGCCTAAGTGGTGCGGATCCTCTTGCGCGAATAGCAAGTATTGCAATGTCGCCCAATGACGAATATCTCAGCGTGGGGATGACTGATGGCTCAATCGTTCTGTTATCATTTAAAGATAAATCACAACGTCTCTTTAAACCTCATTCAAGTGAAGTTGCTTATCTTATTTGGGATTCGGACAGTAAGCAGGTCATGAGCGCTGGGCTTGATGGCGTGGTGTCAACATGGTTGTTCAGTGATGCGACTGTGCTTAGTGAATTTCATGTTGAGAAGCGTGTTACCACCCTCGCAGCAACCAAAACGCTTGATACGGCATTCGTCTCTGATGCATTACATAATCAACGCTATTTTGATGTTAAAAGCGGGCACATCAAAACAACGCTTTCGTATCCTGAACGTTTTCGATGGTTTAGAGAAGGGCTGATCCTTGAAGAGAGACCTTATATTGTAACGACCTCATCCAAATCAAAACTATCAATTTGGTCCAAGGAGACGGGCAAAGAGTTAGGGTCTTGGTTTATCAATGCCTCCGGCGGGGAAGCGCTCGTATTGGATATTATTGAAGAAAAGCCGGGTACTATCCTGACCGTTAGTTCGGATGGGATTATCGAACGATGGCAAATTGATGCTTTGGTTCAAGAATAGAGAAAAAACGGTGCCCATTACGTTGGTTTGATAAATTAGGGCTTATTTTCTCGGCGATTAATGTTTAATGTACTGAGAATCTTGAGTGTTCTGCCGTCCAATATCACTATTTCAGGAGCGTTTAGGCCAAATTAAAAGCGCTCAGCGCTAATTTTAGTGCGCACAGGAGGAATTCGCGTTACAATTGATACTGTATATCATTACTATCTGCCAAAAGAACCTATACCTAACTATGACCAGTATTACGACTCACGAAGCATCTCGTCGCCGATTGCTGCTAGCATTAGCGATAACTTGTACCTTTATGGTTATTCAGCTTTTTGGGGCTTACTACTCAAACTCACTAGCCGTTTTGGCGGATGCCGGTCATTTATTTGTCCACAATAGTTCACTGTTTATCGCTGTTATAGCATCCACTTTTGCAGTCAAACTGGCTCGAAATTTCGATGAAGGACATAAAAAAGCCGAGTACACCGGTGGACTTATTAATGGTGTATTGTATCTCTCTATAAGTGTATTGATTTTATACGAAGGTACACAAAGGTTGTCAGCGCATGGCGCTGGGCACGATTTTGAAATTAACTCTTACATGATGTCCATGATATCAGCGATAGGGTTTCTATTTCATGGTCTTTCCGCTTGGATTTTGTATAAAGGCCGCAAAGACAGCATCAATGTCTACGCAGTGTTCCTGCATTCATTCTTAGACTTATTGTCTACCGTCACCACGTTTATCGCCGGTGTGTTGCTACATTTCACGGGTTGGCAAGTTATCGATGTGATTTCGAGTATGTTCATATCTTTGTTCGTTTTATATACCGGCGCGCGCGTTGTCAGGGTATGTTTAAAGGGACTGTTAAAAAGAGAAGATTTACCAAACTTAGAGCAAGTAGAGCATACTTTACTCGAAGCCGAGCATGTAGATAGCGTTCACAATGTCACCATTAAACGAGTGTCTGGCGTGGTAACTATTGGTGCGCATATTGTCTTAAAACACCACTGTACGCTCGAGCAACATGACGAGCTGTGTAAAATAGCCATAGAAACGTCTTTAAAACAACGATTTGGAGCAGTCAAAAGCATTATTCAAGTTGAAAGTCATAATTGTCCCGCTCATCCTCAGCCAATTATCTAAATTTTTTATTTAAGTTTAAGAGTCGTATGCTCAATGAGGAGAAAGCGTGTTTTTTCGCCACATTTAACTTTGATTGTTTTATGTTTTTGTAAGCTTATCTGTATCTTGTGTTGTCGAATAGATTACCCATATAAACGAAAGCACAAGTTAAGTAGTTAAAATTTCAGTATTTACTTGGCAAATTGCGCGGTATCTTTTAACTTTATAGACAGAAGATAAAATGGAACGCGCGCTTTGATAATCACTCAGCATCGACTTTTCCCGTTATTGTGTACGGTGACCCTTGGCGTCGTTGGTGGCTTTGCGAATCTATTACCTTTCTGGTTTCTTGATAGCTCCGAGTTTCTGTTTGGTCAGCTATTCGTTCTATGTGTGCTGCTATTATTTGGTTGGCAATATGCTTTACTTGCCGTTGCGATTGGTGCCGGTTTCATTTATTACCGTTGGGATCATTGTTGGTCTTCGGTGGTGTTCGCTCTTGAAGTCGTCTGGCTACAAGTTCTTTGTATTAATAGCAATAAGCCCTTATTTTTACGTGGGCTTGCGTTTTGGGTTTTAATAGGCCTAGCGCTCTTATTTCTTTTTGGCTATTTTTTCCTCGCTTTACCACTTCTCGTTATCGTCACTGCGCTTGCAAAGTACTTTATTAATGCTGCGCTATATTTAGCCGTTGTCGATTTGCTTGGCTTTTTCTTTATTCGGCAACTGTGGCGCGCCTCACCGCTATATCAGATGCTAAATTACACCGTTAGTTTATTAATAGTGTTAGTTGTCTTGGTGACCTCCATTGTGTTAACAAACAATTATTACGCCCGCCTCGAGTTGGAGGTGAAAAATCAACTCACCGAAGATTCGTTAACGGTAACAAGACAAATAGAAGACTATCTTCAAAGCTATAAAAGAGCGGTTGCGCTTACCGCTAAAAGTATCGAACTTGGTATCGATAAACAAAACGCGCTTGCTCAATTAATGTTACTCCACCCAAACTTCCGAACAGGTATTGTCACCGACAATAAAGCGCAAATTACGCATTTTTACCCTGAAGGCTTTAAGCTAAGCATGATGGACGAAGACAAAAGTGTCGCAGATAGAGATTATTACCAATCGGCACAACACTATCCTGATGGATTTGTTTCGGATATTTTCAGAGGAAGAGGACTTGGAAACGAACCAATCGTCGCAATTTCAGCTCCGGTAATGAACAATCGCAAATTTGCAGGAATTGTAGAAGGTTCGTTGATATTTGAGTCATTTGAGCAGTTTATTCCCCGACTGGTTAACACCTCTGGCGAATTGCTCGTGCTAGACAGTGCAAATAAAGTCGTTTACAGCTCATTAAAAGCAGAGTTTAAGACACTCGACTTAGTCGCCGACGATAAGCGCGCAGCGTTTGATTCGAACACTCATCTTTTTCAAACAAGCCAAAATGATATTTTCTACTATCACGAAAACAACTCACCCACATTAGGATGGACCGTCGTTACGCTGCTTGAACGTAAGCATGTTAATCTCGCGGCGGCGTCAGCATGGGGATTGTCGGGCTTTCTAGCGGTTACGATTATTGTATTGAGCAGCGTCTTTGTCAGTCAATTAACGCGTGTGCTGGTGAGTCCGATAGAGCGCTTGAGTAACCATATACATGACTTCGATCCGAGCAAGATGATATCGGACGAGCAACGAACTCAAAACGGGTTTCTTGAGATGGTTGGATTGCAACAACAGTTTTCTCAACTTGCCTTGAAGTTAAATACGAGTTTTGCGCGTTTACAGAATTCGTATGATGAAAATGAAGCGCTCAATAAAAAGCTGAAAGACTTTAACGTCAAACTTGAACAACAGGTCAATGAGAAAACGCAAGAATTGATAGAAGCTGTGCGCGTAGCAAACAAAGCGAGTCAGGCTAAAAGTCAGTTCTTAGCCAATATGAGCCATGAGATCAGAACACCGTTAAATGGTATTTTAGGGCTCTCTGAGCATCTTATTAATAGTGACGAGTTATCGACAGAAGTCTCCGATCAAGTACTCATGATCCAACAATCGGCAAACAATCTGCTCTTAATATTGAACGATATTCTGGACTATTCAAAAATAGAAGCAGGGGCATTGAAACTCGATTTTCATCCGACAGAAACTTACCGTTTATTCGATAACATTGCACGGGTGTTTGGTAAAACGGGAACTAAACCAGGCGTCAGGTTTGACTATCAAATTTCTGGAAGCCTTCCTGCCTTTTTGAATTTAGATGCGCTTAGAGTGGGACAGGTGATTAACAACTTGCTGAGTAATGCTGGGAAATTCACCGGTTCAGGTACGGTTTCTTTAGGTATTCAATACGTTGACGGTCGACTTGAAATTGTTGTGGAAGACTCGGGTATTGGTATGAGTGAACAGCAGCTTGCTAATTTATTTAAAGAATTTGTACAAGCGGATACATCAACAACACGCAAATTTGGTGGGACTGGGCTCGGCTTAACGATATGTAAACGTTTGGTTGAGCTAATGAATGGTGAACTTAATGTGCAAAGTGAACCAGACGTTGGGAGTCGTTTTGAAGTGTTTATCCCGTGCGTTGTAGTCGATGGCGAAAGTGTTTCATTAGCACCTATTACTGTCCCTGAGTTATCAGGCATTAAAGTGCTTCTTGTTGAAGACAACTTGGTTAATCAGATTGTAGTCAAAAAGATGTTGGAAAAGACACAGTGTGAAATTGAATGTGCAAGTGATGGAAAAGAGGCCTTAGTTCGTTTACAAGAGCAAAGCTTTCCAATTGTGCTAATGGACTGTCAAATGCCGAATATGGACGGGTTTGAATGCACAAGGCATATTCGTCAAGAACCCGGTAAATATGGTGGGCCACACATTATTGCCATTACAGCGAATGCATTTGCAGAGGATAGGCTCAAGTGTATCCAAGTTGGTATGGATGACTTTGTTGCCAAACCAGTTAAAACGGACGACTTATTCAGAGCGTTAAGTAAAGTGGAGCGGATAGCCACGTAATGTGTTTGACGAATCCGATTTAAGTGAGCGGGTTATATTTAACCCGCTTTTGCTTTCTTGCCTACTTCATCAATATATAAATCAGACATCAAAATTTCAGCGGATACGGGCTTTGAAAAATAGAAGCCTTGCATATAGTTGATGCCTAATTGGCTTAGGTAACGAATGTGCTCCATTGATTCAACACCTTCTGCAATACACGTCATGCCAAGGTTATTCGCAAGCATAGTAATTGTCTTAACGATGGATTTATTACTTGGCGTATGTTCCATGCTACGCACGAATCCTTGGTCAATCTTAATAATATCGATCGGGAATTGGCTTAAGTAGGTCAGCGACGAGTACCCCGTTCCGAAGTCGTCCAGTAAAAGTATAAAGCCTTGCTCATTCAACTCCATTAAGGCCGATTTTGCTTTTACCTTGTCAGCCAACAATGTACTTTCAGTGATTTCCAATCGTAGTCGGCTGCAAGGGATGCCAAATTCGTACAAAATAGCGACTAGATGTTCAGTAATATTTGCTCTAAGCACTTGGTGGGCGGATAAGTTTAGCGAAATATAAAAATCGCGGTTTTCAAGCAGTAACGGTTTCAACTCTAAAATTGCGCGTTTGAGGGCCTGATCTGTCATGACTTCAATAAGGCCAACCTCCTCAGCGACAGGAATGAATTCAGCGGGCGAAATTAACTGGCCTTCCTGTTCCCAGCGCATTAGGAGCTCAACCCCAACCACTTGGTTATTTCGTGAGTTTACAATAGGTTGATAGTGATTAAAAAAGCCATTTTCCTTGACTGCATTTTTTAGGGACGTTTCGAGTTTCAGCTTTCTTAAAATCTCATCGTTCATTGCACTGGTGAAAAACTTAAAGCTATTTCGTCCACTTTGTTTTGCATGGATCATTGCCACATCGGCATGACGTATAAGTTTTTCAGCGTTGTTCGCATCAAACGGATAAATTGCAACGCCGATACTGGCAGAGATGCTTACCGTAAAACCACTAATGGTTATTTTTTCAGGCAAAGCGATAAGTAATGCGCTGACCAACTCGCTAATTATTTCTGGAGATTTTACTGATTCAAAGAGCACAAGAAACTCATCACCACTTTGTCTTCCCAACGTACAACCGCTTGGTAATATTGACTCGATTCGACGTGAAATAGCACTTAAAAGCTTGTCACCAACATCATGTCCATAAGAGTCATTTATGGGTTTAAACTTGTCTAAATCGATAAACAATAAACCAACTAATTCGTCATTTTGGGCAACGTTAATGGCTTTTTGAATGCGTTTCATCATCAAGTTGCGATTAGGTAAACCTGTGAGCGAATCGTAATTTGCTAAAAAACGGAACTCTTTCTCCGTTTTCTTTTGTTCAGATAAATCTGAGAGCACAATCACATAATATTCAATATCTTCACTGGACTTAGTAATAGCATTAATACTTAATTGAATGGGATGTTTTGCGTTGTGCGAGGTCCGTAAGGTGACCTCTTCACGGTGGTTTCCTTTAGGTTGCAGCGACTTGATGTTTTTTAACAAATTGGAGAAATTTCTGCTCCCTAACGCCTCTCTAAATTGCGGAATTGACAAATCTTTAATTTGGCCTTGAGCAATACCAAAAGCATGGCAGAACGTTGAGTTCGCAGCGATAGGAAGCAAATTCGTATCTAGAATTAAAAGCCAATCGTTTATCTGTCCGAACGCATCACCTAAAATAGATGCCATCATGTTCGTCGCTTTTTGCTCTGTGATGTTACTGTAGATACCCGATACTTTAATTGGAATGCCATCTTGGAACTCTGATATCCGTCCGACGTCGTGATACCAACACCACTGATCGTCACTGGCTTTCATTCGATAAGTCGCTTCGAAAACGGCGTCTTGTTCTTTCTTGTTGAGGAGCGCAAACCATTGTTGTTCGACAGCAGGATAGTCATCTGGATGAATGAGGTCTTTGTGTATTTCAGCATTACATATATCGTCCAAGTCCTTATAGCCGAGTTCTTGGATAAGCCGTTGTTGAATAATAGTACGTGTTACCAGATTGACTTCCCAAATACCGCTGTTTGTTGCTTGCAATGCGAGGCCAGTTTGCTTCTGGCTACGAGTCATTTCTGTCAACGCGTTTTTTATAATTTGCTGTTTCTTATTACTTTGACGTAACCAAAGAGCAAAAAGCGCCAAAGCAAAGACAACATAAGCTGTAATGGCGAGTGGGGATGCGTACGGGGCATGAGCAACTGATATTTTCAATGATTTACTAGCTAATTCACGATTACTGCCGCGTTCTTTCAAAAAGAGTGTTAGTTGATAATTACCAGGCTTTAACTGACTAAAGAACAGCTTACCTAGTTTTACATCGTGATAGTCGGCGTTAGTCGGCCCAGTCATTTTTGCTGAATAATAGTCGTTGTGTTGATCTAAAAAATCAAAATCTGAAAAACGAATGAGCAAACCTACATCATCGTGCTTAAGTGCGATTGAGTCTGAAATGGCGAATGGCTTGTTTTTAGACATTAAGGCCAATTCGGTGATTTCAATTTGGGTTTGGCTGCTCTTGGTTGCTAAGGCCGTTGGATCAAAAACAATCATCCCTTGAGTCGACCCGAAGGCGAGATTGCCATTTTTTAACTTTGCGCTTGCACCGGAATTAAATTCATCGACTGGAAGTCCATTGTGATGACTAAATAATTTGATACTACGGTCAGACAGGTCAAACCGGTAAAGACCTTTTTGGGTGCTTGCCCACAGCGCATTGGTATTATCAAGTTGTAGTTCATAAATGGTGTTTGTTAACAGCCCTGATTTTTCATTGAATACACTGAGTTTCTCTAGTGTTTCTAGACTAATCGCCACGAGGCCTTCCGTGGAAGTGGCGAGCCACAATGTGCCATTAGTGTCTGCAACCCAACTATCTACCACGGAAAATCTTGAAGAATCTTCTTTGCCAAAATCGTAAACGAGAAACGTGGTGTGGCTTTGGGTGTTATAACGCACTAATTTACTATTTGTCGAAATGAGTAAATCATTTGGATGCGTGGGAAGTGGTGCTAGGAACTTATAAAAGGAATTCGTAGAAAGTTGTTCCGATAAACCATCAATTGGATTGCACTGTAGTTCGGTTTTAGAGCATTGGTAATAATTTTTGTTTGAAGCAAAGTAGATAAATTGTTCCGATTCATACATGCCACGGATATAGTCATCGTTTTTCAACTGAGTTTGGATTTCAGTGAGGTTTCGAATCTCATCGGTTGCAGGCGTGAAGACTTGAATGCCAAACGGAGTTTCCAATAACAAAACTTTAAGATTTTGGTACTGGCCTGATGCAATTGTTACAACAGCGTTGAGACCAAATATTTCTTTGGGGTCGGTGTTTTGGAAAAACGTCTCCACCGCTTGATTGTGTTCAACAGCAATAAGGCCATTGTCTGACCCCATCCAAAGTTGATTATCAATTTCTTCAATTGACCAAATAGTGTTGCTCGCAAGCGGGTGTGAAGGCGACTTTACATTAATAAATCGCTTTGCTTGAAGCGGCCAATAAAAAACGCCTTGCTCCCTTGAGGCCATCCACATGACATTATTTTTGTCTACCATAATGTCGTAGACACTGATGTTCGTCACATTATAGCGACTGCCATCAAAGCTCAGGACCTTGCTTGCAGTTTTACTTTTACGGTGAATTTCATATAGGCCCAATTCGGTTGCTATGAATTCGCCAAATTCTGTTTTTTGATAGTCCCAAATATTGAGGTCAGCGACCAGTGTATACGTGTGCTCAGGTTTGAATTCCATGCCATCAAAAGGCAATACGTAAAGGCCTCTGACTGTGCCAACCAAAAGTCCCAATGTCGGATCATAGGTTAGGAATTTCACATTTTGATTTAATTTATCGACTTTCTCTGCGGTGATGAATTGAATTGGGTTGAGTAAATGTTGACGAGTGTCCAATTTGTACAAGCCCACGTCACTGCCAATAAGCAAATCATTCCCGACGAAAGCAAGCGAACGAACTAAGCTGACGGTGTCAGGTAATGCGACGAGAAAATTGGATTCAAGTGTTCTCAAGTCAATCGTAAATACTTGACGTTCAATGCCAACGTATAACAAGTTGCCGCGTTCGATAACAACAGAAATAGGAGAGAACAATGTACTTTCAGGCGTGATTTTACCGGAATAGATTTTTTTGCTGACCAGTGTTTTGGGATCAATGAGGTAACTACCTGAATAGCCAGTAGAAACAAAAATTTGACCATTATTTAGAGCGCGCAGCAAATAAATGGGTTTATCAGAAAAATCAATGTCGTTATTAACAACGTTAATTTGATAACCATCAAAACGATTGAGCCCTTGCTCGGTACCAACCCATACATAACCGAGCTTATCTTGCACTATGTTATTAACGACACTTTGGGATAAGCCTTCATTAACAGAAAGGCGTGTCAGTCTTTGCGCGTAATTTGTCGTCGCGAAGGCATTTAATGCAACGCACAAAGAAAACAGAAGCATAAACACAGACGTCAAACGCATCTACTCTAACTCCAATGCTGCGAAAACCAATTTGTTCCGCCTACATCCAAGTACTCAAGCTTCTTCCATGAACAATTTCATATTCTAATAGTATAATTTACCACATATTTTAAGAATTATTTACATCATTTAAGTCGAAAAGATAATTTGTTTTCTTTATAGAAACAATCATAGGTATAAAAGACGGATAAAACAAAGTTTAAAAACAGTATTGATAATTATTGTTGTTTACACTAAAATCCATTTTGTAAATCGTACTGAGATTGGTTCTTATTTATGTATATCTGTATTTGTCATGGTGTTACCGATAAAAAAATTGCACAAGCTATTGATGATGGTGCGATGACTATGCGTGATCTTGCAAAAGAGCTTTCTGTAGGCACGCAGTGTGGTAAGTGCACAAACTGTACGAAGAAAATTTTGAATGAACGACTTATCGAAATAGCTGATATTACCGATCAAGTCGCATAAACGAATACAAAGCAAAAAGGCTTACCACTGGTAAGCCTTTTTGCTTTGTATTCTTAACTCAATCGATTTTTGATTAGAGCTGCGACTGTAGATAGTTCTCGATGCCCATTTTTGCAATTAAGCTAATCTGTGTATCAAGCCAATCAATTTGCTCTTCTTGTTCACCCAAAATATGGTTAAGCGCTTCACGGCTGATGTAATCTTGTTTACTTTCGCAAAGAGCTATCGCATTGTGAAGGTCTTTCACGGTGTCTTGTTCAAACGAAAGATTGGCTTCAATCATTTCTTGGCTATTTTCGCCAATTCGAAGTCGACCTAAATCTTGTAAGTTTGGCAGGCCTTCTAAAAATAAAATCCGTTCAATAAGGCGGTCCGCGTTTTTCATTTTTTGGATTGAAACTTTGTAGTCAGCTTTATCAAGTTGGCTAAAACCAAAGTCCTTAAACATTCTAGCGTGCAAAAAATATTGGTTAATGCCAACAAGCTCGTTTGCAAGAACTTTGTTTAGTGACGCTATGACAGCTTTATCACCTTTCATTTGAAATCCTTATGCCAACTGTGACTGAACGTAATTTTGTAGACCAATCTTGTCCATCAGACCAAGCTGTTGTTCAAGCCAATAGACGTGGTCCTCTTCAGTGTCGAAAAGTAGTTTTTCAAGTACTGAACGAGATTGGTAGTCTTGCTCTTGTTCGCAAATCGCAATGGCTGCTTTTACAGATGTCACCACCTCAAGTTCGAGCGTGAGGTCATTTTGCATCATAGAACGTACGTCAGAGCCAATTAACAAGTCACGACGATTCGTCATATTTGGTACACCACCCAGGAAAAGGATACGTTTAATGAGCCAATCCGCATGCGTGGTTTCTTCTTCCATTTCATGATTTAGACGCTCATACAACTTCGCCATTCCCCAATCATCGTACATACGCGAATGGATAAAATATTGATCGATAGCGGCCAGTTCGTTTGCGAGAAGTGCATTAAATGCATCAATGACTTTTTGCTTGCCTTGCATAGCGGGCTCCTAGGGATATCTATAATGCGGGTCAGTGTACCTTCTGCATACTGAGTGTCAATAAAAAACGTTTAAAAACATACGGTTAAAAACTGATTGTGATTCTCATTTGGTTTCAACATGAGAATCTATTTTCATTACAATAAAAGACTCTATCTAACTTGCTGATATATAACATGTATCTATTTTATCTGCCGAGGTAACTATCTCTATAGTCGCGTGAGAGATGTGGTACTTTTCTTTAAGTGCCAATTTTAATCGAGCTATATCGATGTTGAGTTGATTTCCTAAAATAATTTGCGCATCAAGCATGACTTTGTGTTCATCCAATTGCCAGATATGAATATGAGGAACATCCTTTATTTCCATCGTATGTTTCATGAAATCAACCACCTCTGGCAATGTAATGTGGTTAGGTACAGCTTGCATAAGAATGTTCATACTTTCCTTCGCAAGAAGTGAACCGTGATAAATCACATATAAACTGATCAATACGGTAGCAACGATATCAACCCAATAAATTTGATAAAGGATAATAAGTGAGCCTGAAATGATCACAACCAACGAGGCAAGCGCATCGGATATGTTGTGAATAAATGCCGCACGTATATTCATACTTGTTTTTGCGCCAGAAAAGTACGTTAACAATGCGGTGATGACGTCGATGAACAGGGCAAGCGCTGCAATCCAAACGACAATCCAGCCATCGATGGGTTCTGGATTGAATACTTTGCTAATGGCTTCGAAGATGAGATAAATACCGATTAAAATGAGAGTTGTGCTGTTTATTAATGCGCCAATGATTTCAGCGCGTTGATAGCCATAGGTCATTGTTTCGTTCGCTGGGCGATTCGCTATTTTGCGAGCTAGCAGCGCAATAAAAATAGCGCCAGCATCGGATAGATTATGCAGTGCATCCGCAACAAGCGACAAACTGCCTGATAAAACGCCGCCAACGATTTGCGCGATGGTAAGTAAAATATTAATGAATACGGCATACGTGAGTTTGTCATGAGTATGATGATGTCCATGAGCTCCGTGGTGATGTGCATGTGACATGCTCAATACCTCACTTGAATTTTGTAAGTACCTAACACGATGCTAAACGGTTTAGCATCGTGTGTTCCTCTAGGTAAATGATAATTAGTCGGTCTTTTTTGTCGTCATAACGACTAAAACAGGAAGCACAATTAAGGTCAATAGCGTTGAGGTGATAATTCCCCCAACAATGACGGTTGCCAATGGCTTTTGAATTTCAGCACCAACGCCTGTAGACATCAGCATAGGTAATAACCCCATCGCGGTTGTCAGCGCCGTCATTAATACTGGGCGAAATCGTGAAAGTGCACCATGGATGGCCGCTTCTTGTATGCTAGTTCCACTTTTCATGCGTTGATTAATGCTATCGATGAGAACAACACCATTGAGCACGGCTATACCGAATAGGGTAATAAAACCAATAGCTGTTGGAACGGATAGAAATTGATCAAAAGCGTATAGAGACAACACGCCACCCGCTGTTGCTAAAGGTACATTCACTAAAATCAACAGTGTTTGTTTTAGTGATTGAAACGTAATGTACAATAAAACGGCGACCAGTAATATTGACACAGGAATGAGTATTTGCAGACGCTTCTGTGCGCGTTGCTGATTTTCAAATTGACCACCAATACTAAAACTGTAGCCTGCAGGTAAAAGATTACTCTGTTCGATGGTCTTTTTGATCTCGGAGACAACCGAGCCCATATCACGTCCTAACACGTTTGCTTGTATTACCACACGACGTTGTACGTCATCACGGCGGATCTGGATTGGACCTGTGGCATACGCAACCGTTGCTACATCTTTAACGCGAACCCAATAGCCGCTTGGTGTTTGTATTGGTAAGGCTTCAATTGCGGAAATTGAATTTCGAAATGATTTTTGGAGTCGAACTCGAATATCGAAGCGCGCGTTTCCTTCGAAAATTTGTCCCGTAGTTACCCCACCGATTCCTTTTTCAACAATATCCATTAAATCCTTAACGGCGAGCCCATAGTTCGAAAGTGCCGTACGATTCGGTTCAATGAGTAACTGCGCTTCCCCTCCCAATTGTTCAAGTGCTACGTCAGCCGTCCCTTCTATCGCTTTTATCCGCTGCTCAAGTTGGGTACCCAACAACTGCAATTTTCCTAAATCTTCTCCTGTGATTTTAATAGCAAGTTGTGATTTGACACCGGACAACAACTCGTCAACACGCGTTGCGATTGGTTGTGAAAAATTAAGTAATACGCCAGGAAATTGTTCCAACTGCTTCGCCATTTGTTGTTGAAGTAACTGTCTCGTAAGGCCTTTCGGCCAACTCTCATGCGGGGTTAACGATAAAAACACTTCGATATTGTTTACGGGTTCTGGATCGCCACCTATTTCAGCACGACCAATACGGCTGACGGCATAATCCACTTGCTCAAAGGCTAAAAGTACTTTCTCAAGCTTTGGAGCAAGCGTCAGCGCGGTGTCTAGGCTCGCCGAGGGGGCAAGGGTTACTCTTAGATTAATCGTGCCTTCTTCAAGTTCAGGGACAAACTCACTGCCAAGCTGAGGTATCACCAATAGTGTACTGAAAACGATCCCCAGCATGCCGACCAATATCCTCTTAGATGACCGGACAGCTGCACTTAGTAGACGTAGATAGCTTTTCTCCAACACATTCAGTAGAGGGTTTTGTCGTACAGTGGTTTTTCGCGATAATATTTGACTGGCAATAGCGGGAACAACGACGATAGCAACAAACATTGACGCTAATATTGCTAACATGATTGACACAGCCATAGGTTCGAATAGTTTTGCTTCAACACCTTCGAAACTAAATAGCGGTAGAAACACCACAAGGATGATACTTGAAGCGAAGAAAACAGGCTTTGCAACTTCACAAGCTGCTATGCGTATGGTTTCAGCAGTAGAACGCGAAGTAGATATCTGATTTTCTTTGAGTCTCTTAACCATGTTCTCGACCATTACCACCGATCCATCGACTAACATGCCGATAGCGATCGCGAGACCGCCGAGTGACATAAGGTTTGCAGAGAGCCCCAGTATCGTCATAACAAATAAAGCGAGCGCGATTGAGATTGGTATGGAGATTAGAACGAGCAAAGTCGCGCGTAAGTCCATTAAAAATAAGAGAAGTACGATAATGATAAATAGAAAGGCTAATAGCAAAGCGAAAACCACAGTATCGATGGCTTTTTTGACGAGTTGTGACTGGTCGTAAATAACCTGGAAAGTGACGCCTTTAGGTAACGCTTGATTTATTTGCTCGACGCGTTGATTTATCGCGTTGATTGTCTCGTTCGTGTTTGAGCCGAGACGTTTCAGAATAATCCCTGTGACGATTTCGCCTTTAGTAGTAACGCGTCGATTGTCATCTTTGACTGACATAGTAACCGCTCCTTGACGCTCTTCACCTGCAAACTTTACTAATGCGACATCCGCTACTTTTACAATACGGCCTTCACGGTATTTGACGGGTAACTGTGCAATATCTCGGATAGCAGACTCTGAGCGGATCCAACCAAATCCTCGGATCGCCAATTGTTCTTCTCCACGATTGAGATACCATCCACCCACATTAAGGTTATTTTCTTCGATTGCCGTTATCACGTCTTGCTGAGTAAGTCCAAACGCGTTGAGTTGTTCTGGATTTAGCTCCACACTTAATTGTTTCACTTCTCCACCAAACGACAATACATCGGTGACACCATCGATGGGCATTAGTAGTAATTTCACTACCCAGTCATTGAGGCTGCGAAGCGTCATATTATCGATACCACTATTTACGTCTGCATCTAGTCGGTATTGGTAGATTTGGCCAAGTCCTGAAGTATTCGGACCAATTTCAGAGGCGGATATTGTTCCTGGGAGTGAACCTCTGGCTTGTTCAAGCCGTTCGAAAACTAATTGCCGAGCAAAATAGATGTCGACATTTTCTTTGAATACGATAGTGACACCAGATAGACCGGTCTTTGAAATTGAACGGACAGATTCCACATCTGGCAGCGCATACATCACTGTTTCGATAGGGTAGGTGATGAGTTGCTCCACTTCCTCAGCTGCCAAACCTGGTGCCTCTGTGTTAACAGAGACTTGAACATTCGTGACATCAGGAAAAGCATCTAGATTGATTCTTGGGATGACGATTGCACAAGCAATGAGTAGGACGGCAAGTACTATGCACACGATCGCACGATTTGAAAGTGCCCATGAAATAATTCTATTAATCATCTTGCCTCCTAATGGTTATGCGTATCAAAACCAGCTTTAGCCAGTTCGGAGGCCAAGTAGAAAGCGCCTTTCACAACGACTTTTGAACCACTATTGATATCATCAATGGCGATCCCTCCTTCAAACTCGCCGAGACGTTTTACTTCAATGGGGACATATTCTCCAGATTCGTGCTCGATGAATACTTGCCAATCACCATCGCTTGAACGCACCAGAGCGCTTTCTGGTACCACACTCACATTTTGTCTATTTGCGGGAAGTTTGATTGTGACAAACATGCCTGGATGCAATAGATCGTTCTCATTTTTTACATTGAGTCGTACGACTCGTGAGCGAGTATCGGTGAGTGCAAAATGACTTTGTTGAGTGACCATAGCACCAAATTTCTGGCCCAATACCTGCACTTCGACTTGCGTACCGGGTAAGACGTTTAGCGTTTCTTGCAATGGCAGTTGCGCATCAACCCAAAGTGACGATTCGTCTGTAATAAAAAAGAGAGGAGTACCAGCGTCAACGCGTTGCCCACGAACAAATTCATCATTGATCACAACACCTGCTTGTTCTGCATTTAGGACATACTGGCCCATTTTATCCAATGGCATCGATGGCAAGGCATCGATTTGACCCTGATCGAGGCCGAACGCTAATAGTTTTCCGGTTGAGCGGCGAAAGTCAATGTTAATCAGCTGTTTATCTTTGTCACTGATGATACTGCTTCCTAAATTTTTTACACGCTGCCATTCTTGATATGCACTCAGATAATTCGCTTGTTCGTTTGCGATATCTGGACTGAATAGTGTAACGAGCTGAGTGCCTAGATTGACTATGTCGTTTTGTTTCACATGTCTTTGTATGACGATGGATTCGGTTCTAGGTGTAACAATGTAGCTTGCGTAGTTATTCGCTCGTACTTCACCCTGCAAAGTCAACAGTGAGGTGTGTGTTCTTGGTTTAATTTGTTGTATCTCAAGACCAATGTTGGCGACTTGCTGTGGCGTTAACTTGATAGTGTTTTCTTGGCGTTCATCGTCTAAATGAACAGCGTTGTTTGCCAAAACTGAAAAGTGCATAAGCATGGAAAATAACACGGCGACACGTGTCGACGCGGAGAAATTTAAATTCATAACGTTTACCTAGCATGGGGCAAACTCGGCTCATTTCATGGAGAAGGACACGGGAATTCCTACATGTAAAGGCAATGCTTTAGAAAACTATCTATCATTGCCGCTAAACGTATGTAGAACGTAACTGTATCCAAGTACCATAGCAGTCTAACCAACCCCAATTATGTTGAGCTGGATTAAAACCGAGCAGGCGAGTCTACCGAAAATTTTAATTTAAAAAGGTGATTGAAATTTAAATGCGCTAGGCAATGGGCGGTCTAAGCAAGGAGGCGTAATAGCCTTTGGATTGGTGTTTAATCCAGTTGAAAAGGTGTGTTGTCAGGCCGTCGTCAAGGCTAGGTGAGATAGCGCTGTTGACCCAACTAATATGGGAACCACTGCAATGGCCACAATGATGACAATCTTTAATGTGGTGGCCATCTGCTTCAGAATCAGAGTTTACCGTTTTTTTGGTATCAAAGAGATGGTCGTGCTCAGTTTGTAAATGACTTTCTGTTATTTGATGTACCGCATTCGAATCAGCCATAGCAGCGATACTCTGAAATGCCACTATGCACATCAAAAGTAACGAGGTAACTAAACGAAATAGAGTACTTGAAAACAAAATGACTACCATAAATTATTCTGCGTAGAAGGTATCAAATCTAAACGAGATTGTCATGCATTTGGTGACACAGTGAAAAAACAGTTTAGAGATGTGATGTTAGGAAGCCGTTTTGAATTTTAACGTGAAGCAGTTGCAATCACTCTGACGGTATGGAAGATTACGGATACAAATAGTTGCAAATAAAAAAGAGAAAAATGCTCCAGATTAGACCAGCAGAAATTGAAGATGTTTCTACGATTCTACATTTTATCAATGAGTTAGCGATATATGAAAAAGAGCCTGATGCAGTTTTCGCTACCGAAGAAAAACTCATCAATACCTTGTTTTGTGAAGGCGCAACGGCGCATGCAATTCTGTGCTTTGACGGCGACGAAGTCATCGGGTTTGCAGTGTACTTCTTTAACTATTCTACATGGCTTGGTAAAAACGGCCTTTACTTAGAAGATTTATTTGTGAGCCCATCCCACCGAGGAAAAGGGGCAGGCAAAGCCATTATGAAGTACTTGGCAAATCACGCGTTAGAACGTAAATGCGGTCGATTTGAATGGGTTGTACTGGATTGGAACAAGCCCGCAATTGATTTTTATGAAAGTATAGGTGCTCAGGCTCAAAGCGAATGGATTATCTATCGACTCACTGGACAAGCTTTAGTGGATTTTGCCAAAGCTGAATAATAAGGTTCAGTGCCAAAAGTGGCTAAATTAGTTCTTAGAAGGTGATAAGCTTTAGTTATCACCTTCAGGCTTTGTGCGACTATGTATACCAAAACTCAGTTTCAGACGGCGAGACAATCGCGAGACCCTCGTTTCGATGGGTTATTTTATGTTGCAGTGAAAAGTACCGGGATATACTGTCGTCCCATATGTCCTGCGCCGATGGCGAAAGAGCAAAATGTTGAATATTTTGAATTTGCACATCAAGCCGCACAAGCGGGTTTTAGGCCCTGCATACGTTGTCGACCTGACAGTGCCCCAGGAAGTTATGCTTGGCAGGGGACTGGGACAACCGCGAATCGAGCCAAAAAGCTGATTGATGAAGGCGCATTGAATGAGGGATCAACGACTGATCTTGCAGACCGTTTAGGAATTTCGGTTCGCCATTTGAACAAACTTTTTCAGCAGTACTTTGCAACGACACCTAAGTCCTATGCACTTTATAAGCAATGTGATTTCGCTAAGCAATTGTTACAGCAATCTCAGTTGAGCATCACAGACATTGCCTACGCGAGTGGGTTTTCATCAGTGCGCCGTTTCAATGACGCGTTTTCGAAGCTTTATCAACTCACGCCTTCTCATTTGCGAGCAAAAGGGTCGCAACCGATTACCACATCTATTCGATTATTTTTAACGTATCGACCGCCTTATAACTGGGTTGTGTTGCAACGCTTTCTGGCTGCTCGCTTAATTAAAGGCCTCGAATGGGTTTCGGATATCAGTTATGGGCGAACCTTTGAATTGCATGAGTATTATGGTCGTTTCACCGCAACCCTTAATGAAGAAAAGCATGGTTTCATGGTTGATATTGACATTAATGACGTCAAAGGTTTGCATGTTGTGGTGCAAAACATTAGGCGTGTACTCGATCTTGATGCGGATTGTTCAGTAATTGAGAATCTTCTGAAAGGGAAGGTTAGTGCTAACTTTGAGTTAGTGGAAGGACTTCGTTTGCCAGGTATTTGGAGCCCATTTGAAGCTGGGATAAGAGCTATTTTAGGGCAGCAAGTGTCGGTAAAAGCGGCTCGAACTTATGTACAAACACTTTATGATCAATTAGGTGTGCAAAGGGGGGATGTTAAAACCTTTCCAACCCCTAAGCGAGTCGCGACAAGTGAACTTGATTTTTTCAAGATGCCAGAAAGGCGAAAAGCATCGTTGAAGTTATTAGCTGACTATGAATGGCGGACACCTGCACGGGAACTTGAAGAATGGTTGGTGATTAAAGGAATAGGTCCATGGACAGTCCAATATGCGCAAATGAGAGGACAAAGCCATCCTGATATCTTTTTAGGTGGTGACTTAGGAGTCATTAAAGCGATGGGCAAGTGTGAACAGTTTAAGCAGGAAGATGCGGCGCCATTTCGCTCATATTTAACGTTTCAACTATGGAGTTTATTATGATCCTTACTGCTAAAATGCCATCGCCAATTGGTGAAATTACCTTACAAGCGACGGAAAATGGACTGTGTTATGTTGGTTTTCATCCGATATATGAAGAAGTAAAAGGTTCTAATAAGCATTTAATCCAAGGAATGACGGAATTAACAGAGTATTTCAATGGAAGAAGATTTGAGTTTGAGGTTAAGCTCGACGTAAAAGGGACAATTTTTCAGCGCTCCGTTTGGCAAATACTCAGTACCATTCCTTATGGCCTAACCTATAGCTATAGTTGGATAGCGAATAAACTAGATAACCCCAAGGCTGTTCGAGCGGTTGGGGCTGCCAACGGTAAAAACCCAATCAGTTTTATTGTGCCTTGTCATCGAATTATTGGTGCCAATGGGACCTTAACGGGGTATGCAGGTGGTATTAATGCCAAAGCTTGGTTACTTGAGCATGAAAGGGAACATTATCATTAAATTTCCCAGTATCATGTGCTTATCTCTCTATAAATACAGAATTGTGGCAAATAAGGATCGAAAAGTTAGCGATTTTTTACTATGCTTCACTTACTAACTATGCGAGAGCAAGCTTCTTCGAGACTCCATGAAATTTGTCGCTATCTGGGTGTTTAGCCTTTTTTGCTCAATAACGTGCTATGGTTCTGAAATTATCTTTTGCTACGAAGATAAAGCACTTCCCCCAATGTTTATGGGAGAAGGTTTTGACGTACCCAAAGAAGACCCAGGTGCAAGTATTGAGATTTTGCAAAAGATAACCATTGCTGACCCGCATATTCATTTTCAATTTGTAAGACGTCCTTGGAAACGTTGTTTAGCAGATCTTACTTTAAACAAAGTCGACGCGGTTATCGCCTCTTACCGAGAGGAACGTGAATCTTTTATGGTATTTCCTAAACGAGTGGATGGGCGTTTGCACACTCGTAAAGCAATTAGCCAATTTGGTTCTTGTTTAATCGTTAAAAAGACTCGTGTTAATCGTCTTCAAGGCACGGCAAGTGTCACGGTAGCCGTTCCAAATGGTTATTCCGTTTCATCTGTTTTAGCCGAACAAGGTTACCGAGTGATAAATACTTACTCGCAAAACGATGCTTACGATTTGGTGTTAAAAGGTGTTGTTGATGCAACGGTGGGGATTTGTGAAATCGGCCAAGAAAAAGTGATTGGCTTTTTGCACTCAGATAGCCTTGCTGCAAAGTATCCAGCATCTGAGATGAATTATGGATTTGTCGCGTTTTCAAAAGGATATGCAAAAGAGCATCCCTCTACTGTAAATGCGGTTTGGCAACATTTAGAAAAGATGCCGAGCACACCGCTCTATTTGAAATACATTATGAAAGGATTGGAAGACTGAGTTCTTTCGTTTTTTAGCTGTTGTTTGATATTATCCATTGGATTTTCTATAAGGTAATGACAATGGCACAGCTGTATTTTTATTATTCCGCGATGAACGCGGGCAAGTCGACAACCCTTCTGCAATCCGCATTCAATTATCGCGAAAGAGGTATGACGCCTTTTATTCTTACAGCAGCAATTGACAATCGCTCAGGAGTTGGAAAAGTAGCGAGTCGTATCGGTCTTGAAGCCGATGCACACGTTTATGAAAACGAAACCAACGTGCTTGCCTTAATTAGCGACGCACACCAAAAGCAAAAACTGGATTGTATTTTGGTCGATGAGTCGCAGTTTCTAACAAAAGATCAAGTGCTCCAATTGACTGACGTCGTTGACCATTTGGGTATTCCAGTTTTGTGTTATGGATTACGAACGGATTTTCGAGGCGAACTATTTTTAGGTGCTCAATATTTACTTGCGTGGGCAGATAAATTAATTGAATTGAAGACAATTTGTCATTGTGGACGCAAAGCAAACCATGTGTTGAGGTTAGACGAGCAGGGTCTTGCAGTTGCAGATGGCGCCCAAGTGGAAATAGGTGGCAATGACCGATACGTATCGGTATGTCGAGCACATTATAAAGAAGAGTTAGCGAAAGTCTGCTAACTCAATTTGTAAAATTGGTCATTTCGGCCCAAGATTACTTTAGTGTGCAAATGCGATTCTATGAATTAATCATCGTTATTTGCTCTCGTAAGAACAGACAAACATTCTAAAAAATGTGAGTATCTGGCCGAAATGATAGACAAAGATGCGCCTTTAAGTTTCTTTCAGAAAGAATCTGACGAACATGAGAGTCATGACGAACGAGCATGGCCAGTACTTATCGTCGATGATGATGAGCAGGTGCATATTCTATCTAAATTAGTCCTCAATAATTTCATGTATCATGGAAAAAAACTTGCAATACTCCATGCCTACAGCGGCGACGAAGCTTTATCTATCCTTCGAGACAAACCAAGCGTAGCGCTCGTTCTTCTCGACGTCATCATGGAAACAAACGATGCGGGACTTCGATGTGCAGAGCAAATTCGTAATACCTTGATGAATGATACTGTGCAAATTGTGCTGCGGACCGGACAGCCAGGGGATGTCCCTGAACAGGTTGTTATGCAGCAGTACGATATCAATGATTACAAATGCAAGACAGAACTGACGAAAGAACGGTTGTTCTCGACGGTTACGGCTGCATTGAGGGCATTTGAACATGTCTCAAAACTCAAGCATTTATCTGATGAACTTGCGCTACTTAATCAAAGTTTGGAGTTGAAAGTAGAACAACGCACCGCCGAGCTAAAAGCGTCCAATGATGAACTTGTTGATGCAATGGCTGAAATCGAACGCCAGCAATTTGCGCTTGTTCAGGCTGAAAAACTTGCCTCACTCGGTCAATTGGCTGCAGGTGTTGCACATGAAATTAATAATCCACTTGGTTTTCTATTTTCTAACCTTGAATTTTTAGAGTCTTATCTTGGCAAGTGGCAATCAATGTGGAAAGACACAGTAAATGCTTCGATTTCAAATGAAGAACAGTATCTTCAGCAGCTCGAGGTTTTGAAAAAGAATTACCAACTTGATTGGGTCTTCGACGACGCGAATGACTTAATGGGGGATGTCAAACTTGGCCTCAATCGCATTCAGGCGATAGTGAAAGATTTAGGTGTATTTACGGCACAAGAGGTACAAGCTGTCGAAGACGTTAATTTATCCAAAATGATTCAGCTTGCTTTGGAAAAGTCACAGGAAATAAAACCGCATTGTTGTGTTGTTGAAACTCAAATTCCAGAAGATTTTTTGATCCGATGTATTGGTTGCCAAATAGGTACAGCAATAACTAATGTAATTAAGAATGCGTATGAAGCGGTTGTAGACAAAGCGGAAGGTAAAGTGCTCATCTCAATTAAACCTTTAGATAAAGACAGCTTAGAAATTCTAATTGAAGACAACGGCAGGGGAGTCGAACCTGATATTTTAAATCGCATATTTGACCCGTTCTTTACCACTAAACCGATTGGCTCGGGTACAGGTCTTGGGCTCAGCATCGCGATAGCGATTATTAAAAGCCATTTTGGCGATATGTATGTAGAGTCTCAGCTCGGTTTGCATACTCGAGTACACATTGTGCTTCCAGTAGGCAAACCTCATTGATAAATTCAGCACGCCTTTGACAATGCGCACTCGATTAAACGACAAATTACTTTGAGTTACTAAAAGCGTATTTTATCGAGTCCGATTCCCCTGAGCGTTTTAATCCAAACAACCATCGAAATATTTGCACGCGTTTCACGATTTCAAATCCTATTGCACAACCAGCCAGAGTGGACACAAGTAAAAGCGGAAACTCGATGATAGGATGGAATAAATATGGCTTAAGCCACCAAGCGAACACGACGATGAGCGTTTGATGGAGAATGTAATATGGCAAGATAGCTTCATTCAAATAACGTAACACAGGACTGGGTCGATTTAGCCAATATCCAGCATATCCCACCACGGCAAACATAAATCCCCAATGGTTCATCGAAAATAGGTAGCCATATAAGATCTTTACCACATCATTGGTTTTATACATCTCAGCAAGAGAGGCAAACATCCCATGTCTATCCAATAAAATAAACATGTAACTAGTTACGGCCAGCATTAAAAATAGACGTCGTTTTTCAATGAGTTTTGACCACCAAATAATGTGTCGAGGAAAAAAGTACCCAAGAATAAAGGCACCAAAATATTTAGCATGATTGTACCAGTCACCTACCAACGCGTTTGATGGAGGATACGACTCCCTTAGAAAGTACCAACTTAAGACAATCGATGTCATTGTGAGAATAACAAACGATCTCGCTGAAATATTCGAAAACCACTTTGCATTTGCTATGTCCAATAGTATCGGGTGAAGCACAATAACAATGGCGCTATAAAGCCATAAATAAGGTAAAAACCAGAGATGATTCCACGTAAGAAGCCCTATAGGGGAGTGATGTTTAGTCAGCAATGTTGTTTTAGGATTGATGTATTGACTCCAAAAAGAGAGAAAGCCTGGCTCTATGAGCTGTTGGCTAAGTGCTTCGACGTAAACCTGGGGGGCGACAATGGTAAACATACCGAAAATGAGCGGAATTAATAAGCGTTTACTTCGAATCAGGAGCAAGTCTTGAGCATGATAACGTTTTAAAACGAGCGACAAGGCAACAGCGCTAATAAAAAACAGCAACGACATTCGCCAAGGATTTGTTAACACCATAACATCTTGTAGCCAGACGTAAGTCGTGTCACTTTTAATATGCCATCCCCAATCAGCAACGTAGTACATGCCGATGTGATATAGAATTAGGACGCCTAAAAGCGATTGTACGTATCCAATCAATATCATAACGACGAAGATTAAGGTTGTTTTCCATAGCCAGCTCCAGTTATATTTTTCTCAAGTGTGACGTGACACGTCCAAAAAAATACGCATAAGTGTTTGTTCTGACTTGTTTTAGGGATTAGCGGTGGATATTGGGGATAAAAAAAATACTTGGTTTGAACGTCTAGACCAACATCAACGTTTTTATGGTTATATATGCTTGGCAATCTACCTTTTCATCAATAATTCCATCAATGCGTCAACGCAATGGATGGAGTGTTTACTCGACATGGCAATCCGAGTATTTCGTTGTGGGAGCCGATTGTTTGGGAATACTCCAGTGCGTTGAGCACATTTTGCTTAATGCCGTTGTTGTTTTGGTTTTTTCGAACATTTCCACCTCGTTTTAGTTATATTCGCAAACAGATTTTAGTTCATTTAGTAGGAACGATTGTGTTCAGTTTAGGCCATATTGCTTTAATGGTTTTAATTCGCCATTTAGTCTATTTAGTGGCAGGTGGACTATATGATTTTGGTGATTGGATGAGAGAAGGATGGTACGAATACCGCAAAGATGCATGGGGCTATGTTTCTTTGTATGTTGTATATCATCTTGTGCGATTTGGTTTTTCTAGGGTGAAAGGAGAAGCAGTTCCTATCACTAGTGAACAAGCTCCAGATGGTAATTCAGTAGTGCCTTATCCGGAACATTTCTTGGTTAGAAAACTGGATAAAGAGTTTTTGGTTAAAGTTGCCGAAATTGAATGGCTCGAATCATCAGGTAACTACGTCAACCTACACAGTAATGGCCGTGTATATCCGCTTCGAGGCACTTTATCTAATGTGTCACAGAGGCTTAAAGCTGCAGGTTTTAGCCGCATTCACCGTAGCTATAGCGTAAATCATCATGCTATTGAAAGCATTCAATATCAGGCAAGTGGAGATGGAGAGATTAAACTAAAGGCCGGAACTCATTTACCTTTATCAAGGCGATACAAAGATGAGTTTAAACGTAGCTTTAGTTGAGTTGATTCTCGAAGTAACGATATCCAATAGGTAGAGTTGATTTTATTGTTCCTAATTGAGGTTTGTGGTAATTTGAAGCGTTATTAGCATCTTATTGATGTAGTTAGCAAAAAGATAAATTATTTCATCAAAACATGGAGATTTAGTATGAAAAAACTGCTCGTTTTAGGCTTTAGTTTGCTATTTTCATTTTACGTACAAGCGCAAGATGCGCGACGCGAAGCAGTAGAATCGCTACTCACTTCAATGCAAATGGATTCAATGATGGAATCAATGTATAACCAGATGCAGCAATCTATAGTGAAAAATTCACCCCAAACTAGGTAAAACGCCAGAAGAACAAGCGTTATTTGATGAACACACGAAGCAACTTTTTGATGTAATGCGTACGGAAATGAGTATGGATAAAATGCGAGCAGACATTATTGATGTTTATTTAAAGCATTACACTGAAAAGGAAATTTCGGATATGTTAGCATTTTATGAGTCTGAGTCTGGACGTTCCATGCTAACGAAAATGCCTCAGGTAATGTCGGATACAATGCAAGTTTCTATGAAGATGGTTCAAAGTTTCTTACCAAAAATTCAGGAGTTGAGTCAGGAATTTAATGAGAAACTTGAAGTAAAGCGAGCAGAAAAAGCAAATACACAAGCGACTAATAAAAACTAATCATACTTGTTAAATATGTGCCTTAAGCCTTTTGTTTGTTGTGTGGCACGATTTTTTGATCAATTATGGTGTTTAGCTTTGTAAAGGTGCTGGCTCTT
The DNA here is from genome assembly GCF_030994125.1 of Pseudoalteromonas xiamenensis. NCBI lineage: Bacteria > Pseudomonadati > Pseudomonadota > Gammaproteobacteria > Alteromonadales > Pseudoalteromonadaceae > Pseudoalteromonas > Pseudoalteromonas xiamenensis. Next base: position 5,632 of record NZ_CP099918.1, on the reverse strand, counting down.
TGTGAAGAGCCAGTCTTATCCATCTTAACAGGCAGTTGGAACATCAAATCAATTCGAACTGATAAAATGGACTTCGTCCTTTTGATGAGGCTGCGCTGACCAATTCCAAGCGACAAATCGACTTTGTTTACTCCCTTGTTCCATATCGACAACTTTCCAATTGGTGACGCCCAAATCTTTTGCGTGTTTTTCAAGAGAGTTTAAATTATCGGATTTTGACACGAGACTCGTAAACCAATTTACCTGTTCCGAATATTGCTGGCTTTCACTGATCATGTTTTTAATAAACGTCAGTTCACCCCCTTCGCACCACAATTCCGGTGCATGACCACCAAAATTGAGATTCGATTGAGTCTTTCCTTTTAAGTTACGCCACTTTCGTTCTGTGCCCGCTTGTGCTTCTTGTGCTGAAGTGTGAAAAGGGAAAGGAAGGGGTAAATTATTCATAGTGTATTAAATCTAAGAACTTGGATTCTCGTGAAAGAAAGTTGAAAAAAGTTTCAATTTATAAGAAAATCGACGATGAACGGTGTGCTTAGTCACTAGGGAACGTTTCTTGGTTTTGAAGCACTATAGAGCGCTTTTAGTTAGGGTCTCCGAATTTGAAAGCTTCAAATCCAGCACGGAACATTTTCAAATCCGAACGTAACGACCCTTAGTCAACGTTATGATGCCTAATATGGCATAGCGCAACAAAACACCCTAGCTCATCACAGTAATGGAGTTGATCATCATGTAAATTAAACGATTGTTAATCAGCAATGAGGAGTTCGATCTTTTAGATGGCAATAGGTAGTAGTTACTCATTTATGGAAGGAGGTTACTAATTTAAAAGTAAACTAGCAGCTTTATTTAAGGTGTGGTTTCTTGAATGGAAAATATTTAATATATTGCACGAATTTTGGTTTTAAAGTTTCACTATTGTATTTCGCCACTTGCGGAATGAGCTCTAAAGTTGTGATGTAATATTAATATCATATAAAATTTCAAATAATAACTTGAAAACGCCCTAGGAAATATTTTACATTTGTAACCGGTCGTTTGATTGATGGACATGGATTAGTTCGTTGTTAAAGTTTATAAAAAGGATCTAACTTGACAATTGATGGCTGTAATTCATTTCTAAACCTTTCCTTTAAAAGCTTATTTTATCGGTCAAGGGTCAATCTTCCGAGCATGGATAATGCAAGTCTTTTTTGCTTGCAATGATGGAAATTATACCTATTGGATAAGGAAGAAACATGTCATCTATTACCGAGCTTAAAGAACAAGTAAATACAAAAACTACCAATTTTGTTTTGTTGTCAATTGCTACAGCAGGAATTTACTTAATTCTTTGGCTATTCAAAAATTCGAAAATAATAGCGTCTATTACAAAAAAAGAACTCGTAGACGATAACTATCCAATTTATATTGCTGTATGTGTTGGGCTTGGTGGTACTTTTCAAGGTTCTGGTGTTGCTGCTGTAGATGCTGTGGCGGGATTACTCTCAATTTCGAGCGCAGTGCTTTATATCTTGTGGGCATTTAGGGCTAAAACGGCATTACAGGAATATGCAACAAACGAGTATAAAATAGACCTTCGTATGAATGGGTTTTATACGTTCCTGTTTAATGTTTATTATATTAACTATTGTATTAACGATTTGGCTGAGATTCAAAGTAAACAAAATGTTGTTTCTTCAAGTCAGACAGAATCAGTCCAAAGTTAAATATATAATAATGGTATAGGAAGTGAATGCTTCCTATACCTAGGATACTTAATATAAAATATTGCTACCAATTCCAAGCGACAAATCGACTTTGTTTACTCCCTTGTTCCATATCGACAACTTTCCAATTGGTGACGCCCAAATCTTTTGCGTGTTTTTCAAGAGAGTTTAAATGATCGGATTTTGACACGAGACTCGTAAACCAATTTACCTGTTCCGAATATTGCTGGCTTTCACTGATCATGTTTTTAATAAACGTCAGTTCACCCCCTTCGCACCACAATTCCGGTGCATGACCACCAAAATTGAGATTCGATTGAGTCTTTCCTTTTAAGTTACGCCACTTTCGTTCTGTGCCCGCTTGTGCTTCTTGTGCTGAAGCGTGAAACGGCGGGTTGCACATAGTAAATGTAAACTGCTCACCAGGTTTAATAATATTATCGAACATCATTTCGCCATTTGGTTGATGTCGGAATTTCAGGCCAAGGTTATTAAACTCAGACCATTGTTTCGCTAACTTTAGTGCGTCTTTATTAATGTCAGAACCGACAAATTGCCAGCTATAGCATTTTAGTCCCAAAATAGGATAAATAGCGGAAGCACCAGTCCCAATATCCAGCCCTTTGACCTTATCGTGAGAATGAAAATCAGGTTGTATTTCTAGAAATTCGGCTAAATGATGAATGTAGTCTACACGTCCTGGGATGGGAGGACACAAAAATGGGTTTGGCACAGTCCAAAAATCTATCCCATAATGCAACTTAAGTAAGGCTTGGTTAAGCGTAATAACTGCTGTTTGATTTGAGAAATCAATGCTTTGCTGTCCTCTTTGAGTAATTACGATATGATTGGACAATGCAGGGTATACGGAAACGAGTTGCTTAAAATCGTAGCCTTGGCGATGAATATTTCGAGTATGCACAGTTCTTCGTGTTATAGGCAAAAGCTAAGTATACTTTAAACCTAGCTAACAAACATAATCTATTCCATCATGCTGTGCTTTCTATCTTTGGAAACTCAAAGTAAATGAGGATGTTAAGCTCTATTCGGTGGGCAACGCATAGTACAAGTACTTTGATTGATAAATAACATAGGAATCAACATGAATAGTCAGGAATATACAATCAAAACCATGTCATTAGATGATCTTAAACTGGCATCAAACTGGGCCGAACTTGAAGGCTGGAATCCGGGCAAATTTGATGCTGAATGTTACTATAGAGCCGATCCAAATGGGTTCCTGATGGGGTATTTAGGCGACGAGCCTATTGCTAGTATTTCGGTGGTTAACTATGGCAATGAGTTTGGTTTTTTGGGGTTTTACATTGTAAAACCTGAATATCGTGGAAAAGGTTTTGGTTATAAACTTTGGCAAGCAGGTATGAACTATCTTTCAGGGATCAATGTTGGATTAGACGGTGTTGTGGCACAGCAAGATAATTACAAAAAATCGGGATTTAAATTCGCCTATCAAAATATTCGTTTTGAAGGTTCTGTCGTCGCACCGAAATCAATTTCGGGAGAGGTTTGTGACCTTATCGACGTTGCATTCGATAAAGTGGCACAGTTTGAAACTGCCTTTTTCCCAGTTGAACGTAAAGAATTTTTGAAAAACTGGATTGAACATCCTGAGCATATTGCGTTTGGATACCTCATCGAAGGTAAACTGAAAGGGTATGCCGTTGCTCGATATTGCGAAAAGGGTGTTAAGGTCGGGCCACTATTCGCCGATAAAATAGAGTACGCGCAAGCACTTTTTGACGCAGTTCAGTCTCGTTTACGGGAAGGTGATACTATATATCTCGATGTTCCTGCAATTAACGAACAGGCGTTAGCATTAGTGGATAATTATGCGATGAAGCCCTGTTTTGAAACTGCACGTATGTACACAGGTAACATTCCTAAACTTGATGTTAGAAGAATCTTTGGTATTACGTCTTTTTGAAATTTGGATAGGAGGAAACAAGCCTAAGTATTTCATAAACGGCGAGCTGGGTTGCCGTGATTGCTGTCGATAGTCTTAGCTGGTACGATGAGTTTGATTTTACAAAAATAAAAGACATCAGGATGATCAAACAAGAATCGATATTGCTTCCATTTGGTGGTGCAAAACTGCATTTACGTCGAATTTACGATGATGAAAACACAGGTGAACCGGTGTTTTTCATGCACGGAGCTGTCGAAAATGGCAAAATTTTTTATATACGGAATCCAACAAAGGGTTGGCGCCATTTCTGGCTGAGCATGGCTATGATTGTTACGTTGCCGATCTGCGAGGTCGCGGAAAGAGTATCCCTAATATTGGCCCAGGTCATAGCTACGGACAGACTGAAGCTATCCTAGAAGACATTCCGACTATGTTGGAAGGAATAAAGGGGGACTCAGGGGTAAATATCCTCGCTTTTGGGTCGCCCATTCTTGGGGCGGTGTGTTGATGAACAGTTATTTCGCGCGCTTTCCAGAGATGATTTCACACGTTGATGCCTGTGTATATTTTGGCTCTAAACGCAGCCTTTATAACCGACACCCGCAAAAGTTTATACAGGGAAATCTGATTTGGTATGGTCTAGCACCTATTTTAGCTAAGAAACATGGATACCTACCTGCACGAAAGTTAAAGTGGGGAAGCGATGAAGAAACAGTAAAGTCACATCGCCAAAGTATGGAATGGGCGAAAATTAAACCTTGGGTAGATTCAGATGATAACTTTGATTATGCCAAGACGCTTTCCAAGATGGCACTACCGCCAATTTTGCATATTGCAGGTGTTAAGGACAAAGCATTGGCACAACCAATCGACATTAAAAAATTTATGGAAGAGTCGGGTTTAGGCACACAGGAAATTAGGATTTTTGGCAAACGTTTTGGCCATAAATGCAATTATGACCACATTAATATGCTTACGCACCCGAATGCACGTCTCGATCAATTTCAAGACGCGTTATTCTGGTTCCAATCCCATCTTAAAAATAGGTCTCTGTAATCGCTTTGCCAACCCGTAGAGTTAATTAGATAATTGAATTTACGGGCTTACTGATTCCTGGTTTAAAAGGCCCTCAAAATCTTTTTGGTATTTTTTCCAAGCCTCAATAGGCGCTTTTGTTAAGGGTTGGCGTACTTGTGACTTACTCAATGTATGGACCAATCGTTTCCCTTTATAGTAGTTCATGCATTCAGGGTCATAATACTGATCTAAAAAAGTTGAGTGTACTTTTAATGGTTTTTTCCGGTTCAGCTAAGAGCGTTTCATAGCTGACCGTGTGAATATGGCGACCAATACATTGCTTGAAATGTGTCATCAGTTCTTCTTCTGCTTGAGCATAAATTTGGTATTCCCTTGCAGAGCAAAAATAAGGTTCATCGTGTTCAAAATAATTAGAATACACGGACCATGCATTCGCATTAAACTCTCGAGTGACATGAATAAAGCGCGCATCAGGAAATAATTTACGGATCACCCCAATAGATTGAAAATTCGAAGGAAGCTTGTTAATGACGTAAGGCGCTTCAATTCGCGCGTTACGAATTTCATTGGTATAAATCTCTCGTCCGTAATCAAGGACATGGGTACTCAAACGGTGCAGACATTCTGGAAAAGGTGCTTCGACGCGTTTTTCTAAATAGCTTACAACCTTGTCACTTATTGCCGTATTTTCACCTAAAGAGTCGATGTTTTCGTGTTGGATCAGCATTTGCTCAAGCAAAGTAGAGCCTGTACGTGGTAAACCTACAATAAACACAGGCGTAAATGTCGCAGTAACTTTATCGAGAGATTGGTTAAAAAAATCACTGCCACATACCGATTTTATCGAACCAAAAAATGGAAGCATGTCTTCGGTTTGGAAGTGACATTGAGTGTACTGAGCCTCATTTGCCAATTTATAATGTAAAAATGCAGACTTGAAATCTTCACTCCGGTG